>NZ_JBTREW010000003.1:0-320889 GCF_054823925.1 Bacillus sp. F9_6S_D1_P_5 | reverse complement strand
ATCGTGTCACCGCAAGTAAAGAAAGAAAATGTAGGAAATATCGTGTCACCGCAAGTAAAGAAAGAAAATGTAGGAAATATCGTGTCACCGCAAGTGAAGAAAGAAAACGTAGGAAATATCGTGTCACCGCAAGTGAAGAAAGAAAATGTAGGAAATATCGTATCGCCGCAAGTGAAGAAAGAAAATGTAGGAAACATCGTATCGCCGCAAGTGAAGAAAGAAAATGTAGGAAACATCGTATCGCCGCAAGTGAAGAAAGAAAATGTAGGAAATATCGTGTCACCAAATGTATCGAAAGAAAATGTAGTTATCCCACAAGTAATACCGCCAAATATTCAAGTGCCAAACATCATGCCAATCATGGACAATAACCAACCACCAAATATAATGCCAATCATGGATAATAACCAACCACCAAATATAATGCCAATCATGGATAACAACCAACCACCAAATATAATGCCAATCATGGATAACAACCAACCACCAAATATAATGCCAATCATGGATAATAACCAACCACCAAATATAATGCCAATCATGGATAATAACCAACCACCAAATATAATGCCAATCATGGATAACAACCAACCACCAAATATAATGCCAATCATGGATAACAACCAACCACCAAATATAATGCCAATCATGGATAATAACCAACCACCAAATATAATGCCAATTATGGATAATAACCCAATACCCAACATTATGCCGATCATGGATAACAACCAAATGCCGAATATGATGCCAATCATGGATAATAATCAAATGCCGAATATGATGCCAATCATGGATAATAATCAAATGCCAAATATGATGCCAATCATGGATAATAATCAAATGCCAAATATGATGCCAATCATGGATAATAATCAAATGCCGAATATGATGCCAATCATGGATAATAATCAACCACCGAATATGATGCCATATCAAATGCCATACCAACAGCCTATGATGCCGCCGAATCCGTATCATCAACCACCAAATCCATATCAGATGCCGTATCAGCAAGGAGCACCGTTTGGACCGCAATATACGTCTATGCCAAATCCAAATATGATGCCAATGGATAATAATATGCCACCGCTCGTGCAAGGAGAGGAAGATTGTGGGTGCGGAGGTGAGAGTAGGCTATATAGTCCGCAACCTGGAGGACCACAATACGCGAATCCTTTATATTATCAACCAACTCAATCGGCATATGCACCACAGCCAGGAACGATGTATTATCAACCAGATCCACCAAATGTATTTGGGGAGCCAGTTTCAGAAGAAGAGGATGAAGAAGAAGTTTAAAAAAGGTGGGATTATTCCCACCTTTTTTGTATGTAGAGTTGTTCCGGAAATGGAAGATTTATATCAAATGTTAGAAAATCCCCAGTGAAATATTAACAGTGTAAAAACCTTCTCTGTTACTCATCATAAGAGGGAGCTTTTCAGAAGAGAAGTTCATTCTAACAGAGGGGGTTTTTGTATTGAATACGAAAGTAAAAGTGATTGCTGCTTCTTTGTTAGTTACCAGTGCATTAGCTGCATGTGGTACACCAAAAGATAACAATGCAATGGATGGACGTAACTACAATTACGAGCGTACATCTTATAATGATACACACCAGTATCGTGATAATGTAACGCGTAATGATCGCTATACAGATTATGTAACATATAGAAATGGTCATAACGGTACAGGATATAACAATTATTACCGCGATGTAAATTACAACGGTCAAATTGCTAATCCGCATCCAACACGTAATATTACAATGAACAATTCATACATTAACAATGATGGTAAAACAGCAGAAAAAATAACAAATCGTGTGAAACGTATGAATAACGTAGACCGTGTGTCTACAGTTGTATATGGAAACGATGTGGCGATTGCGGTAAAACCACGTAATCCAGTATCGAATGAAACAGCGCTTGCAAATGAAGTTCGTCAAGCTGTTGCAAATGAAGTTGGAAACAGAAACGTATATGTTTCTGTAAGAAATGACATGTTTACACGTGTCGATGCAATGAGTACACGACTGCGTAACGGTACAGTTACAAACGATTTCAACCGTGACATAACAAATATGTTCCGAGACATCCGTTACGGTTTAACTGGTACTATGCGATAGTAAAACAAAAGAGGAAGGGCTAGCCTTTCCTCTTTATTCATCGTCGTCTTGTAAACGACGTTTTTTTATAAAATAACTAACGGAATAAGAACCTAAAAAGCATATAAAGAGAATACCACCTGTTAAAATAGCTTCAAAGAGAGGTCTTTCTGGACTGAAAATAATATAAATAATAGCCATAACGATTCCTACAATAAGAGAACGTAAAACAATTTTGTAATAAGGAGTTAATTTTATTTCCTTTTCGCTTTCTTCTACATCGATAGAAACGCTTAACTGTAAATAAGAAAGCACAATACTCGTGAGTATAAATAATAGCCATAATGGAGATTTCGTAATTTGATCCATTCCTTCAGTTAATCCAATATAGCCTAAAATGCCAATTATACCGAGTGATTGAAAAAGAAAAGCGATGCGTATGTTTTTTAATGTTTGTAGAATGAGACGTTCATCCTTTATTTTTTTCACAATATCCATCTCCTGTTTATTATGATTTCGCTGTCACATCAATTGTAACATATATATTACATTTATCAATTTATAATTTACATATAATTTGTTTGGATGAAAGAGGAAATAAAATATTTTTATAAACATGTTGCACTTATACGTTATTAATGTTATATTAGCAAAGCGATGAGCTAATTTACGTAAGACGAGAGATATGCTTAAGTGCTAAACACGCGAATGTGGTCGCCTGGTCTCTCGCCGTAAACGCATCAAGACGCCTGCTTTGCAGGCGTCTTTCATTTTATATGAATGTAATGGGAAGAATGGAGAAATCCAAGCTTCCCTTTTTTATTGGAATAAAAGTCGGAAAATAAAGTTATTTACAAGTGTATATGAAAGAGTTACTATTTAATGGTAATATATTACATGTTTTTTAGATATAAAAGGTTGGGATGAATAGGATATGGAGAACTTTGAATGTAGAAATACAGAAGTTGTATTAGAGAAATTTCAGGTCGTAACCCCTATATTTCAGGCGTTGGGAGATGAGAATCGTCAGCAAATTATTATGCTGTTATTAGAAAATAAACAGATGAATGTAACGCAAATAACAGATAAAATGGGGATTTCTAGACCGGCTGTTTCGCATCATTTGAAAATTTTAAGACAAGCAGAACTAATTGTAGCGGATCGAAATGGAAAAGAAATTTTTTATTCTATAATAGCTGGAGAATTTTTAAAACAGGTGAAGGATTTACTTCAAGCAATAGAATCAAATTATTAATTTTTTTTAACTAACACGTAAATAAGTTTAAACTTTTAAACCTGTTTACGTGAAAGGGGTAATAAAAATGAACAGAATAAATCGTATGTATGTCATTATGTTGCTTGTTCCGTTATTTTGGGGTGGATCTTTTGCAACAGCAGAGCATGTTATTACTGAAATTCCACCGATTACTGCGGCAACAATTCGTTTTGGTTTAGCGGGTTGTATTTTAATAGGCATCGTGTTTATGAAATCTGAGTGGAATACAAGTTTGTTATTAAAGAATTGGAAAGGACTGTTATTTGTATCATTAACAGGTATTTTTGGCTACAATGTTTTTTTCTTTATGGGACTTAACTATACTTCCACTCTGAATGGCTCGCTTATTATTGCTACAATGCCCGTTTTTGTAACATTGGGAGCAATAATGTTTTTTAAAGAGTCTTGGAGTATAAAAGTCGGAATAAGTTTAAGTTTGTCCCTTGTCGGTGTAATAGTGGTTATTACGGGTGGTTCAATGAATATACTTATGTCTTTGTCATTTAATAAGGGAGATCTTTTATTTATAGCTGCTTTAACCTGTGGGGTTTTATATAGCTTAACAGGAAAAAAGGTTATGAATGGTATCTCCCCTTTGTTAACAACAATGAGTATGACGGTATTGGGTACTGTGTTTTTAGCAGGCCTTTCTCTATATGAAGATGGGTGGGGAAAGGTTGCAACGCTCTCTTTACAGGGATGGATAGAAATGTTGTATATGGTCGTATGCGGGACGTTAGTTGGATATATCGTGTTTAATAAAGGGGTTGAAGAACTAGGTGCAAGCAAAGCTAGTATGTATTTAAATCTAACCCCTATTGTGGCTACTGGTATATCAGTTATATTGTATGGAGCAGCTGTTACGTGGCAACAAATAGTTGAGATGATAATCGTATTAATTGGGGTTTATATAGCAACGGTACAATCAAATAAAGGTATAAAAAAGTTTTCACGTAATCAATACGTTTTGAAATAGGTAGAAATCATTGGACTCTATAAGTCTTAATGAGAGTAATCTATGAATTAGGGATAAAACCTCCATTTCCGGAAAAACTACTAATGAAAGTTTGATCTTGCCTAAAAGAGGTGAACGGAAATGAGATGGATACTGATTGCGATGCAAGCTTTCGTTATGATGTTTTGTTTCGTTTATGAAACAAATGTGAAGGCGGAAGGTCCAGTACCAGAAGTAACAGAAAAAGAGCCGGAAGTTACAATTTTATTAGAGCGAATGTATGTTGATGGAGAAGTAAGTGAGGAAATATTTACAGAAAAAGTGGCAGACTTAGAAAAGTTTTTGCAGCAATATAAAGAATGGCAGCTTGTTGATCGTGATGATGTACAAATTGTATTACAAAAGAAAGTTGATGATATTTCTCCGTTATTAAAGACGAGCGGTTATTTTGGTGTGTCAGAGGAAGGGATATTACAAATTTTTAAAGGTGTACCGAAAAGTGATAATGCGATTCACTCCTTCTTCCAAATTGATATGAAAAAGCTTGAGAGTTATGAGCGTGCGAAATTGAAGCGTGGTATTCGTATTAAATCAAAAGAAGGTTTTGTGAGGACGATTGAAAAAATGAAGCAATATGCAGTGCAAAACAAGAAAAAAAGCAGCTCATGGTGAGCTGCTTTTTTCTTACTTATTTTTATCCAAAATTTGTTTTGCGATTTCATCAATTAGCATGTCTTTTCCGATTGGATTGAATGCTTTCGTATTGAAGATTTCATTGGATACTTCATATACATGATTGTTTTTCACAGCTTTATTGTCTTTCCAAACGGCACTGTTTTTGTAGTCTTCGTAAACTTTATCAGCTTCGCCGCCAAAGTTTACAATAAACATTTGATCAGGTTGGAATGCAACAAGACCTTCTAGCGATACTTGCGCCATCGTTTGTTTTAAATCTGTACCTTTTGTTGCTGGAAGTTTTAAGTCATTAAAGATGATGTCACCGTATCCGAAGCTACCGTATACGCGGAAGTTTTGTGGTGTAACTGCGACGAACATAAAGTTCTCATCTTTTGTTTTTTCTTTAATTTTTTTAGATAAAGAGTCTGCTTTTTTATCGTAGTCTGCAATCCATTTGTCTGCTTTCTTTTCTTCGTCAAATAGTTTGCCTACTTCTTTAAACTTACCGCGCCAGTCTTCTAAGTTTGTTTCTAAAACAACTGTCGGTGCAACCTTTTCTAATTGATCATAAATCTTCAATTGACGATTATTTAAAATAATTAAGTCTGGTTTTAAAGCAGTAACAGCTTCTAAATCAACTTTAGGTGCCCAGTACCAACCTACTGCTTTTACGCCATCTAATTTTTCTGTTAAGTGATTTTGGATTTTATCTTTATATGTGTTTGCTGTACCAACAGGTTTGTGTCCAAGAAGTAATAATTCTTCTGTTGATCCAGATAAGTCAACAATTCTCTTTGGATTTACTGGAATTGTCGCTTCCCCTTTAGCGTGTTTTACAACTTTTGTTTTCGGTTGTTCTTTCGCTTTTGATTCTTCTTTTTGAGAAGAACAGCCAACGATAGAAAGAACAACTAGCATAATAGTACATAAAATAAATAGCTTCTGTTTCATCCTGATGTAACCCCTTTAATTAGTATTGATAATCATTATCGACCTCTGTATATTAAGGTGGTTCATGCTTTCTGTCAATGGAAAATAACAGAAGTTTCAAATAGAGAACATTTGTTGGGGTAGTCTCGCTTTTCTATCATTAAATATGTTAAAATGGAATACATGATTTAAGAGGGAGAGATCGTATTTTGTTTGAATATGTTACAGGTTACGTGGAGTATGTAGGACCGGAATATGTCGTAATTGATCATAATGGAATTGGTTATCAAATTTTCACACCGAATCCGTATGTATTTCAAAGAAGTAAGCAAGAAATCCGTGTCTATACATATCATTATGTGAGAGAAGATATTATGGCGCTTTACGGGTTTAAAACACGTGAAGAGCGTTTATTATTTACAAAGTTGTTAGGTGTGTCTGGTATTGGGCCAAAAGGCGCTCTTGCAATATTAGCTTCTGGTCAAACAGGGCAGGTCGTTCAAGCAATTGAACATGAAGATGAGAAGTTTTTAGTGAAATTCCCGGGCGTCGGAAAGAAAACAGCGCGCCAAATGATTTTAGATTTAAAAGGAAAATTAGCAGATGTCGTGCCAGATGCATTTGTTGATTTATTCTCAGATACAGAACGTTTTGATGAGAAGAAAGGTTCATCAGCTGAGCTTGATGAGGCGCTGGAAGCTCTGCGCGCACTTGGATACGCAGAAAGAGAAGTTTCTCGCGTTGTACCAGAGTTATTAAAAGAATCATTAACGACGGATCAGTATATTAAAAAGGCACTTAGTCTTTTACTAAATGGTAAGAGGTGAGTATAATGGACGAACGTCTCCTTTCAGGGGAATCTGCATATGAAGATGCGGATTTAGAATATTCATTACGGCCACAGACGCTCCGTCAGTATATTGGCCAAGATAAAGCGAAACATAATTTAGAAGTGTTTATTGAAGCAGCGAAAATGCGTGAAGAAACGTTAGATCACGTGCTTCTATATGGACCGCCAGGGCTTGGTAAAACGACGCTTGCGAATATTATTGCTAATGAAATGGGCGTAAATGTGAGAACAACTTCAGGTCCAGCAATTGAAAGGCCAGGAGATTTAGCAGCCGTATTAACAGCGCTTCAGCCAGGGGATGTATTATTTATTGATGAGATTCATCGTTTGCATAGATCGATTGAAGAAGTGCTATATCCTGCGATGGAAGATTTTTGCCTTGATATTGTAATTGGAAAAGGACCGTCAGCACGGTCTGTACGTTTAGATTTACCGCCATTTACATTAGTTGGAGCAACGACACGTGCGGGAGCATTATCAGCGCCACTTCGTGACCGTTTCGGTGTACTTTCAAGATTAGAATATTACACAGTAGATCAGCTTTCTGAGATTGTTGAACGCACAGCAGAAGTATTTGAAGTTGAAATTGATTCGTTAGCCGCACTAGAAATTGCAAGACGTGCTCGTGGTACACCTCGTATTGCAAATCGTTTATTACGACGTGTACGTGATTTCGCGCAAGTTCGTGGTAACGGAACAGTTACGATGGAAATTACACAAATGGCGTTAGAACTACTGCAAGTAGATAAATTAGGCCTAGATCATATCGATCATAAATTATTGCTTGGTATTATTGAGAAATTCCGCGGTGGTCCAGTCGGGTTAGAAACGGTTTCGGCAACGATCGGAGAAGAATCTCATACGATTGAAGATGTGTATGAGCCGTATTTATTACAAATTGGCTTTTTACAACGAACGCCAAGGGGCCGAATCGTAACGCCACTTGCATATGAGCATTTCGGAATGGAGATGCCAAAATTATGACGGAGATGCCAAAATTGCTTATTACAGCAGGTATCTTGCTCATCGTTGTTGGATTAGCTTGGAAGTTCATTGGAAGACTTCCAGGCGATATTTTTGTGAAAAAAGGAAACGTTACCTTTTATTTTCCTATCATTACATGTATTGTGTTAAGTATTGTATTATCTTTTATTATGTATATAATAAATCGATTTAAATAAGAAATAGGTGGATATAGTTATGGATATTAATCTGTTTGATTTTCATTTACCAGAAGAACTTATTGCACAAGTCCCATTAGAAGACCGTGAAACATCAAGATTAATGATGTTAGACCGTGAAACAGGTGATATTGAGCATAAACATTTTACGGATATTCTTTCTTACTTACATGAGGGGGATTGCTTAGTTTTAAATGAAACGAAAGTAATGCCCGCTCGTTTGCATGGTGTGAAAGAAGATACAGGCGCACACATTGAAGTACTTCTTTTAAAACAAGAAGAAGGCGATAAGTGGGAAACGCTTGTTAAGCCAGCGAAACGTGTAAAAGAAGGAACTGTTATCTCTTTTGGCGAAGGGAAATTAAAAGCAACTTGCACAGGAACTGCAGATCAAGGTGGACGTCAGCTTGAATTTTCATATGACGGCATCTTCTATGAAATTTTAGATGAACTTGGAGAAATGCCACTTCCTCCATATATTAAAGAGACGCTAGAAGATCGCGATCGCTATCAAACAGTATATGCGAAAGAGGTCGGTTCAGCAGCAGCGCCGACTGCAGGACTTCACTTTACAGAAGAGTTACTGGAGAAGTTAAAACAAAAAGGCGTGGAGTTAGCTTTCATCACACTTCACGTAGGGCTTGGAACATTTAGACCAGTTTCTGCTGATACGATTGAAGAACACCATATGCACGCAGAATATTACCATATGTCTGAAGAGACAGCGGCATTATTAAACCGTGTGAAAGAGAATGGTGGACGTATTATTACGGTAGGTACGACTTCAACTCGTACGTTAGAAACAATTGCGACAGATCACGATGGCAAGCTTTGTGCTGCTTCTGGCTGGACAGACATTTTTATGTACCCAGGTTATGAATTTAAAGCAATTGATGGTTTGATTACAAACTTCCATTTACCGAAATCAACATTAATTATGCTTGTAAGTGCATTTGCAAACAGAGATAATGTACTTCATGCTTATAATGAAGCAGTAAAAGAAAAATATCGTTTCTTTAGCTTCGGTGATGCAATGTTCGTTGCATCTCACGCTAAGATGGGAAACAAATAAAAGGAGTAAATTATGACAGCAATTCGTTATGAATTTATTAAAACTTGTAAACAAACAGGTGCCCGTTTAGGACGTGTACATACGCCGCACGGTTCATTTGATACACCAACATTTATGCCAGTTGGTACACTTGCAACAGTTAAGACAATGTCACCAGAAGAATTAAAAGCAATGGATTCTGGCATTATTTTAAGTAATACGTATCATTTATGGTTACGTCCAGGTCACGAAATCATTCGTGAAGCAGGCGGCTTGCATAAATTTATGAACTGGGATCGTGCAATCTTAACGGACTCTGGTGGTTTCCAAGTATTCAGTTTAAGTGACTTCCGTCGTATTGAAGAGGAAGGCGTTCATTTCCGTAACCACTTAAATGGAGATAAATTATTCTTATCACCAGAAAAAGCGATGGAAATTCAAAATGCATTAGGTTCAGATATTATGATGGCATTTGATGAGTGTCCACCATTCCCGGCTACTTTTGAATATATGAAGAAATCTGTAGAACGTACAAGCCGCTGGGCAGAACGTTGTTTAAAAGCGCATGAGCGCCCACAAGATCAAGGTTTATTCGGTATTGTACAAGGCGGAGAGTTCGAAGAGCTTCGTCGTCAAAGTGCAAAAGACCTTGTTTCAATGGATTTCCCTGGTTACGCTGTAGGTGGTTTATCTGTAGGTGAGCCGAAAGATATTATGAACCGTGTACTTGAGTTTACAACACCACTTCTTCCAGATAATAAGCCACGTTACTTAATGGGAGTAGGTTCTCCTGACTCATTAATCGATGGTGCAATTCGTGGTATTGATATGTTTGACTGCGTACTTCCAACTCGTATCGCTCGAAATGGTACATGTATGACAAGTGAAGGTCGCCTTGTTGTGAAAAATGCGAAATTCGCAAGAGACTTCGGTCCGCTTGATCCAAATTGTGATTGCTATACATGTAAAAATTACTCTCGTGCGTACATTCGTCACTTAATGAAATGTGATGAAACGTTCGGAATTCGTTTAACGTCTTATCACAACCTTCATTTTCTGTTAAACTTAATGGAGCAGGTGAGACAAGCTATTCGTGAAGACCGTCTTGGCGATTTCCGCGAAGAATTCTTTGAACAGTATGGCTTTAATAAACCGAATGCTAAAAACTTCTAATACATAATTTAAAAGGAGGAACAAAAGATGAATCCAGGTATGATGAATATCGTTATGATCGTTGCGATGTTTGCGATTTTCTATTTCTTATTAATTCGCCCGCAACAAAAGCGTCAAAAAGCAGTTGCTCAAATGCAAAGTGAGTTAGCAAAAGGTGATGCTATCGTAACAATCGGTGGTTTACACGGTACAATCGAATCAGTAGATGATACGAAAATCGTTATTAAATCTGGTGGTTCACATTTAACTTTCGATCGTAATGCGATTCGTGAAGTTGTGAAAAACTAATGAAGAAGGCCCTGCATGAAATGTGCAGGGCCTTTTTTAGTTGTTTTGTTTTGACATATTTACACCGAAAATACCACCGAGTGTACTCGCGCCTATTAATGCTAATTGATAAAGTAACTGTGAGTTCGATAAAGTTTGAGAGAAGCCTAAATAGTTAACTAGAAAAACGAGTATAGTGAATGTAAGTCCTGTTGTGAAGCCTACTAGCCAACCTTTTCCTTTTGCTTTTTTTCCGGCAGTAAACCCAGATATAAGCATAGATAAAAGAGCAAGTATAAAAATAGCAACAGCTAACGTCCCTTCATTCATATTTGTAAACTTTAATAAAAGAGCCATTATCATGCTAGTAACTGTTGCGAGAATTAATAGGATAACGATGCCGAAGCCGATTGCAGTAGATAATTTTTTCGTTCCATCCATTTATACATTCCCCCTTTTTAATACAAGCATATTTTCCTTTTGCCTAAGTTAGACTAGTTTCTTTTTTAAAGGGGAGTCTATATGGAAAAAGGAGATGTAGAAATGGAATGGATATCGGTAATTGGCCGGACGATGCTTTTGTATATTATCATTTTAATTATCTTTCGCCTTATGGGTAAACGTGAAATTGGAGAATTAAGTGTATTAGATTTAGTCGTATTTATTATGCTTGGTGAAATGGCTGTAGTAGCAATTGAAAATACCGACAAATCACTTTGGCATCAATTAGTTCCGATGACCTTTCTTATGTGTATACAAATCATTTTGTCAGTCATTTCATTAAAGTTTCAACGATTTCGGCATTTGATAGAAGGAGAACCAGCGATTATTATTAATGCTGGAAAAATTGATGAAAAAAAGATGAGAAACCAGCGATATAATATAGATGATTTAATGATGCAATTAAGGGAGCAGGGAGTCGGAGATATAAGAGATGTAGAATACGCTATTTTAGAACCATCTGGGAAGTTATCTGTCTTTCAAAAACAAAAAGGTGAACAGGATGCATTGCAGTTTACTCTTCCTCTTATTATCGATGGAGAAATTCAATCGAGTCATTTACAAATGATTGAACATACAGATGAATGGCTTATTGGGAAATTAAAAAACTTAGGTTATAACGATATCGCGCAAATTTTATATTGCAGTTTTCAAAATGGACAATTCTTTGTTGATTTGAAAGAAAACTAGAAGCTTACTATATGAAATAGTAAGCCTGTTTACTTCAAAAATGAAAGTTTTCGAATGATAGGGAGCCGACTTAACTCTTCTTTTCGAATGAGCTTGAAAGTGAAGAGGAGCACAATATAAACGAGTGTTGTTAAAGTGATTTCCCATAATGTTTGTATGCCAAGTGAATGAGAAAAAATCATATACTTATGAAGGTAAAAACCGAAGGAGCCTGCAATACCGATGACAAGTCCGCCGAAAATGTAGTCTTTTGCGTAAATGGTAAATGTAATTTTCTTTAAAACAGTAGCGTAATGAAGAAATGTTACGGTTACTATATTTGCTGCAATTGCAAGGGCAACTCCCATCATTTGAAACTCTGGTCTTGAAGCTAGTACAAAAATAACGATTAATTTTACGATTGCGCCAATAAATGTATTCATCATCGCCGCACGTGCTAAGTTTAAAGCTTGTAAAACAGAGGTAAGTGGACTTTGAAAGTAATGAAATAAAAAGCAAGGTGCAAGAAGCTGGATGAATGCTGTTGCACTGTCTGATCCATACATAAGAGTTAAAACAGGAGAAGCAAATACGTATAATATAACAACTGACCAGCCACCAGTAATTAATGAGATGCGCAGAGCTTGTTGCAAGCGGTGTTCTACTAATTTATGTTGTCTTTTGGCCATTGCTTCACTAATAGATGGAACGAGTGCTGTAGAAAGAGCGTATGTAATAAAGGCTGGCAGTGAAAGAAGTGGGAAGGCATACCCGTTTAATATACCGTATTGCTGGGTTGCGACGGAGGCAGCAACGCCGGCAATCGCTAAGCTTTGCATAACGACGATAGGTTCAAAAAAATAGGAAACGGAACCGATTAAGCGACTTCCTGTAGTTGGAAGTGCAATATCCATAAGAGAATAAAATGTCCCCTTGCTTTCCTTTACAGTAGTGAAAAATCCAGAGCGTATAGATAAATGCTTTTCGCGCTGGAATAAAGTGAGTAAAAATAATAACGATGCAACTTCACCGAGAACGGCTGATAACATAGCGCCAGCTGCAGCATATTCTACGCCATATGGTAAAAATAATTGAATGCATATAGCGATAATTGTAATGCGGACAACTTGCTCTATAACTTGGGCGTAAGCGCTAGGTTTCATATTTTGTTTCCCTTGGAAATAACCGCGTAAAACAGAAGAAACAGCAATAACAGGAACGACAGGTAAAATGGCCATTAATGGATAGTACGTTCGTTCGTCAGTTAATAATGTTTTTGCTAAAATAGGTGTGAGGAGCATAATTCCAATTGTTAAAATGATACTAATAACGGATGTAACAGCTAATGATACTGTTAATATTTTTTTTACTCTTTGTTTATCGTTTACAGCTTCAGCTTCTGCTACAAATTTTGCGATTGCGACAGGAAGACCAATTTGTGTTAATGTAATTGCTAGAATGAATGTAGGAACGGCCATCATATAAAGGCCAACGCCTTCTTCCCCTAAAATACGTGCCATTACAATCCGGTTAATAAATCCAAGGATTTTGGTAATAAAGCCGGCTATCATTAAAATAAATGCGCCTTTTAAAAAGCTTTGTCTCGTCATGGTCTTCTCCTACCTTCTCAAAATCAGTGGAATGATTTACAATAATTTATATGCACGTACGAGACAAGAATGACAAGCATTTAAGAGAGTGCTCTTGAAAGTAGTTATTGCTGTCCATTAGAGCGGGATTAAAAGCGACTTTTCGTGCTGAAATCAGAAGGAGATGTTATGTATGTTAGAAAAAGAGGCTTTGGTAGAATCATACCGCGGACAGTTACAAGTCGTTTTAGAAAGTAAAGTAGAAGAGTTCCACATGTTTGGTTATGATCGAGTAACAGATGATGACATTTGGAAGTTTCTTAAAACGAAAAAGTGGAAGAAGATAGACAGTGATGTTAGATTGTATGAATTAGTTAATGACGTATTAACAGTAAGTGCTAATGAATATATGACGTATTTAACTGTTGAAGCATATCAAGCGCCACTTTGGTCGTTTGATGAATATGAAAATAAATAACCGACTGCAATTGGTTTGTTCTTCCTTTTGCAGTATAATGATAGGTATTGATAATGAGGAAATAATTATGTCTAAGATTATATATAAAGGGGGTAGTGAAGAGAGAAAATAAATAATGAAAGTGTAGGTATTGTGAAAACCATATCGACACAGCTAGTGATGAACTAGCAAAATTATAGAAAGGAAGTCTACTAACTAGGCGTATGCACACGTGTAAAAGTGAATCGTAAGAGATTTATTTAAAGTGTTAGTAGCAGAAAGAGGGTACATATGGCAAAGCGTGGTACGAGAATTGCCGCCTTTTTCCTCATCGTATTATTGATCGGTGGAGTAATTGGTGCGGCAGGAAAAGACATAGCAAAAGGAATTAGTCTAGGACTAGACCTTCGCGGTGGTTTTGAAATTCTGTATGAAGTAAAACCAGCCAAAAAAGGTGATAAAATCGATCGAGAGGCACTTGTAAGTACAGTAGGTGCTCTTGAAAATCGTGTCAATGTTCTCGGTGTAAGTGAGCCGAACATTCAAATTGAAGGGCAAGACCGAATTCGCGTACAGCTTGCTGGTGTACAAGATCAGCAAAAAGCACGTGAAATGTTATCAACACAAGCGAAATTAACATTCCGTGATGTAGATGACAACCTTCTTATGGACGGAACGGATTTAAAAGGCGGCGGAGCGAAGCAAACATTTGATGAGCAAGGCCGTGCGAGTGTAGGTCTTACACTAAAGAGCGCTGAAAAATTCCGTGAAGTAACTGAAAAAATTTCAAAAATGCCACCACCAACGAATTTAATGGTAATTTGGCTTGATTTTGAAGAAGGAAAAGATTCATACAAAGCAGAATCTGCAAAACCGAATCCGAAGTTCTTATCAGCAGCAACAGTAAGCCAAGTGTTTAACCAAGCTGAAGTATCTATCGTAGGTGGAAACTTCACAGTTGAAAGCGCGAAACAACTTTCATCTTTATTAAATGCAGGTGCACTTCCTGTTGATTTAAAAGAAATGTATTCAACATCTGTTGGAGCGAAGTTTGGTCAACAAGCGTTAGAGCAAACGATTTTCGCTAGTGCGATTGGTATCGCTCTTATTTTCTTATTTATGCTTGTATTTTACCGTTTACCAGGACTTGTAGCGGTTATTATGTTAGGTCTATACATTTTCGTTACGTTACTTGTCTTTAACTGGATGCATGCAGTTCTTACGTTGCCAGGTATTGCGGCGTTAGTGCTCGGGGTAGGTATCGCAGTTGATGCGAATATTATTACGTACGAGAGACTGAAAGAAGAGCTGAAAATTGGTAAGTCAATGATGTCAGCATTCCGTGCTGGTAACCATCGTTCATTAGCAACGATTTTAGATGCGAACATTACAACACTTGCAGCAGCTGGTGTGTTATTCGTTTATGGTAATAGCTCTGTAAAAGGATTCGCAACAAGTTTAATCGTAAGTATTTTAGTCGGTTTCATTACGAACGTATTCGGTACACGTTTCTTACTAGGATTACTTGTAAAGAGCCGTTACTTCGATAAAAAACCAGGATACTTTGGTGTGAAACAAAAGGATATTATTCCGTTAACAAAAGGTGTAGTACATCCACCGACAAGATTTGATCGTATTAACTTCGTAAATATCGGTCATAAATTCCTTGTTTTCTCGATTGTAGTTGTAATTGCAGGTGCAATTATTTTACCAATTTTCAAATTGAATCTTGGTATTGACTTTGCGAGTGGTACACGTATCGACTTGCAATCAAAACAAGCCCTTACTGTATCTGATGTTCATAAAGATTTTAAAGAATTGAACATTGATGTAAAAGAAGAAAATATTGTACCGACTGGAGATGACAATAAAGGGTTCGCGGTTCGTACATTAGGTGTTCTATCAAAAGATGAAATTGCGAAAACAAAAACATTCTTCCACGATAAATATGGTACAGATCCAAACATAAGTACAGTTTCACCAACAATTGGTAAAGAAATTGCACGAAATGCATTTATTGCTGTACTGATTGCTTCTGCAGTTATCATCTTATACGTAAGTATTCGATTCCGCTTTACGTATGCATTATCTGCAGTACTTGCATTACTACATGATGCATTCGTTATGGTTGTTATATTTAGTATTTTCCAATTAGAGGTAGACTTAACGTTTATCGCTGCGGTGTTAACAATCATCGGTTATTCTATTAATGACTCAATTGTTACATTTGATAGAAACCGTGAATTATACAAACAGAAAAAACGAGTTCGCGATATAAAAGACTTAGAAGAAATCGTAAATGCAAGTATTCGTCAAACGCTTGGTCGTTCAATTAACACCGTATTAACAGTGTTGTTCCCGGTAATTGCGTTACTTATCTTCGGTAGTGAGTCATTACGTAACTTCTCGTTTGCTTTACTTGTCGGATTAGTTGTAGGTACGTACTCTTCTGTTTTCGTCGCTTCTCAAATTTGGTTAATGCTTGAAAACCGTCGTTTGAAAAAGGGCAAAAACAAGAAAAAGGTTGAGAAAGTAGAATCTGAACCGCAAGTATAAAAAAGATGATGTCTCTTTATGAGGCATCTCTTTTTTCGTTTGTGGATACAATAAGATAGCAACTTTGAAATAGGAAAATGGAAAAAAGTGGTGATGTTATCGCTGTTTTTGTTACAATAAAAAGATAGGTTAAGAAAAGAAGGGATTTTAATTATGGAAAAAGATGAACGTTTTAAACAGGCCGAGTTTGGTGCTATTGTCGGGATCGTTGGTAATATTATATTAGCGATTGTAAAGGCGGTAATTGGTTATATTGGGAACAGTAAAGCGCTATTAGCGGATGCGGTGCATTCTGCGTCAGATGTAATTGGTTCACTAGCTGTACTGTTTGGATTGCGAGCAGCAAAGCAGCCGCCCGATGAAGATCATCCGTATGGTCATGGTAAAGCGGAATCGATTTCAGCGATTATTGTTGCAGTATTGTTATTTATTGTGGGGATCGAGATAGCGATTTCGTCTATAAAAGCTTTTTCGCAAGAATTAGAACCACCGAAAGGAATTACGATTTTTGCTGTTGTTCTTTCGATTATCGTGAAAGAAGGAATGTTTCAATATAAATTCCGATTAGGGAAGAGGGTAAATAGTGATGCAATTATTGCAAATGCATATGAGCACCGTTCGGATGTATTTTCTTCAATTGCAGCTTTAATCGGTATTTGTGCAGCGATTATCGGTGGTAAGTTCGGGTTAGATTGGCTTGTATATGCCGATCCAATTGCAGGATTATTTGTTTCACTTCTTGTTGCAAAAATGGCGTGGAGTATTGGGGCAGAAGCAATTCATGCAACGCTTGATCATGTTCTTCATGAGGAAGATGTTGTTCCTCTTAGAGAAGCAGTACTTCAAATAGATGGTGTGAAAAAAATCGGTTCTTTATATGCAAGGGAGCATGGTCATTACGTTATTGTTGATATTAAAGTTTCTGTAGATCCATACATTACTGTAGAAGAAGGGCACCGTATTGGAAAGCATGTGAAAGAAACGCTTATGAAACAAGATAACGTACAAAATGTGTTTGTACATATAAATCCTTATTCTCCAAATTAAATATCATTAACATTTTAGTATATAGATATTGCATCGTAGTTTGCATTATATTGTCACCCCTTAATCTGTCTTGTATAATGAACAGGTTAAGGGGTGATTTCGTGTTACAACCGAAGACGCGTTGGAAAGAAAAAGAATATAATGGCGAGCGAGTGAGTGAATTAGCAAGTAAATTACAATTATCACCACTTGTCGTTTCGTTATTCCTCGGCAGAGGATTAGATACAGAAGATAAGATTTTAGATTTTTTAAATACAGAAAATCAAGAATTTCATGATCCATTTTTATTAGAAGGAATGGATCGAACGGTAGAACGTGTAAATAAGGCGATTCAAAATGGAGAACAAATATTAATATTTGGTGACTACGATGCGGACGGAGTAAGTAGTACGACTGTGTTATATCTTGCCTTGCAAGAATTAGGCGCAGACGTAGAATTTTATATTCCAAACCGTTTTACAGAAGGTTATGGACCAAATGAAGAAGCATTTCGCTGGGCGCATAGCGCAGGATTCTCACTAATTATTACTGTCGATACTGGTATCGCAGCGGTACATGAAGCGAAGGTAGCGAAGGAGCTTGGAGTAGATCTTATTATTACGGATCACCATGAGCCACCACCAGAATTGCCAGAAGCACTTGCGATTATTCACCCGAAATTAGATGGCGGTGTATATCCGTTTCACTATTTAGCTGGTGTAGGTGTTGCGTTTAAAGTTGCACATGCATTGTTAGGCCGTGTACCAGAACATTTATTAGAAATTGCAGTAATTGGTACAGTTGCCGATTTAGTATCACTTCATGGTGAAAATAGATTGCTAGTGAAGCGCGGTTTAAAACATATGCGCATGACGAAAAATATCGGACTAAAGGCGCTATTTAAAGTTGCTAACGTTTCTCAAAGTGAAATTACAGAAGAGAGTATTGGCTTCTCAATCGCACCTCGTATTAATGCTGTTGGACGTTTAGAAGATGCTACGCCGGCTGTACATCTTTTATTATCAGAGGATCCAGAAGAAGCGAAAGAGCTTGCTGAAGAAATTGATGAGTTGAATAAACTGCGAAAAGATATTGTAAAGCAAATTACAGAAGAAGCTATCGCTGAAGTTGAAAATAATTTTCCGCCAGAAGACAATAAAGTATTAGTGCTTGCAAAAGAAGGATGGAATCCAGGTGTAATTGGAATTGTCGCTTCTAAATTGGTTGAACGTTTTTATCGTCCGACGATTGTATTAAGCATTGATCCTGTCAAGGAAACAGCAAAAGGCTCAGCACGTAGTATTGCAGGATTTGATTTGTTTGCAAACTTGTCAGATTGTAGAGAGTTATTGCCACACTTCGGAGGGCATCCGATGGCAGCGGGAATGACGCTACATATGAATGATGTAGCTGAATTACGCCGCCGCTTAAATGAACAAGCAGATACGATTTTAACGGAAGAAGATTTTATTCCGATTACATCTGTTGATGTCTTTTGTAAAGTGGAGGATGTAACACTTGCAGCAATTGAAGATATGCAAAAGTTAGCGCCATTTGGTGTTGGAAATCCAAAACCACGTATTGCAGTGAAGGATGCAGAGCTAGAAAGTATTCGAGCAATCGGATCCGACGGTTCTCATTTGAAAATGGCTCTTCGTGATGGACAAGCAACACTGGATACAATCGGATTTGGTTTTGGTGCGTATGCGAAAGAAATTTCTCCAGTTGCAAAGGTATCTGTAATAGGGGAAGCATCTATTAATGAATGGAATAATTTTAAGAAGCCGCAATTAATGGTGCAAGATATTGCTGTAGAGGCATGGCAATTATTTGATTGGCGTAGTATGCGTAACGTAGAAACAAATGTAGCGGAACTTCCGAAAGAAAAAATAACGATGGTGTATTTTTCTGAAGAGGTATTGCATAAATTTTCTTTAGAAGACTATAAAGAGCATATGATGCATGCATCAGAAGTAACTGAGTTAGATGACCAATACATCGTGTTCCTTGATTTACCAAAAGGAACAGATGAATTACGAGAGCTATTTAAAGCTGGGTTCCCATCGCGAATTTATACACTATTTTATCAAGAGAATAATCATTTATTTAGTACTGTTCCAACGAGAGAACACTTTAAATGGTACTATTCGTTCTTGAGCCAAAAAGCACCATTTTCTTTAAGACAATATGGAGCGCAACTATGTCAACATAAAGGTTGGTCAAAAGATACAGTAAATTTCATGACACAGGTGTTTTTTGAGTTAGAATTTGTTACAATAAAAGATGGCGTCATTTTTATGGCAGACAAAAAACAAAAGCGTGATTTAATTGAATCGAACACATATCGTGAGAAAATGAACCACTTACAATTAGAAAAAGAATTGGTTTATAGCACATATCAGCAACTATATACATGGTTTGAAACGATTCGTAATCATAAATAAGTAGAACAGTTAGGGTAAAGGATTTGTATTTACAAACCTTTTAGATCTGAGGAGGATTCAGAAATATGGATTTCAAGCAACATATCGCAATTGTACCGGATTATCCAAAAGAAGGTATTGTGTTTAAAGACATCACACCGTTAATGAACGACGGTAAAGCATACAAAGCAGCAACAGATGCAATTGTTGAGTATGCAAAGAAAAGAGATATTGACCTTGTAGTAGGACCAGAAGCTCGTGGTTTCATTATCGGTTGCCCAGTTTCTTATGCTTTAGAAGTAGGATTTGCGCCAGTTCGTAAATTAGGAAAATTACCACGTGAAGTAATTACAGTTGACTACGGTAAAGAATATGGTAAAGATGTTTTAACAATCCATAAAGATGCAATTAAGCCAGGTCAACGCGTATTAATTACAGATGATCTATTAGCTACAGGTGGAACAATTGAAGCGACAATTAAGCTAGTTGAAGAGCTAGGCGGAGTTGTAGCAGGAATTGCATTCTTAGTAGAACTTACTTACTTAGATGGTCGTAAAATGTTAGATGGTTACGATGTATTAGTATTAGAAAAATACTAATCACTATATAGTAAAACTACGGTGATAAAAAGTACCCGTGAATCTCTTGGAGAGGAGCGGGTACTTTTGTATAATTGAACAAAAAATCATGGTGAAATGTCAGTAAAATCTTTTCCTTTTCACAATTCACAATCATTGGGTTATAATGATAGAATATAATTTATTCTATTTAATAAAGATAAAGTCAATTTTCAATAAAAGGTGATTCGATGGCAAATGAGCAGGTACTAACAGCTGAACAGGTACTCGAGAAAGCAAGTCAATATTTAGTGGATGAAGATATTGAGCTAGTAGCACGTGCCTATGAATATGCACGCGATGCACATAGCGAACAATACAGAAAATCGGGTGAACCGTACATTATTCATCCAATTCAAGTTGCAGGTATTTTAGTTGATTTACACATGGATCCAGCTACGGTATCAGCAGGTTTCTTACATGATGTAGTAGAAGATACAGAGATTACATTAGAAGATATTGAACGGGAATTTAATAAAGAAATTGCTATGCTTGTCGATGGTGTGACAAAGCTCGGAAAGATTAAATATAAATCTCATGAGCAACAACAAGCAGAAAACCATCGCAAAATGTTTATTGCAATGGCTCAAGATATTCGAGTTATTTTAATTAAACTAGCTGATCGTCTTCATAACATGCGTACATTGAAACATTTGCCTCAAGAGAAGCAGCGTCGCATTGCGAATGAAACGTTAGAAATCTTTGCACCTTTAGCACATAGACTCGGAATTAGTACTATTAAATGGGAGCTAGAGGATACGTCACTTCGCTATTTAAATCCACAGCAATATTATCGTATTGTAAATTTAATGAAGCGTAAACGTGCAGAACGTGAAGAGTATTTAGACGAAGTAATGACTGGTATTCGTGAGAAATTAGACGAAGTTGCAATTCAACCTGAAATTTCTGGAAGACCAAAACATATTTACAGTATTTATCGTAAAATGGCACTGCAAAATAAACAGTTCAATGAAATTTACGATTTATTAGCTGTACGTGTCGTTGTAAATAGTATTAAAGATTGTTATGCAGTACTTGGAATTATTCATACGTGCTGGAAGCCGATGCCAGGTCGTTTTAAAGATTATATTGCAATGCCGAAAGCAAACCTATATCAATCTCTTCATACGACTGTAATTGGGCCAAAAGGTGATCCGCTTGAAGTACAAATTCGTACGAAAGAAATGCATGAGATTGCAGAATTCGGGATCGCGGCACACTGGGCGTATAAAGAAGGAAAAACAGCAGAAACAACGGGTACATTAGAGAAGAAACTTACATGGTTCCGTCAAATATTAGAATGGCAAAATGAAGCTTCTAATGCGGAAGAGTTTATGGAGTCATTAAAGATTGATTTATTCTCTGACATGGTATTCGTCTTTACACCGAAAGGCGATGTAATGGAATTGCCACTTGGATCTGTTCCGATTGACTTTGCATATCGCGTGCATTCAGAAATTGGGAATAAAACAATCGGTGCAAAAGTAAACGGGAAAATGGTGACGCTTGATTATAAATTAAAAACAGGTGACATCATTGAGATTTTAACATCGAAACATTCGTATGGACCAAGTCAAGATTGGGTGAAACTTGCTCAAACATCTCATGCAAAAAACAAAATACGTCAATTCTTTAAGAAGCAACGTAGAGATGAAAATATTGAAAAAGGCCGTGAACTTGTTGAGAAAGAAGTGCGTAGCCTAGAGTATGAGATGAAAGAAGTGTTAGCTCCTGACAATTTAAAACGTGTTGCTGAAAAATTCAACTTTGCAAATGAAGAAGATATGTTTGCAGCAGTTGGGTATAACGGCATCACTGCATCACAAATTGTTACACGACTAACGGACAAGTTCCGTAAGCAACGTGAAGAAGAAGAGATTGTTGAAGTTAAAGAAGTTCGTAAACCGATGAAAATTCGAAAATGGGATTCTGGTGTTAAAGTAAGTGGTGCGGATAATTTATTAATTCGCTTATCAAAATGCTGTAACCCAGTACCAGGTGATGATATCGTTGGATATATTACGAAAGGCCGAGGCGTATCAATCCACCGCCGTGATTGTGTAAATGTTCATACAGAAGAAGCTATAGAACGTTTATTAGAAGTAGAGTGGGAAGGTAGCCCTGAAAAAGAAATTGAGTATAACGTTGATATTGAAATTTCAGGTTATGATCGCCGTGGTTTATTAAATGAAGTATTGCAAGCTGTTACAGAGACGAAAACGTACATTTCGGCAGTTTCTGGTAGAAGTGACCGTAATAAGATGGCGACAATTAATATGTCAATCTCTATTCGTAACTTACAGCATTTGAAAAAAGTAGTAGAACGCATTAAACGTGTTCCAGAAATTTATGCAGTACGACGCATGATGCATTAATAGGGAGTGTAGAAAAGATGAGAGTTGTTTTACAACGATCAAAAGAAGCGTCTGTCACAGTAGACGGTGAGATCGTAGGACAAATTCCGTTCGGTTTAACATTACTAGTTGGCATTACGCATGAAGATACAGAAAAAGATGCAACTTACATTGCAGAAAAAATTGCGAACTTACGTATTTTTGAAGATGAGAGCGGAAAGATGAACCATTCGGTACTTGATGTAGCAGGACAAGTTCTATCAATTTCGCAATTCACATTATACGGAGATTGCCGCAAGGGAAGACGTCCAAACTTTATGGGTGCTGCCAAACCTGACTATGCAGAGCGTTTATATGATTTCTTTAATGAGGAAGTTCGTAAGCAAGGATTGCATGTAGAAACAGGGACGTTCGGAGCAATGATGGATGTTTCATTAATCAATGATGGTCCGGTGACCTTAATTGTGGAAAGTAAATAGTGTTACTTAAGAAGAGAGGATGATATCATCCTCTCTTTTTTATACATTGTTGTATGTTTTGTTCATTTATCCAGTTATTTGTGGGTAGTAAGACTCATACTCAAAATTCGGCGACTGCGAGGGAGTTAGGTTGGGAGTCGGGCGCCCGTAAAAGCCCGATTAGTGAGGGTTAATAATCAGTGGTGGATGGACACACCCCCCAATAATTCACGTTTCACTTTATCGTAGGATTAATTTGAAGGAGGATAAAAGGAAAAGAAGGTGTAGCATGCTTCAAGAATTTAATATACCTTTAAGTTTTATGCTGTCATTTGGAGCTCCGCACGCAGAATGGGAATGCATGTATTGTTAGAAATTATCATGTTTGGAGCGGGTGTTGCACCGTTGTATCATTTGAAGCATCCTATGTTGGCGAGTGGAGTGGTTATGATTATTGTTGTGAATGAATGTTAATGTTTGTTTGTAATCAGTAGCTCGGGTCATTAATTATATAGTATAATAAAAAATGGTAAAAACATTTGGATGTATGTGTGATAAGGAGAGATAGTATATGAATTGGTCAATCTTTAAAGATTTGAAATTTTCATTGCGGTTTAGCTTAGCTATTTTTTTACACGCATTAGGAGTTACTTTCGCAGCGTTAAGTTACGGTACTTGGGTAGTATTTGTAATGGCAGCGATGGTTGTAACATTCTTTATGATTCAAAGAGCTAATTACTTATATAAGAGCGGTATCGAATAACATTATTCGTTTATACGTATAACGCTCTAATCAATATGGAACAATAAAAAGTAAAACATCCATATTGAATGTGAGGGATATACGTATGCGTATGAATGAAAAAGGGCACTCTGTTACAAATGGTGCAAATCAACTGTTTAACGTAAATTTTCATGATTTTATTTCAAAAGAACAAAACAATACTTCAATGGAGCTTGCTTCTGAGTTTGGGATTTCTCTTCAAGATGTAAAGCGTCTAAAGAAGCAGATTGAACGCTCTTAGAGCACTTGACAATCCTACTGAACAAACGTATAGTAATTTTATATTTACATATGAATATAACCGTTGATAGAGAAGAGTAAATGAGACACACATGGAAAGAGAAGAAATGTCTTAGGCTGAAAGCATTTCTACATGATGACTGATTGAATGACACTCTAGAGGTTTCAACTTGAACGGCATATACGCTTAGTAGGGATGAACGCACATTTAAGCGTTATTAAAAAAGTGGAAGCATACGTGCTTCAATTAGGGTGGCACCACGGGTATAATACTCTCGTCCCTACTGTTCAAACAGTAGAGGCGGGAGTTTTTTTATTTTTATTAAGATTAAAACAATTTGAGGAGGAACTGAATATGTCTATTCAAATCCCACGCGGAACGCAAGATATTCTTCCAGGCACTGTTGAGTTATGGCAGTATATCGAAGGGCAAGCACGCGAAATTTGCCGTCGTTACAATTATAAAGAAATTCGTACACCAATTTTTGAACACACTGAGCTATTTTTACGTGGTGTTGGTGATACGACAGATATCGTACAAAAAGAAATGTACTCATTCCAAGATCGTGGAGAGCGTAGTTTAACATTACGTCCAGAAGGTACTGCACCTGTTGTACGTTCTTACGTTGAAAACAAAATGTTCGGTGATGCAACACAACCAACGAAATTATACTATATCGGTCAAATGTTCCGTTACGAAAGACCACAAGCAGGTCGCTATCGTCAATTCGTACAATTCGGTATTGAGGCAATCGGTAGTAACGATCCTGCAATTGATGCAGAAGTAATTGCACTTGCTGTAGAGTTTTACCGCGGCATGGGCTTAAAAAATATTAAAGTTGTATTAAACAGCTTAGGTGATGCGGCGAGCCGTCAAGCGCACCGTGATGCGTTAATCGCACACTTTGAGCCACGTATCGGCGAGTTCTGTTCTGACTGTCAATCTCGTTTAGAAAAGAACCCTCTTCGTATTTTAGATTGTAAGAAGGACCGTAACCATGAATTAATGGGAACAGCACCATCTATTACAGAATACTTAAACGAAGACTCAGCAGTATACTACGAAAAAGTTCAAGAACTATTAACGATGATGGATGTTCCATTTGAAAAAGATCCGAACTTAGTACGTGGTTTAGACTACTACCAACACACTGTATTTGAAATTATGAGTGAGGCAGAAGGTTTCGGTGCTATTACTACATTAAGCGGTGGTGGCCGTTATAACGGACTTGTACAAGAAATCGGTGGACCAGAAATGCCAGGTATCGGTTTTGCGATGAGTATCGAACGTTTAATTATGGCGCTAAAAGCTGAAAACATTGAATTACCAATTGAACATAGCATTGATTGTTACGTTGTAGCGCTTGGCGAGAAAGCGAAAGACCATGCTGCAAAAGTTGCGTTTGATCTTCGTAAAGCTGGATTATCAGTTGAAAAAGATTATTTAGACCGCAAAATGAAGGCACAATTTAAATCAGCAGATCGTCTAAAAGCGAAATTTGTAGCTGTATTAGGGGAAGATGAGCTAGATAAAGGCATCATCAACTTAAAAGATATGGCAACAGGCGAACAAGAAGAAGTAGCATTAGATGTATTTGCTTCATACGTAGCAGAGAAATTAATATAGGGGGAACTTACAGTGGCTGAAAGAACACATGCATGTGGAAAAGTAACAGTAGAAGCAGTTGGACAAACAGTTCAATTAAAAGGTTGGGTACAAAAACGCCGTGATTTAGGTGGATTAATCTTTATCGACTTACGTGACCGTACAGGTATCGTACAAGTTGTATTTAACCCAGAAACATCAAAAGAAGCGCTAGAAGTAGCAGAAACAATTCGTAGCGAATACGTATTACACGTAGAAGGTACAGTTGTTGAGCGTGGTGAAGGCGCAATTAATGACAATATGGCAACTGGTCGTATTGAAGTACAAGCAACGAAAGTAAACGTATTAAATGCAGCGAAAACAACGCCAATCATTATTGCTGATGATACAGATGCATCAGAAGATGTGCGTTTAAAATATCGTTATTTAGACCTACGCCGTCCTGTAATGTTTAACACATTCAAAATGCGTCACGACGTAACGAAAACAATTCGTAACTTCTTAGACACAGAAGATTTCTTAGAAGTGGAAACACCAATTTTAACGAAGAGCACACCAGAAGGAGCTCGTGACTATTTAGTACCAAGTCGTGTACATGATGGCGAATTCTATGCATTACCACAGTCTCCGCAGCTATTTAAACAGCTTCTTATGGTCGGCGGATTTGAGCGTTACTATCAAGTAGCACGTTGTTTCCGTGACGAAGATTTACGTGCAGACCGTCAGCCAGAATTCACGCAAATCGATATCGAAGCTTCATTCTTAACACAAGATGAAATTTTAGATATGATGGAGCGCATGATGACGAAAGTTATGAAGGATGCAAAAGGTGTGGAAGTGAGTGCACCATTCCCTCGTATGAAATATGCTGATGCAATGGCTCGTTACGGTTCTGATAAGCCAGATACACGCTTTGAAATGGAACTAACAGACCTATCTGAATTTGCAGCAGGTTGTGGTTTTAAAGTATTTACAAGTGCTGTAGAAAGCGGCGGACAAGTAAAAGCAATTAATGCAAAAGGTGCTGCGAGCAAATACTCTCGTAAAGATATCGATGCATTAACTGAATTCGTAAAAGTATACGGTGCGAAAGGTCTAGCTTGGCTTAAAGTGGAAGAAGATGGCCTAAAAGGACCAATCGCGAAATTCTTCGGTGAACAAGATGCAAACGCGTTAATGACTACATTAGACGCTACTGCTGGCGACTTATTACTATTCGTAGCAGATAAGAAGAGCGTTGTTGCAGATAGCTTAGGCGCACTTCGTTTACGTCTAGGTAAAGAGCTTGAGTTAATTGACGAAAGTAAATATAACTTCCTATGGGTAACGGATTGGCCACTTCTTGAGTACGATGAAGATGCAGATCGTTACTTCGCAGCTCACCACCCATTCACAATGCCATTCCGTGAAGACGTTGAGCTATTAGAAACAGCACCAGAAAAAGCACGTGCACAAGCATATGACCTTGTATTAAACGGTTATGAGCTTGGTGGTGGATCACTTCGTATTTACGAGCGTGACGTACAAGAAAAAATGTTCAAAGCACTTGGATTCTCACAAGAAGAAGCGCAAGAGCAATTCGGATTCTTATTAGAAGCATTCGAATACGGTACGCCACCACACGGCGGTATCGCATTAGGTTTAGACCGTCTTGTTATGTTACTTGCAGGACGTACGAACCTTCGCGACACAATTGCATTCCCGAAAACAGCAAGCGCAAGCTGCTTATTAACAGAAGCTCCAAGCCCAGTTGCAGAAGCACAGCTTGAAGAGTTAAACTTAAAATTAAGCTTAAAAGAAGAGAAGTAAGAATAGGGTCTAGATGGTTATACTAATACCATCTAGGCTTTTTTTGAGAGGAAGTTTAAAAAGTCCGGTTCAGATAACTGTCGCATCTCATCGTTACGTATGCTAGTCCGGTGCTCGAGTAGTACTGCTACACTGCGCTCCTCCTAGCATACGTGCCTCGATCTGCTCGGTTCTCTAAATCCTCCTTTTTAAACGTGTATTTAGGAAGAAATAAAAGTCGGTTTACACTATGTTTTTATGCTCGAAATATGTATTTTTAGGAATTCTATAACTTTTTCTATACAAATAGTCGGAAAAACGCTAGAATACATGGTAGACCATTTTTGTAATAGGAGTGTAGAGCTGAATGTTACATCAATTTTCACGTAATGAATTAGCCTTCGGTAAAGAAGGACTTGAAATATTAAAAAATAGTACAGTCGGTATTTTAGGAATTGGCGGCGTAGGTTCTTTTTCGGCTGAAGCGTTAGCGCGTTCTGGCGTAGGGCGTCTCGTATTAGTTGATAAAGACGTTGTAGATATTACAAACGTAAACCGTCAAATTCACGCTTTAGTATCTACTGTAGGACGTTCAAAAGTAGAATTAATGAAAGAGCGTATTGCAGACATTAATCCAGATTGTGAAGTAATTGGACTAGAAATGTTTTATACTGATGAAACATATGAAGAGTTCTTCAAGCATGGCTTGGATTTCGTAGTAGATGCATCTGATACGATTACGTTCAAAATCCATTTAATTAAACAATGTTTACGTCGTAAAATTAAAATTATCTCAAGTATGGGTGCAGCAAATAAAATGGACCCAACTCGTTTCCGTATTGCGGACATCTCTAAAACACATACAGATCCAATTGCGAAAGTAATTCGTACGAAACTTCGTAAAGAGGGTATTAAAAAAGGTGTAAAAGTTGTCTTCTCTGACGAAAACCCAATCGTAATTCGTGAAGAAGTACGTAAAGAAATCGTACCAGACGAAAATGCAAAAATTCGTAAAGCGAAATTACCACCTTCATCAAACGCATTCGTACCATCTGTAGCAGGCTTAATTATGGCTAGTCACGTTGTACGTGAACGCATTAAAAATGTAGAAGTGAAACGTGTAGGGCAAGAATAAAGTAAAAGCATATATCCATTTCGGATATATGCTTTTTGTATGTATTAAAGAAATAGGGATATTTGCATTATTACTAGTTCAAATGTAAGTAAGCCTAGTAAGTAATGATCATATTTATCTGATGTATAGGCGGACGTCTTTTTTAAACTGTTAATGGTGAAAAGAGCTAAAGTTAGGACGAGAACACCGAGTGCTATTTTGAAGACTATTAATGAAATAGCTACCATCTCCCTTAAAAGATATATGTTTATAATAACATTTTAGTAAAAAATATCCAATTTATATCGAGAGCTTTCTTGTATGATAGGGAGGGATATTTCGTCAATTTTTGTCGGTAAATCGATATTCCTTATCGAATCGTCGATATAATTTCATTTACCGACACACATACATATATACTCTCCACCAAAGAAACAAACAGGGCTGTCACTTAGTGAAAAAAGTGACAGCCCTGTTTTTAATTCTCTGCAGAATATATAATATCTAAATTTCCATTTTGATCTGTTTTGAAAATTGGAGCAATCTGTTCTTCTTGTTCTTCAACTGAAACGAGTTTTCGAGCACGGTCCATAATTCTAACGAGCATTGCATAATCTTCTTCGATTGCTTGCTGTTTTTTTGAGAGTACCGCTAATTTTGCTTCCAGTTCATGATTCGTCTTTTTCAAAGTCGTGAGCTGAGCTTGTAATACTTCATTTTCAGTTTGTAATTTTGCGCGTGAAGGGTTGGTATGCTCTAAGTTTTGCAAAAACGAGATGACATTTTGCATTGTAAGATCCTGCTTGTTTGGCATAATATCTTCTGAAAACTCGGCATCAATTACAAGTTGTTTCGTTTTCGTGAAATGCTCTTTTTCTATTTTAGCTTCAGAACGCTTTAATTCTTTACGTTGTTTTTTTGCAAGTTGCACCGCATCTTCGTAATTCGGCCGTACTTCAGCATTCCATCTAAATCCGCAAGCTGCTGAAGTACGATTTAATGTATCGCCGACTTCATCGAATGCTTTTATTTGTGTACTGCCGCTGCGAATATGTCGTAAAACAGTTTCTGCTAAAAGGAGATCGTCTTCTTTTGTCCATGCATCTTGACGTGTTTTCATAAGCGAAGCCTCCATAATGGTGACGTTTTCGCTTATGTTACCCTTTATTTTTTCGTTTTATTCGAACTTTGTAATCTTTCATATACAGTAGAAAGTGCTTGCTCAAATTTTCCTGTCGTTTTCGGTTTATAATATTGTTTGTTTTTTATTTTATCAGGTAAGTATTGTTGTTGTACCCAGCCATTTGGTTGATCGTGTGGGTATAAGTATCCGATGCCTCTTCCAAGTGATTCTGCGCCTTTGTAATGACTATCTTTTAAATGACTTGGGATGTCGCCTGTTTGACCGTTACGTAAATCGTGTAATGCAGCATCAAGTGCTTTATAAGCTGAGTTTGATTTTGGTGATAGGCAAAGCTCGATAACAGCATTTGCAAGTGGTATGCGTGCCTCGGGGAACCCAACTCGTTCAGCTGATTCTATAGCTGCTAGTGTACGTGGTCCAGCTTGCGGGCTAGCAAGTCCGATATCTTCATATGCCATAATAAGAAGACGTCTACCAATGCTTTGCAAATCACCTGCTTCAATAAGACGTGCTAAATAGTGAAGTGCTGCATTTACATCACTTCCGCGTACTGATTTTTGAAATGCTGATAATACGTCGTAATGAGCATCTCCACCTTTGTCGTGAACGAAGCTCTTCTTTTGCAAGCATTCTTCTGCAACTTCTAGTGTAATTTCCGCAGCTTTGTCATCCGTTGTAAAGCTAGATAAAACAGCTAGTTCAAGTGCGTTATAAGCGGAACGCATATCTCCGCCTGATGCATTTGCAAAGTGATGTAATGCTTCAGGCGTAACGGTTACATCATACTCTCCAAGACCTTTCTCTTTATCTTCAAGTGCTCGTTTTAACCCGATTAAAAGATCATCTTCTGTTAATGCGTGTAACTCGAAGATTTGACAACGACTTCGAATAGCAGAATTAATAGCATGGAACGGATTGCTCGTCGTTGCCCCAATTAAGGTAAGAAGTCCGCTTTCTAAATGAGGTAATAGAAAATCCTGTTTTGCTTTATCTAGACGGTGTACTTCATCTAAAATTAAAACGAGGTGTCGATGCATCTTTGCTTCTTGTACGACAACTTCCATATCTTTTTTATTATGAGTAACAGCATTTAATAGGCGAAACGGAGTCCCGGTACTTCCTGCAATTGCGCTCGCAATGGATGTTTTCCCAGTACCTGGAGGACCGTATAAAATCATAGATTGAAAATGATTTGCTTGGACCATTCGCCATAAAATCTTTCCTTCACCAACTAAATGTTGTTGTCCGATAATTTCTTGAATATTTGTAGGGCGCATTCGATGTGCGAGTGGTTGTTTCATTTTACCGTCTCCCTTAAAGTATAATCTCTTTCTATCGTATCATTTTTTTTAGTGGAATTTGAAATAGGATGCTGTTTTGTGGGAAAAATGAATATGAATATTTTCATTTTTCTTTCAATTGTAATAATTTCCGAGTTTTTCAATGTGATTTTATGTTATCATTTTGATACACAAGTTGAAATTTCTTATAATACTATATTATGCTATAATTTCATAGGATTTTAAATTGTGTTCTTTTATAAATAAGATATAACCAATAGAAGTGAAAATTTGAAAAGAGGTGCAAAATAGATGAAGATTTCAACGAAAGGCCGTTACGGCTTAACAATTATGATCGATCTTGCAAAAAAGTTTGGTGAAGGTCCAATTTCCTTAAAATCAATTGCGCAGGCACATGATTTATCGGAACATTACTTAGAGCAATTAATTTCACCACTTCGTAACGCTCGTCTAGTAAAGAGTACGCGCGGGGCATATGGCGGATATGTATTATCAGATCAGCCAGCTAACATTACAGCTGGGGATGTAATCCGTGTATTAGAGGGTCCAATTAGTGTTGTAGAAATGATAGAAGAAGAAGAACCAGCACAACGCCAATTATGGATGCGTGTTCGAGATGCGGTGCAAGAAGTGTTAGATAGTACAACTTTAGAAGATTTAGTACGTTATGAGGAAGAAAATCACGGGGGCTATATGTTTTACATTTAATTCCTTGTGAAACGATTTGGAAAGAAGGAGATTTAATGGAACGCATTTACTTAGATCATGCTGCGACATCTCCGACTCACCCAGAAGTGGTCGAAAAGATGATTCCATATATGACAGAAACATTCGGGAACCCATCTAGTATTCACTTTTATGGACGTCAAACGCGCCATGCAGTAGATGAAGCGAGACGCGCGTGTGCACGTAGCATTCATGCGAATCCGAATGAAATTATATTTACGAGCGGTGGTACAGAAGCTGATAATTTAGCGCTTATCGGTGTAGCGCGTGCGAACCGTCATAAAGGTAACCATATTATAACGACGCAAATTGAACATCATGCGATTTTGCATACGTGTGAATTGTTAGAGCGTGAAGGATTTGAAGTGACATATTTACCTGCCGATAAAACAGGACGCGTTCAAGTTTCTGACATACAAAAGGCATTAACAGAAGAGACAATTCTTGTATCTGTGATGTTTGGTAATAATGAAGTTGGGACGATGCAACCAATTGCGGAAATAGGTAAGTTGTTAAAAGAGCATCAAGCTTATTTCCATACAGATGCGGTACAAGCTTACGGTTTAGTAGAAATAGATGTGAAAGAGTTTGGTATTGATTTATTATCGATTTCAGCTCATAAAATTAACGGGCCAAAAGGTGTCGGGTTCTTATATGCTGGTGCAGATGTGAAATTTGAACCGTTATTAATAGGCGGGGAGCAAGAAAGAAAACGCCGTGCTGGTACTGAAAATGTACCGAGTATCGCCGGGCTTCAGCATGCAATTTTGTTAGCTGAAAAAACTCGTGAGCAAAAAAATGCCCAATATGAAGAGTTTAAAGATATAATGGTATCTGTCTTCAAAAATGAAAACATTACTTTCGAGGTAAACGGAAACTTAGAATATCGCTTACCACATGTGCTTAATATTAGTTTTACAGGAATGAACATTGAACCATTTCTTGTGAACTTAGATTTAGCTGGCATTGCAGTATCAAGTGGTTCGGCTTGTACAGCTGGTTCAATTGATCCATCACATGTATTAGTAGCGATGTTCGGAAAAGACTCCGATCAAATACGTTCATCCGTACGCTTTAGTTTCGGACTTGGAAATACGAAAGAGCAAATTGAGAAAGCGGCGTACGAAACAGTGAAAATCGTGAAGCGATTAACACAAAATTAGCATGGGAGGTGACATGATGAACAAACTACCTCACGAAACACGCGTTGTCATCGGGATGTCCGGTGGCGTCGATTCATCTGTAGCGGCTCTTTTATTAAAAGAGCAAGGTTATGATGTAATCGGAATTTTTATGAAAAACTGGGATGATACAGATGAGAATGGTGTCTGTACAGCAACTGAAGATTACAATGATGTAATTGAAGTGTGTAACCAAATTGGCATTCCATATTATGCAGTAAACTTTGAAAAACAATACTGGGATAAAGTATTTACGTACTTCCTAGATGAGTACCGAGCTGGTCGTACACCAAACCCAGATGTAATGTGTAATAAAGAAATTAAATTTAAAGCATTTTTAGAGCATGCCATTGCGCTTGGTGCTGATTATGTAGCAACAGGTCATTATGCACGCGTTGCTTATATGGACGGCGAATATAAAATGCTTCGCGGCGTTGATGATAATAAGGACCAAACGTATTTCTTAAATCAATTAAGCCAAGAGCAATTATCAAAAACAATGTTCCCGCTTGGTGAACTGAAGAAACCACAAATTCGTGAAATGGCGAAAGAAGCTGGTTTAGCGACAGCGGCGAAAAAAGATAGTACTGGTATTTGCTTTATTGGTGAGCGTAACTTTAAAGATTTCTTAAGTAACTATTTACCAGCACAACCAGGTGTAATGCAAACATTATCTGGTGAAGTGAAAGGAAAGCATGACGGTTTAATGTACTATACAATTGGACAACGTCATGGCCTTGGTATTGGTGGTAACGGTGATCCGTGGTTTGCTGTTGGGAAAAACTTGAAAGAAAACATTTTATATGTGGATCAAGGATTCCATAACGAACTTCTATATGGTGATGAAGTTATTGCTACGAATATTGGTTGGGTAAGTAATGAAGCGAAAGAAAAAGAATTTAAATGCACAGCGAAATTCCGTTATCGTCAAGAAGACAATAAAGTAACGGTTCAAATCGTTGATGAAAATACAGTTCGTATTCTTTGTGACGAGCCAATTCGTGCAATTACACCAGGACAAGCAGTCGTTTTCTATGATGGAGATGAGTGCTTAGGCGGTGCTACAATTGATGAAGTGTACCGTAGCGGTAAGAAATTGGATTATTTAGGATAAAATGAGAAGCCTCTGCCGATTCGCGGTTAGAGGTTTCTTTTACATAAAGCGAATTTTCGTTCGCTTGGAAAATACATTCTTTGTTATAATTTGTTGTAGAGGTGAAGGACATGTCAAACAAACTTGAAACAGGTATTCAATATATGCAAGAAGGAAACTGGGAAGAAGCTGCTAAAAATTTCACAGAAGCAATCGAAGAAAATCCGAAAGATGCGCTTGGATACATTAATTTTGCAAACTTATTAGATGTACTAGGTGACAGTGAGAGAGCAATTTTATTTTATAAACGTGCATTAGAGTTAGATGATAAATCTGCGGCTGCTTATTATGGATTAGGAAACGTATATTACGGTCAAGAGCAATTTACAGAGGCTAAAGCTGTATTTGAACAGGCGATGCAAGCTGGATTACAATCAGCTGATGTAACATTTATGCTAGGTATTACATATGTGCAACTTGGAAATGATCGTCTTGCACTGCCGTTTTTACAAAGAGCAACAGAGTTAGATGGAAACGATGTAGAAGCTGTGTTCCAGTGCGGACTTTGCTTTGCACGACTAGAACATATTCAAGAGGCGAAACCTTATTTTGAAAAGGTATTAGAAATGGATGAAGAGCATGCAGATGCGTATTATAATTTAGGCGTTGCGTACGTATTTGAAGAAAATAACGAGAAGGCTCTTGCTTTATTTAAGAAGGCAACTGAAATTCAACCAGATCACTTTTTAGCTGGTAATGGTGTTCGTTTATTAGAGCAAGAAGCTGAATAAGGTGAAAATATAGTTTAATGGGTAGTTATCCCTCATCTAAAGAGGTGGGGGATGTACTGCTCATTAAAGTGAAACGAAACCGGAAAGGAGAGGAAAGATGGGAAATCAACATGCAATGGATTTGTTTGAAGAAGAGAAAAAGTTTATAAAAGCGCAAGTTCTTCATACCATTTTCCACAACGAAGAAAACCTCTATTCCGTTGTCAGTATGAAAGTCATTGAAACAAATGAAACGTACGATGAAAAAAAAGTGATGATAAACGGTCATTTTCCCCGCATGCATGAAGATGAAGTGTTTACATTGACAGGCCATTTTAAAGACCATCCGAAGTATGGGAAACAATATTTAGTTGAAACGTTTAAGAAAGAATTGCCGCAAACAAAAGCTGGTATGGTGCAATATTTAGCGAGTGATTTATTTAAAGGGATAGGAAAGCGCACAGCTGAAAAAATTGTAGACCATCTCGGGGAACATGCTATTTCTAAAATTATGGATGATCCCGAGGCTTTAAATGGCGTTGTCAACAAGCAAAAAGCACAAGAAATATATGAGACAATTGTTGAACATCAAGGGCTAGAGAAAGTAATGAGTTTTTTAAATGGTTACGGTTTTGGAACGAAGCTTTCTATTAAAATTTACCAGCAATATAAAGAGATGACATTAGAAGTAATTCGTAATAATCCATATCAACTTATTGAAGAAGTGGACGGAATTGGTTTTGGAAGAGCAGATGATATAGGACGTGCACTAGGGATATCGGGTAATCACGACGACCGTGTACGTGCGGGGTGTTTTTATACGCTAGAAAATGTATCGTTGCAACTTGGTCACGTTTATATGGGAAAAGATCAACTTGTAAGAGAAACGATGTCACTTTTAAATAATCAAGAAGGACGAGTGACGGAGGAAGACATTGTAGGTTGCGTTGAAATGATGCAAAGTGAAGGGAAAGTCATCATAGAAGAAGAACGGATATATTTAGCATCGTTATTCTACTCTGAAAAAGGTGTTGTAAAGTCTATTCGTAGGCTTATGAATCAAGAGGAAACACCTTCATTTCCTGAAGCAGAAGTGTTAAAGACGTTAGGTGAAATTGAAGAACAACTGAATGTACAGTATGCACCATTTCAGCAAGAAGCAATTCAAACGGCACTTCATAAACCGATGATGTTATTGACAGGTGGGCCAGGAACAGGGAAAACAACAGTTATTAAAGGAATTGTTGAAATGTATGCGTCACTTCACGGGCTATCGTTAAATCCGAATGAATACAGTGATGATAATCCATTTCCGATATTATTAACGGCTCCAACAGGAAGAGCAGCGAAGCGAATGAGTGAATCAACAGGGCTTCCAGCTTGTACAATTCACCGTTTACTTGGCTGGACGCCAGAAGGGTCTTTCCAGCGTAATGAAACGGATCCTGTACAAGGGAAATTGCTTATTATTGATGAATTTTCAATGGTTGATATTTGGCTTGCCAATCAGTTGTTTAAATCATTGCCGACTAACATTCAAGTTATCGTTGTAGGCGATGAAGATCAATTACCATCTGTAGGACCTGGTCAAGTATTGAAAGATTTATTGAATGCAGGTGCAGTTCCAACGGTAAAGCTTACTGAAATTTATCGTCAAGCGGAAGGCTCATCAGTTATTCAACTTGCCCATGCGATAAAAAATGGAACGCTCCCGCCAGATTTAGCGCAAAACCAAAAAGATCGTTCATTTATCGGTTGTACAGGAGCTCAAATTGTTGAGGTCGTTAAGAAGGTTTGTGAGAATGCTAAGACAAAAGGGTTTAGCGCAAGAGATGTACAAGTATTGGCCCCGATGTATCGTGGTCCTGCCGGTATTAACGTACTAAACGAAGCGTTGCAAGAAGTGTTTAATCCGAAAAGGGAAAAGAGTAAAGAAATTGCTTACGGTGACGTTGTATACCGACGAGGAGATAAAGTATTGCAACTCGTTAATCAGCCGGAGAGCCAAGTGTTTAATGGCGATATCGGAGAAATTGTTTCGGTGTTTTATGCGAAAGAGAACGTTGAGCAACAAGATATGATTATCGTTTCATTTGATGGAATTGAAGTAACGTATACAAAACCAGATTTAAATCAAATTACACATGCCTATTGCTGTTCGATTCATAAATCGCAAGGTAGTGAGTTCCCGATTGTGATTATGCCGATAGTAAAAAGTTACAATCGTATGTTACGTCGTAATTTAATTTACACTGGTATTACAAGAAGTAAAAAGTTCCTCATTATTTGCGGGGAGGAAGCAGCTTTCCAGTCTGGTGTAAATCGCCTTGATGATGCAATGCGTCAAACGACTTTAGCGAGTCGCTTGCAAGAATCACAAGGAGAAGTACAGATGGTAACAGTTAATGGCGAAGAAATGGACGTGGAAAACATTTCACCGTATGATTTCATGTAACAAGGTGAAATTATATAGTGAAACTTTCAAACGTATAACGTTGAAAGGCTCCAGCAATGTATAAATGAATGCGGTTTGGACATAATGGCGAATAGAATCTGGGAGACTGTAAGGAGATGAAAGCCATATGTTCATTTGTCCAAATTGCAAAGGGAAAGACATTGGAAAAATAGGTGTCAACCAATTTTATTGCTGGAATTGTTATATCGAATTATCGGTTTCAAAGGGGAAAATCCATACGCATCAAGTAGAGGAAGATGGTTCATTAAGCTCACTTGATGATTTATTTGATGAGAACGAAAGAACGATCGGATAACGAAAAGGGGGATTTACTTTGAATCTACGCAATTCATTAATCGCATTAGGTGTTGGAGCGGCAGCGTATCAATATGCGCGCAAACAAGATGTATTTTCAAAACGCAATATGAAAAAAGCACGTAAGATGATTAAATCTTATTTATAAGCGTAAAAAACTCCCTTTATCATAAGGGAGTTTTTTTATGCACTTGTATGCAAATATAAAAGTCCAATTTCAGAGAAGAGATAAGATAGACCGTAACATCCAACGCCAAGCATTCCGTAATGAAATAATTGCTTCGCCCTTTCTTTTCGTGAGGAACGAATAAAGAAACCTTTCCAAATACCAAACCCGATACAAACCCATTCGAGAATCATAAAAAGTGCTGATAATACGAGCATAAATAAAACCATTATGAGCCCTCCTGATCATATTGTTCCATGTTGCATTCTCAGGGGTGGTTGTCCTTATTATGTTATGTATATGTACGTCTTTACAAAACAGTATGGTCTGCATGAAAAGATTTTAAAACTTTTGCACATAACCTACCCTATTTATTTTCAAAATAAAGGTGGAGGAGGTTTTTCGTGTGAAGAATCTTAAAATCATTTGGATATATCGTTTAGGGTTATTGTTACTCGTATTTCTTTGTTTGCTCGTCTTTTTAAAAATTAAACCGCTATGGGCACCGATTATTTTTGTATTTAAAGTGGCAATTACACCGTTTCTTATTGCGTGTTTTATTGCGTATTTATTGCATCCTTTAATTGAAAAAATTCATAAAGAAGGGATGCCGCGCACACTTGCTATTTTGCTCATTTACATCCTTTTCTTTGGTGGAATTGGTTATGGCATTTATAAAGGAACGCCAGTTGTGATTAAGCAATTACAAGAAATCAATGAACAATTCCCGCAGTTTACAAAAATGTATGATTCTTGGATGGATGGCGTCACAGAACAGACAGCGAATTTCCCGTCATTTATTCATGAAAAGGTGAAACAAATTTTTGTTGGAGTAGAAACGAAGATACAATCACTTTTAAATAAAGTAATGAGTACAGCTCGTGGGGTACTGGATTCGCTGCTTATTATTTTCTTAATACCGTTCATTGTATTTTACATATTAAAAGATTACGGTGAGTTTTATCATATCTTTTGGAAGCTAGTTCCGAGTAAGTGGCGGAGTACTGGGCAAATGCTGGCGAAAGAAATTGACAAGTCACTCGGAAGTTATATTCGAGGACAGTTATTCGTTTGCTTAGTATTAGGGGGCGTATCTGTTCTTTCTTTTTGGTTTATCGGTATGAAATATCCATTATTACTCGGCATTATTATTGGGGTAACGGATATAATCCCGTACTTCGGTCCTATTTTAGGAGCAATCCCGACATTAATGATTGCGGCAACGGTATCAACGAGTTTACTTATTAAGGCGGGAATTACGATTGCGATTTTGCAATTTTTGGAAAGTAACATTTTATCCCCTTACATCGTTGGTAAGTCGCTTCGTATGCATCCAGTTATTATTATGTTGGCATTACTAGTTGGAGGAGAAGTGGCAGGAATTGTAGGATTATTAATATCAGTTCCAATTTTAGCAGTCATTCGTACAGTAATCGTTCATGTAAGACCTCTTTGGAAAAAAGAAAATGTGTAATAGGAAAGCCCTCTACCTATAGTAGAGGGCTTTCATTATCTTGAGAGTTGCTCGTGTATTTGTTGAACGAGAGTGCCTACATCATTTGTTTGAATATGTTTTATTTTTTTCCATTCATTATCATACATAAATATAATTTGATTGCTGAAAAGACGTTTTTGCTCCTTTAGATTAGAAATGTTTGCGAAAGAGTACTCTTCAAATAATGGGTTCTTACTTACATCTGGTCCGTAAAAGAAGAGCCGCTTGTTCGTTAAAATTAACAGTCCTGGTCTTGCAACGGAACGATAAATAAATATATCTAATGAACATGCAGTGTAAAATAATATCGTTTCGTCAGTCATTATCATATTTTTAGCTTTATTCAATAAGGTTGTCATTATAATCGCTCCTTTATTATTGATAATTTAATTATAAAAAAATAAAATATTCAGAAAAATAAGTAGAGGTAGTGCAATTTATTCATACATGCATAATATATGAAAAGGCTGTTAAGAATGAATAGTAGAATAGCTATGATTAATAAGCAATTGATATAATATAAATGATTATCTACATTGACAAACTTAAGAGAATTCTATTATATTTAGTCATATAATACATTAAATCAATGACGGAACAAGTACGTTACAGTCCATTTATAGAGAGAAGCTTCCATATGGCTGAAAGAAGCTTTAAATGAAGGGTAACAGAAAGCTAATCCTGAGAGCAGCTAATCACTGCCGTCTTGCCACGTTACGGCACCATGAGGTGATGAATTGATTTGTATAATAATCAATTCATAATTAGGGTGGTATCGCGAGTTAACTCTCGTCCCTTTTATAGGGGCGGGAGTTTTTTATATTTAAGGAGGAAAATACAATGAAACAACTAACAGGCGCACAAATTCGTCAAATGTTTTTAGACTTTTTCCAAGAAAAAGGACATGCAGTAGAACCTAGTGCATCACTAGTTCCACATGAGGATCCATCTCTTTTATGGATTAACAGTGGTGTAGCAACATTAAAAAAATATTTTGATGGACGTGTAATCCCACAAAATCCACGTATTACAAATGCTCAAAAATCAATTCGTACAAACGATATTGAAAACGTAGGGAAAACAGCTCGTCACCATACATTCTTTGAAATGTTAGGAAACTTCTCAATCGGTGATTACTTTAAAGAAGAAGCAATTACTTGGGCTTGGGAATTCTTAACGAGCGACAAATGGATCGGATTCGATAAAGAATTACTATCGGTTACAATCCATCCAGAAGATGAAGAAGCATTCAAAATTTGGAATGAGAAAATGGGAGTTCCAAAAGAGCGCATCATCCGTTTAGAAGAAAACTTCTGGGATATCGGTGAAGGACCAAGTGGACCGAATACAGAGATTTTCTATGACCGCGGAGAAGCTTACGGTAATGACTTTAGTGACCCGGAATTATATCCAGGCGGAGAAAACGAGCGTTACTTAGAAGTATGGAACCTTGTATTCTCTCAATTTAACCATAATCCAGACGGTTCATATACACCACTTCCTAAGAAAAACATCGATACAGGGATGGGTCTAGAGCGTATGACATCTATCGTTCAAGATGTACCTACAAACTTTGACACAGACTTATTCATGCCAATGATTGGCGCAACAGAATCAATTTCTGGCGACAAGTATCGCAATGGTGACTTAGAAAAAGATATGGCGTTTAAAGTAATCGCTGACCATATCCGTACAGTAACATTCGCTGTTGGTGACGGTGCTCTTCCATCTAACGAAGGCCGTGGTTATGTATTACGTCGTTTATTACGTCGTGCTGTTCGTTATTCTAAGAAATTAAACATCAACCGTCCATTCATGTTTGAATTAGTACCGGTTGTTGGAGAAGTAATGAAAGACTTCTATCCAGAAGTACTTGAAAAGAAAGATTTCATCGCAAAAGTTGTGAAAAATGAAGAAGAGCGTTTCCACGAAACACTTCATGATGGTGAAGCGATTTTAGCTGAAGTTATCGCAAAAGCAAAAGAAGAAAAAACAACTGTTATTTCTGGAGTAGATGCGTTCCGTCTATATGACACATACGGTTTCCCAATTGAATTAACAGAAGAATATGCAGAAGAAGCTGGTATGACAGTTGATCAAGAAGGCTTTGAAAATGAAATGGAAAAACAACGTGAGCGCGCACGTGCTGCTCGTCAAGACGTTGATTCTATGCAAGTTCAAGGCGGTGTCCTTGGAGAAGTGAAAGTAGCGAGCGAGTTCGTTGGTTACGGTACAGTTGCAACAGAAAGTAACGTTGTTGCACTTGTGAAAAACGGCGAATACACAGACAGCTTACAAGCTGGTGAAGAAGGACAATTAATGCTCGATGTAACACCATTCTATGCTGAGAGCGGCGGACAAATTGCAGACCGTGGTTACCTTCTAGCTGATGGCGTGAAAGTTCTTGTAAAAGACGTACAAAAAGCACCAAACGGTCAAAACTTGCACAAAGTTGTTGTGGAAGAAGGTACATTAACGAAAGATGCAGCTGTGAAAGCTATTATCGATACGAAAAACCGTAGTAGCGTTGTGAAAAACCATACAGCAACCCACTTATTACACCAAGCATTAAAAGATGTACTTGGAACGCACGTTAACCAAGCGGGTTCTCTTGTAACTTCTGAACGTTTACGCTTTGACTTCTCTCACTTCGGTCAAGTACAAGCTGACGAATTAGAAAAAATTGAGCGTATCGTAAACGAGAAAATTTGGGAAAGTATTGATGTTGAGATTTCTCAAAAAGCAATCGAAGAAGCGAAAGAAATGGGTGCAATGGCATTATTCGGTGAAAAATACGGTGATGTTGTACGCGTTGTACAAGTTGGCGATTACAGCTTAGAGCTTTGTGGTGGTTGTCACGTTGATAACACAGCTTCTATCGGTATTTTCAAAATCGTTGCTGAGTCTGGTATCGGTGCAGGAACTCGTCGTATTGAGGCGGTAACTGGTAAGTCTGCTTATGAATTAATGAACGACCAAGTAGGTTTATTAAAAGAAGCAGCAGGAAAAATGAAAACAAATCCGAAAGATATTTTAACAAGAGTAGATGGTTTATTTGCTGAAGTAAAACAACTTCAAAAAGAAAACGAATCTCTTGCAGCGAAATTAAGCAATATTGAAGCTGGAAACTTAACTGATTCAGTAATGACAGTTGATGGCGTAAACGTATTAGCGGCAAAAGTAAATGTTGCAGATATGAACAACTTACGTACGATGATGGATGACCTAAAAAATAAATTACAAACTGCAGTTGTCGTATTAGCGTCTGTAAATGATGACAAAGTAAACATCTTAGCTGGCGTAACGAAAGATTTAATTAGCCAAGGATACCATGCTGGTAAACTTGTGAAAGAAGTAGCTTCTCGTTGTGGCGGTGGCGGTGGCGGCCGTCCTGATATGGCACAAGCGGGCGGTAAAAACCCAGCGCAAGTTGAGGAAGCTTTAGCATTTGTACAAGAGTACGTTAAATCTGTTTCAAAATAAAGAGATAGTAGTGTACAATGGTAGGGAGAGGAGAAGTTCTTCTCCCTATACTTACTATATAAGTGAGGTGCTTGAAATGGACGGTTTTGATAAAACAATGAAGTTTAGCATTCAAGATGAAAAACAGAGTGTCCATGTTAATGATGTACTTTTAACTGTGTATGATGCACTTCAAGAAAAAGGCTATAATCCGATTAACCAAATCGTCGGTTATTTATTAAGTGGAGACCCAGCATACATACCTCGCCACAAAGATGCACGAAGCATCATTCGCAAGCTTGAACGTGATGAATTAATTGAAGAGCTTGTGAAGTCTTACTTGAAACATCATCGTGAGGAGTAATTTATGCGGATATTAGGTTTAGATGTAGGCACAAAAACAGTCGGAGTTGCAATTAGCGACGAAATGGGCTGGACAGCGCAAGGACTTGAAACCATCAAGATTAACGAAGAACGAGGTCACTTTGGTTTTGACCGTATTTCTGAATTAGTAAAGCAGTACAATGTGGACAAAATAGTAGTAGGTTTACCTAAAAATATGAATGGGACAATTGGCCCACGTGGTGAAGCATGCCAACAATTTGCAGAAAACCTACGAGAACTGTTACAATTAGACGTTGTAATGTGGGACGAGCGTTTGTCAACGATGGCAGCGGAACGTTTACTCATTTCAGCTGATGTAAGCCGTAAGAAGCGAAAGCAAGTAATCGATAAGATGGCTGCAGTCGTAATCTTACAAGGATTTTTAGATAGTAAATAAGAGGTGACCAAAATGGAAGAAAATCAAATTACAATTGTAGACGAAAAAGGTAACGAACATTTATGTGAAATTATTTTCACTTTTGATGCTGAAAAATTTGGCAAAAAATCATACGTAGTCTTCTCTCCAATCGGTGAAGTAGACGAAGATGGAGACCAAATTTATGATGCAATGGCTTATGAGCAAAATGAAGAAGAGGGCGGAAGTTTACTTCCAATCGAATCTGAAGAAGAGTGGGAAATGGTACAAGAAATGTTTAACACTCTAGCTGATGAGCAAGAAGCTGAATAATAAGTACTGAAAAGGTGGACGATATATCGTCCATCTTTTTTTATATGTAAAATGAAAGATTTTTTGTCGAAACTGCGCAATCCTTTGTAGTATAATGAGACGGATTGTAGAAAAATAAAGTATCTGTCCAAAATGATAGGTAAGTTTATTGTGATTTTTCATCGTGTTGTATAGAAAGATGTACATATGGCCTACAATTGAATAAGGAGGAAGAGTTTTGGTAGAGAATCAAGTGAAAAAGAAGCGTAGACGCATTTTTTTATTTTCGATTATTGCACTGCTTTTAGTATGTGGTTCAGTCTATGCGTATATTTCATCCGCATTAGGACCGGTTGATAGCGGGAATAAAAAAGAGATTGAAGTAGAAATTCCAAAGGGATCATCTACTAGTAAAATTGGTGAGATTTTAGAAGAAAAAGGTGCTGTGAAAAACGGTACAGTTTTTAGTTTTTATACGAAGGCTAAGTCAAAAAGCTTACAAGCCGGTACATATTTATTAAATCCTTCAATGAGTGCCTCAGATGTTATCGAACAAATGTCATCTGGTAACGTTCATCGTCCAGCTCTTTATAAAGTGACGATAAAAGAAGGTGCACAAGTAACTGAAATTGCAGAAACGGTTGCAAACGAATTAAAGTGGAATAAAGATGATGTCGTACGTCAATTAAACGATAAAGCATTTATTCAAAAAATGCAGCAAAAGTATCCGAAGTTGTTAACGGATAAAATCTTTGATAGCAATATTAAATATCCATTAGAAGGCTATTTATATCCTGCGACGTACTCTTTCTATAAAAAAGATACCACGTTAGAAGAAATTGTAATTCCGATGCTTGAGAAAACGAATGCAATCATCGTTCAAAACGAGGCAAAAATGAAAGCGAAAAACTGGGATGTTCATCAGCTTTTAACATTGTCTTCACTTATTGAAGAAGAGGCAACTGGCTTTACGGATCGTCAAAAAATCTCTAGTGTCTTTTATAATCGTTTAGCGAAAGGTATGCCTCTGCAAACTGATCCAACCGTATTATACGCACTTGGAAAGCATAAACAACGTGTATTATACGAAGATTTAAAGGTAAACTCACCGTACAATACGTATGTTGTGAAAGGATTGCCGGTTGGTCCGATCGCAAACTCTGGTAAACATTCAGTAGAGGCGGCGTTAGAGCCTGCGCAAACAGATTATTATTATTTCTTAGCTGCACCGACTGGTGAAGTGTACTATGCGAAAACATTAGAAGAGCATAATGCGTTAAAGCAAAAATACATTACGAAAAAACAGTGAAATGGGGAGGGATAGCGAAAAAGGTCGCACATCCCTCTTTTTTGTGGTAAAATATATCGGGTTAAAAACTGGCAGAAGAATCGTTTTTAATATCAAAACGGGACGTACAAGCTAAGGGTGAAGCTGGCTTGTATTTTTATTGCATTCTATGTGTGAAAAGACGTCATAGAGGCACTTCTCCATGTAAATAAGGAGGACCATTATGGGGGATGCAGTTAACGAATATTTATTATCATTTATTGATCCGAAAGATAAATTAATTCTTGAAATGGAAGACTATGCGAAAGAAAACCATGTGCCGATTATGGATCGACTTGGAATGGAATTTATGTTGCAATTTTTACGTTTAATTGGACCAAAAAGCATTTTAGAGCTTGGTACAGCAATTGGCTATTCTAGTATTCGTATGATGCAAGCTATTCCAAATTCTCGCATTGTGACAGTTGAGCGCAATCGCGAACGATATGAAAAAGCACTTGAATATATAGAATGTTCACCAGTTAAAGAGCGTATTTCCGTTATTTACGGTGATGCGTTAGAAACAGGCGAGCAAGTAGAAGAACACGGAAAATTTGACGTTATTTTTATTGATGCAGCAAAAGGACAATATCGTCGCTTTTTTGACTTATATGAACCGTTATTAAATCCTGGTGGCGTAATTATTTCAGATAATGTTATGTACCATGGCCTTGTAACGACTAAAGAGAAAATTGAAAACAGACGTACACGTGGTTTGATCCGTCGTATTAAGACGTACAATGAATGGCTTATGAACCATGAAGGATATGATACAACGATTTTCCCAATTGGTGATGGAGTAGCTGTTAGTAAAAAGAGAGGGTGACCGAGGTATGAAGAAACCTGAATTGTTAGTAACGCCAAAAGCAGTGGCGGATATCGAGCCTCTTGCGAAAGCAGGAGCAGATGCGGTAATGATCGGTGAGCAAAAGTTTGGTTTACGTTTAGCAGGGGAATTTTCACGTGAAGATGTGAAACAAGCTGTGAAGATTGCACATGAAAATGGTGTAAAAGTATACGTAGCAATGAACGCGATGTTCCACAATGATAAAGTAGAAGAATTAACAGACTATGTTGCATTTTTAAATGAAGTACATGTAGATGCAATTGTTTTCGGAGATCCAGCGGTATTAATGGCAGTCCGCGAAGTAGCGCCAAATATGCAATTGCACTGGAATACAGAAACAACAGCAACAAACTGGTTTACTTGTAACTATTGGGGACAAAGAGGAGCAAAACGTGCTGTATTAGCTCGCGAGCTTAGCTTAGATGAAATTGTTGAATTAAAAGAAAACGCTGAAGTGGAACTTGAAGTGCAAATTCACGGTATGACTTGCATGTTCCAATCGAAGCGTTCATTAGTAGGAAACTATTTTGAGTATCAAGGACGTCATCTTGACATTGAGAAGAAAAAATATGAAGAGAACATGTTCTTATATGACCCGGAGCGTAACAATAAATATCCAATTTATGAAGATGAAAATGGCACTCACATTATGAGTCCAAACGATATTTGTTTCATCGATGAGTTAGAAGAGCTAATTGACGCTGAAGTTGATAGCTTAAAAGTTGATGGTGTACTAAAAAGCTCTGCATACATTATTGAGGTAACGAAAAAATATCGTAAAGCAATTGATTTATGTGTAGAAGATCGTGATGCGTATTATGACGTGAAAGACGATTTATATAAAGAGATAGAAGAAATGCAACCGGTAAATCGTCCGTTAGATACAGGATTCTTCTTTAAAGAGACGGTTTACTAAACGAGGAGGGTGTAGGAAATGACTGTACAAGAAATTTCACGAGTGATCGATGGCAAACGCGTTATTGTGAAGAAACCTGAACTGTTAATCCCTGCGGGTAACTTAGAAAAATTAAAAGTAGCTATCCATTACGGGGCAGATGCTGTATATTTAGGTGGACAAGAATTTGGTCTTCGTTCGAATGCAGGTAACTTTACACTGGAAGAAATGGCAGAAGGTGTTGAATTTGCAAAGAAATATGGAGCAAAAATATATGTAACAACAAATATCTTTGCACATAATGAAAATATGGACGGGCTAGAGGAATATTTAAAAGGGATTGAAAAAGCTGGCGTAACGGGAATTATCGTTGCTGATCCGCTTATCATTGAGACTTGTAAACGTGTAGCGCCTTCTGTTGAGGTGCATTTAAGTACACAGCAATCACTATCCAACTGGAAAGCAGCACAGTATTGGAAAGAAGAAGGTTTACATCGTCTCGTATTAGCTCGTGAAGCAAGCTATGAAGAAATGAAAGAAATTAAAGAAAAAGTGGATATTGAAATTGAAGCATTCGTCCATGGTGCAATGTGCATCGCCTATTCAGGAAGATGTACGTTAAGTAACCATATGACAGCGCGTGACTCTAACCGTGGTGGTTGTTGTCAATCTTGCCGCTGGGACTATGATTTAGTTCAAACAGTATCACAACATAAAGATGCAAAAGAGCTTCCTCTATTCCAAGAAGAAGATGCTCACTTTGCAATGAGTCCAAAAGACTTAAATTTAATTTTATCAATTCCGAAAATGATTGAAATTGGAATAGATAGCTTAAAAGTTGAAGGACGTATGAAATCAATTCATTACGTAGCGACTGTAGCAACGGTATACCGTAAAGTAATTGATGCATATTGTGCGGATCCTGATAACTTTGAGTTTAAACAAGAGTGGTTAGATGAGCTTGATAAATGTGCAAATCGTGATACAGCTCCTGCATTCTTTGAAGGGGTTCCAGGACATCAAGAGCAAATGTTTGGAAATCATAGTAAGAAAACAACGTATGATTTCGCTGGTTTAGTGTTAGATTATAATGAAGAAACGGGCATCGTAACGATTGAGCAACGTAATCATTTCAAACCAGGACATGAAGTGGAGTTCTTTGGACCAGAAATAGAAAACTTTACACAAACGGTGGAGAAAATTTGGGATGAGGATGGAAACGAATTAGATGCAGCGAGACATCCGTTGCAAATCGTGAAATTCAAAGTGGATCAACGAGTGTATGTGAATAATATGATGCGCAAAAGCATACTTCAATAAGAAAGAGTGGTAGTCAAATGGGGACGAATAAGCCTGTTGTAATTGGAATTGCTGGTGGTTCGGGATCAGGTAAAACGAGTGTAACGAAAGCGATTTTTGACCATTTTAAAGGTCATTCTATTTTAATCTTGGAGCAAGATTATTATTACAAAGATCAAAGCCATTTACCAATGGAAGAACGTTTAAAAACAAATTATGATCATCCGCTTGCGTTTGATAATGATCTGTTAATTGAACATTTGCAGCAGTTGCTTGCATATGAGCAAATTGATAAGCCTGTATATGACTATACATTGCATACGCGTTCAGAAGAAATTATTCCAGTTGAGCCGAAAGATGTAATCATTTTAGAAGGAATTCTTATTTTAGAAGACCCACGTCTTTGTGAGTTAATGGACATTAAGTTATTCGTTGATACAGATGCAGATCTTCGTATTCTGCGCCGCATGCAGCGTGATATTAAAGAACGCGGTCGTACGATGGATTCAGTTATTGATCAATACGTAAATGTTGTACGTCCAATGCACAATCAATTTATTGAGCCTTCTAAGAAATTTGCGGATATTATTATCCCTGAAGGTGGACAAAACCATGTTGCAATTGATATTATGGTCACAAAAATCGCAACAATTCTTGAACAAAAAGTAAATTTGTAATAGCATAGTAAAAGATATACGGTAGGAAGGGATTTTTTCCCTTCCTATCGAATACAATGAAACATGCAACCTCATCTATATATAGGTGAGGGCATATTTATATCAACTTTCCATACATATCTTCTTTATATAGAGAAGAATTGGGAATACGGGGTTGTATGTGACAACTCCGCTAGTACAGGCGTGCTAGAAACCTCCGCTCTACATATAAGCGGGGGAGTTTTCATATGGAACTCCTCTTTTTTTCGGGGGATTGGTATATAAAAGGAGTGGAAAATATGGCAACAGAAAAAACATACCCTATGACGCAAGAGGGTAAGCAAAAGCTAGAGAACGAACTTGAGGATTTAAAAACGGTAAAACGTAAAGAGGTTGTAGAGCGCATTAAGATTGCACGTAGCTTCGGAGATCTTTCTGAGAACTCTGAGTACGATGCAGCAAAAGATGAGCAAGCATTCGTAGAAGGACGTATTACACAATTAGAAAACATGATTCGTAACGCAGTTATCATCACAGATAACGGTGAAGAATCTACAGTTGTTACATTAGGTAAAACAGTAACATTTAAAGAGTTACCAGGTGGAGATGAAGAATCTTACACAATCGTAGGTAGCGCAGAAGCAGACCCATTTGAAGGAAGAATTTCTAACGATTCTCCAATCGCAAAAAGCTTATTAGGTAAGCAAATTGGTGAGAAGGTAGCAATCCAAACTCCAGGTGGAGAAATGCAAGTAGAGATTATCTCTGTAAAATAATTAAAAATCACTCGTGTAAAAGCGAGTGATTTTTTTATTTGTATAAAAGATGAAACACTCCGTCCAAACTATAGTAGACGAGGTGTTTTTGGATGAAAATAAACCGGAGAATTATAATTGTTTTAATTTGTTTTATAAGTGTCATGTTTATATTACTTTGTCGTTTAATTCAAATACAAATTATAGATACGGAATCATTTACGGATCGTAAGATTAATTTAATTGAAAAAAGTGTTACACAACGGACGCAATCTATTACGATAGATGATGGACGAGGCCATTTTATAGACCGAAACGGTAAGAAAATAGGAGAGAAAAAGTATCCTGTTTTAATTATTTTTCCATTTCTACAAATAAAAAATGACATGTTAGAGAAAATTGCGCATATCATTGGTGTGTCGAGACAAGAGATTGAAAGTCAAATGAAAGATAAGAAAAGTGCATTTATCATGCAAAGGGGAAATGGTCCATTTCGATTGGCACGAGAGCAGATGGAGAAGGTAAATCAATTAAATGTATTAGGTATTGTAGCAGCTGAAGTTCGTTTACGGCAAACTGACAGGGTGAATCATTTAGTTGGTAATGTGGGTGAGAATGAACGAGAATTTCAAAAACGATACGGCGAAGTAAGAAAAATTTCAAAGCAAACGCAAATTGGCATTTCAGGATTGCAGCAATCATTTGATGAATTTCTTTTGACTGATGGAGAGGCAAAAGTATTGTATCAAGTGGACCGACAAGGAGAACCGATTTTTGGGAAACAAGCGAAATATACGTCGCCTGGAAATCCGTTTTACCCAGTGACGATTCAAACTACTTTACATAACGAATTACAGCGAAAAGCAGAAGAAGTGGTTGAAGCAAGCGAAATAAAGAAGGGAGGATTAGTGTTACTTGATGTAAAGAAAAATGAAATTTTAGCGATGGTCAGTAAACCATCTGTACAGGTGAAAGATGAGAGGTTATATAAAACTACACTTGAAAATCAAATGTTAATACCACATTTTCCTGGCTCTGTTTTTAAAACAATAGTTGCAGCGGCAGCAATTGATCATAATGAAAATGTTTTTAATCGCACATTTAATTGTAATAAAGATTTATATGGTGAAGACCACCCGCAAGTTATGATGGGGAAACTTAGTTTTAAAGAGAGCTTTGCTAGAAGCTGTAACAGGACATTTTCGGAGTTAGGTAACGAGTTAATACAAAAGGATAAGATGGTGTTAGAAAGTTACGTAGCAGCTTTAGGAGCCGCTGATAAGGTTGGATGGAGAGGTTCTGTATTTCATACAACTCATTTTGAGCAAATGCCAGAGGAGAAGAGTGTTACGATTTGGGGGAATGAAGGAAGTAAGAATAGTAAAAAGGCGGTAGCACAAACAGCAATTGGACAGAAAGATGTACGTATGTCACCTCTAGCGATTGCAAATATGATGGCGACAATTGCTAGAGATGGAGAAAAGATGGAAGTGAAAGCTGTTGAAAAGATAATGTATAAAAATGGAACGGACTTTTATACATTTGAAAACCATGCATTAGGTGGAAAACAGCTTCCGTATGAAACAGTGAAAACATTACAACAGTTATTAAGGAGCGTTGTAACAACGGAGAAAGGAACAGGAGCAGCATTCAGGTCGTTACCACTAAGTGTCGCCGGAAAATCTGGGACAGCGCAAACAGGAAAAGGAATGAAAGAGAATCGTTGGTTTGCAGGTTACTTTCCATATGAAAATCCAAGATATGCTTTAGTTGTCGTGGATATAGAAACGAATAGCAATGTAAATGCAGTTACACCTATTTTCAAAGCTATCGTAGAATCAATCTATCGATTAGAGAAGGAAAAGTAATCTTGCAATTCATAGTGAAATGTTTTCATTTCGTGAAAATATTATTGTAAATGTTCAACCTTTCTAGATTTAATGTTACAATAGCAAGTATGAAAAACTGCATGGAGGTTTGAAGAATGGCAGGAGGATCTAGATTCCAACAGAAACAACAAAAACGTCGTCAAAACGGTGTTTTAAATATTGCAATCGCAATTGTATTAATATTAGTAGCTATTGTATCATATCAATTGTTTGTTCCTGAAAGAAAAGAACAAGCGTCTTCTAGTGACAAAAAAGTAGCTCAGCAAACAACGAAAGAGAATAAGTCTGAGAAAACTAAGGGCAAAGAAGAGACGAAGAAGAACGAGCAAGAGATGGCAGAAGCTAAGAAGAAAGAAGAAGAAGAGAAGCTAAAGGCTGAAGAAGAACAGAAAAAAGCTGAGGAAGAAGCGAAAGCTAACGAGAAAGTACCAGCTGAAAAAACACAGCCAAAGGCAACTGACGCTTATACGAAATCTTCTTGGAAGCCAGTAGGTACAGAGCAAGGTGCAACACCTGCGATGACGTTTAAAAAAGGTACAGCAGATTGGAATGAGATGAACCAAGCAATTTCAGCTGCAATTGACGTTCCAGTAGAGCAATTAGTTATTCATCGAATCGGAAATAACGGTAAAAATAAAGCTTACGGTAACGTACAAGATAAACAATCAGGTAAAAGATATTATGTAAATATTGATTGGGTAGACAATGAAGGCTGGAAACCAGTACTTGTTCAAACTCTAAACTAAAAAAGAGAAGCTCCTCAGGAGCTTCTCTTTTTTATTAGCGTAATTTCTTTAATTTAAAATGAACAACCGCGCTATAATACGGTCTTTTGCTTTCAGGATCCATAACCATTTGATGCGAGATGTGATGAACTTCAAGCATAAGTGCTTTATTATTATCGATTTGTTCACTAATTTTTCGTTCTAAAGAAGCTAAGTCTCCCGCTTCAAAAAATTCTACTTTATCTTCTAACATTTCAAAGGTAAATGACATGAAGACGGCCCCTCTCCTATGTAATCAACTATAGTGTAACAAAGAAAAGAAGGAAATACCATGTACATTTCAATTGACATTTTTAGAAAGAGGGAATATCATACTGATAAAACCGATAAGAAAAAGGGGAATTTTTATGGGTACAGAATTTAATGGTTTATTTGATGAGTGGGCTCATACGTACGACTCATTTGTACAAGGCGAAGATATACAATATAAAGAAGTTTTCGCCCATTATGAGGACATTCTAGAGGATGTAGTTAACAAGTCATTTGGTAATGTATTAGAATTTGGTGTTGGTACTGGTAATTTAACAAATAAATTATTACTTGCTGGCCGCACAGTTTATGGTATAGAGCCGTCACGTGAAATGCGCATGATTGCAAAAGAGAAATTGCCGCAAGAGTTTTCCATTACAGAAGGTGATTTTCTTTCATTTGAAGTCCCGAATTCAATTGATACCATAGTAAGCACCTATGCATTTCATCATTTAACAGATGATGAAAAAAATGTAGCGATTGCGAAGTATAGTCAATTGCTAAACAAAGGTGGTAAAATAGTGTTTGCTGATACGATATTTGCAGATCAAGATGCATATGATAAAACTGTTGAAGCAGCAAAACAAAGAGGTTTTCATCAGTTAGCAAATGATTTGCAAACGGAATACTATACACGTATTCCAGTCATGCAGTCTATTTTTGAAAACAATGGCTTCCATGTAACGTTTACGAGATTAAATCATTTCGTTTGGGTAATGGAGGCAACTAAGCAATAGAAAGAGGGATTAGATTGAGAATTGCTGTAATTGGAGCAATGGAAGAAGAAGTACGTATTTTACGTGACAAATTAGAACAAGCAGAAACAGAAACGGTTGCGGGTTGTGAATTTACGAAAGGACAATTAGCAGGACATGAAGTAATCTTGTTAAAGTCTGGTATTGGTAAAGTAAATGCAGCGATGTCAACGACAATTTTATTAGAAAGATATAAGCCTGAAAAAGTAATTAATACTGGTTCAGCTGGTGGATTCCATCTTTCTCTAAATGTTGGAGATGTAGTTATTTCAACAGAAGTTCGTCATCATGACGTAGATGTAACAGCATTTAACTATGAATATGGGCAAGTACCAGGAATGCCGCCTGGATTCAAGGCTGATGAAGCATTAGTTGCATTAGCTGAGAAATGTATGCAGGCAGAAGAAAATATTCAAGTTGTAAAAGGTATGATTGCAACAGGTGATTCATTTATGAGTGATCCGAACCGCGTTGCAGCAATTCGTGATAAATTTGAAAATCTTTATGCAGTAGAAATGGAAGCAGCAGCTGTTGCGCAAGTATGCCACCAATATGAAGTTCCGTTTGTTATTATTCGTGCACTTTCTGATATTGCTGGCAAAGAATCAAATGTTTCATTTGATCAATTTTTAGATCAAGCAGCTCTTCATTCTACAAACTTTATCGTAAAAGTACTAGAAGAGTTAAAGTAATGTAACAAAAAGGCAACTGTCTCATATAAAGAAAATACATACAGTTGCCTTTTCTTTATTGGCAAATAAGGGGGAGAACACGATGAATGTATATCGTGGAGTTCATGAGTTGATTGGTCATACACCAATTGTAGAAATTACTCGTTTTTCACTTCCAGAAGGGGTCCGTTTATTTGCAAAGCTTGAATTTTATAACCCAGGTGGAAGCGTTAAGGACCGTTTAGGAAGAGAATTAATCGAAGATGCGCTAGAAAAAGGGCTTGTTACCCAGGGTGGAACAATTATTGAACCGACTGCTGGAAATACTGGTATTGGACTGGCACTTGCAGCGTTACAACATGATTTACGCGTTATTGTTTGTGTACCAGAGAAATTTAGTATTGAAAAGCAAGAACTAATGAAAGCACTGGGCGCAACGGTTGTGCATACACCAACTGAACAAGGAATGACCGGCGCAATTGCAAAAGCAAAAGAATTAGTAAATGAAATACCGAATTCATACTCTCCAAGTCAGTTTGCGAATGAAGCAAACCCGCGTGCGTATTTCAAAACACTAGGTCCTGAACTTTGGGACGCATTGAATGGAGAGATTAACATATTTGTTGCAGGAGCAGGAACTGGTGGGACATTCATGGGGACTGCATCTTATTTGAAAGAAAAAAATATAGATATAAAAACGGTTATTGTGGAACCAGAAGGATCCATTTTAAATGGTGGTAAAGCTGGATCGCATGAAACAGAAGGGATTGGCCTTGAATTTATCCCGACATTTTTGAAAACATCTTATTTTGATGACATTCATACAATTTCTGATCGAAATGCATTTTTAAGAGTGAAGGAATTGGCGCAAAAAGAAGGACTGCTCGTTGGGAGCTCTTCAGGAGCTGCATTTCATGCAAGTTTACTTGAAGCTGAGAAAGCGGCGCCAGGTACAAATATTGTAACGATTTTTCCTGATAGTAGTGAGCGCTATTTAAGTAAAGACATATACAAAGGATGGGAATAAAAAATGAGAGCAAAGACAAAGTTAATTCATGGTATTCGCATAGGAGAACCTTCAACTGGATCTGTAAATGTACCGATTTATCAAACAAGCACGTACAAACAAGAAGCAGTTGGTAAGCATCAAGGATATGAATATTCACGTACAGGCAACCCAACACGTGCAGCTTTAGAAGAAATGATTGCTGTATTAGAAAACGGTCATGCTGGTTTTGCATTTGGTTCAGGAATGGCTGCTATTACAGCTACAATTATGTTGTTCTCAAAAGGTGATCACGTTATTTTAACAGATGATGTGTACGGTGGAACGTACCGCGTTATTACGAAAGTATTAAACCGCTTCGGTATTGAGCATACATTTGTAGATACAACAAACTTAGAGGAAGTTGCAGAAGCGATTCGTCCAAATACGAAAGCGGTTTATGTGGAAACACCAACGAATCCATTACTGAAAATTACTGATATTAAAAAAATATCTACTCTTGCTAAAGAGAAAGATTTATTAACAATTATTGATAACACATTCATGACGCCATATTGGCAGTCACCGATTTCTTTAGGAGCAGACATTGTACTTCATAGTGCAACGAAATATTTAGGAGGTCATAGTGACGTAGTTGCAGGTCTAGTAGTTGTAAATAGCCCGCAATTAGCAGAAGACCTTCACTTTGTACAAAATTCAACAGGAGGCATTCTTGGCCCACAAGATAGCTTCTTACTACTTCGTGGTTTAAAAACATTAGGAATTCGAATGGAAGAGCATGAAACGAATTCACGCGCTATTGCTGAGTTTTTAAATAACCATCCAAAAGTAAATAAAGTATATTACCCAGGCCTTGAGTCACATCCAAACCATGAACTTGCAACAGAACAAGCAAATGGATTTGGTGCTATTATCTCATTTGATGTAGATAGCGAAGAAACATTAAATAAAGTACTTGAGAAATTACAATACTTTACACTTGCTGAAAGTTTAGGAGCAGTAGAAAGTTTAATTTCTATTCCATCTCAAATGACACATGCATCAATCCCAGCAGATCGTCGTAAAGAGTTAGGAATTACAGATACATTAATTCGCATTTCTGTCGGTATTGAAGACGGTGAAGATTTAATTGAAGATTTAGCACAAGCGCTAGCATAGTAAAAATGCACTGCTCATATAGGCAGTGCATTTTTATTATGCTATTTTGTGAAAAAATTCACAAAATAGACATACACAAATGGAATCATTTCATGTATATTAAGTTCATGAAATGTTACTCACGAACAAACTTGTGAAATATTTCACAAACAATGAGGTTCATGTAGGGAAGCAACTCTATTTTTTTGCGCTAATCGGGACTAATTATGACCTATAGGGTCTTATTCAGTCCATGGTAGCAGAATAGGAGGAATTTACATGGTAGTCAAAGAGAAAGTTGTAAATGAAATGCAGGAAGTAAAAGAGATGATTGATGCGTTAGTGAATAACGGTCAAAAGGCCTTACAAGCATTAGAAAGTTTTACACAAGAGCAAATTGACAACATTGTTCATGAAATGGCATTAGCAGGTGTGGATCAACATATGCCACTTGCAAAGTTGGCTGTTGAAGAAACGGGTCGTGGTGTATACGAAGATAAATGCATTAAAAATATTTTTGCTACTGAATATATTTGGCATAGCATAAAGAAAGATAAAACAGTAGGGATTATTCACGAAGATCCTCATGAAGAAATAATAGAAATTGCGGAACCGGTCGGTGTAGTAGCTGGGGTAACGCCGGTAACTAATCCAACATCGACAACGATGTTTAAAGCATTAATTGCGATAAAAACGAGAAATCCAATTATTTTCGCATTTCATCCTTCTGCACAAAAATGTTCCATTGCAGCGGCGAAAACAGTATATGATGCAGCAGTGAAGGCGGGGGCGCCAAAACATTGTATTCAGTGGATTGAAAAACCTTCTGTTGAAGCAACGAAACAATTAATGAACCATGAAGGAGTTGCGCTTGTTTTGGCCACTGGAGGAGCAGGTATGGTGAAATCAGCTTATTCTACTGGAAAACCAGCGCTAGGTGTAGGTCCTGGTAATGTACCATGTTATATAGAGAAATCAGCGCATGTAAAAAGAGCAGTTAATGATTTAATTTTATCAAAAACATTTGATAACGGTATGATTTGTGCATCAGAACAAGCAATCATTGTAGATAAGGAAATTTATGATGATGTGAAAACAGAAATGATTGTAAACAATTGTTACTTTGTAACAGAAGAAGAGAGAAGAAAATTAGAAAAGCTTGTTATTAAAGAAAATACATGTGCAGTAAATAGTGATATTGTTGGGAAATCAGCACAGTACATTGCCGCATTAGTCGGAATTACTGTACCTGAAGATACAAAACTACTTGTAGCTGAAATAAAAGGTATCGGAGCAGCGTATCCACTATCTCGTGAGAAACTGAGTCCAGTATTAGCTTGTGTAAAAGCAAATTCATTAGAAGAAGGATTTACATATTGCGAAGAAATGTTAAACCTCGGTGGTTTAGGACATTCGGCAGTCATCCATTCTGTAAATAAGGAAGTGCAAAAGCAATTTGGATTACGTATGAAAGCTTGCCGCCTTATTGTAAATGCTCCTTCATCACAAGGTGGAATCGGTGACATATATAATGGATTTATTCCATCACTTACACTTGGTTGCGGATCGTATGGGAAAAACTCAGTATCTCAAAACGTAACAGCGACGCATTTATTAAATATAAAAAGGTTGGCAAATAGAAAAAAGAATATGCAGTGGTTCAAATTACCACCGAAAATTTATTTTGAAAAACATGCGACAGCATATTTAGCAAATATGCCTAACATTTCAAGAGCATTTATTGTAACGGATCCAGGAATGGTTGAGCATGGATATGTAGATACGGTCTCGCATTATTTACGTAAACATGCAAATGATGTGAAAGTGGAAGTTTTCTTTGAGGTTGAGCCAGATCCATCAGATGAAACTGTGTTTAAAGGTGCGGAAATGATGAAAAGTTTTCAGCCAGATGTAATTATCGCACTTGGTGGTGGTTCAGCGATGGATGCAGCGAAAGGCATGTGGCTTTTCTATGAGTATCCAGAAACAACATTCTATGGAATTAAACAGAAGTTTTTAGATATAAGAAAACGTACGTGTAAATATCCGAAATTAGGGAGTAAAGCGCAGTTTGTTGCCATTCCAACAACATCAGGAACAGGATCAGAAGTGACACCATTCGCAGTTATTACAGATAAGAAAAATAATATAAAGTATCCACTTGCAGATTATGAATTAACGCCAGATGTAGCAATTGTTGATCCGCAATTTGTAATGACAGTACCACCACATGTAACAGCAGACACTGGGATGGACGTATTAACGCATGCAATTGAGGCGTATGTGTCTGTTCTAGCAAATGACTATACAGATGGGTTAGCATTAAAGGCCATTGATCTCGTATTTAAATATTTACCAAGAGCATTTAAAGATGGAAATGATGAAGAAGCACGAGAAAAAATGCATAATGCTTCTGCAATCGCAGGAATGGCATTTGCTAATGCTTTTCTAGGTATTAATCACAGTTTAGCACATAAAATTGGACCGGAATTCCACATTCCGCATGGGCGTGCGAATGCGATACTTATGCCGCACGTAGTTCGCTACAATGCTATTAAGCCAAGAAAACACGCATTGTTCCAAAAATATGAACACTTTGTAGCTGATGAACGCTATGCACATATTGCGAGAATGCTCGGGCTTCCAGCAAGTTCGGCGGCAGAAGGTGTGGAATCACTCGTTCAAGCAATTATTGAACTTGGAAAAAATTTAAATATAAATATGAGTATTGCAGGACAAGGGGTTGCTAAAGATCAATTTGAAGAGGTTGTTGGATTATTAGCAGAAAGAGCTTTTGAAGATCAATGTACAACAGCTAATCCAAAACTCCCTCTCATTTCAGAGCTGAAAGAAATTTATATGGAAGCATATAAAGGTGAGTAATCGTTATGAAAGAGTCGCCATAAAGCGGCTCTTTTTCTTTTGGAAAACATCTCCCAGAATGGCTGTATTTACTTGTCTTTAAGTGTGATAGAATATGATACAGTGAAATGGAGGAGTGAGAATATAATGAAAGAATTACAAGAAAAAATAGAAGATTATACTCGGTTCGGACAAATTCTTCTCGCTGTAAGTACATTATTAATGGTTGGCTTATTGATTCCGAATGGAGCAAAAGAAACAATACAACCTTTTGTTATGATGGGGAGCATCGTTATATTTTTAAGTTTATCTTTCTTTTTCTTTCAGCGTGTGAAAGTGATGCGAGACGAGTTAGAGGGAAATGAATGTGAATAATATAGATAAATAAAGCGTTACAAAAAGAAGGGATCTTTTTGTAACGCTTTTTGTTTTTTCTAGAAAATGTATGCGGTTTATATTGACAATGATAATCCTTATCAATTAAAGTAGAATAGTAGTTAATGATTATCATTATCAGTTAGAGGTGAAAGAATGAAAAAATCTATTACGCTATTCACAGCGATTTTATCTATTTTTTTCTTATTAATAGGTTGCAGTGCAAAAGGAGACGAAAAAGCATCTGCAACAAAAACAGAAAAAGGAAAAGAGAAAATCGAAGTTACCGACCTGTCAGGAAGAAAGATAACATTCGATAAAGTGCCAGAGAGTTTTGCAACATTAAGTATGGGAGACATGAATATTATTCATGCGTTAGGCGGAAAAATAGTAGGTCGTCCGGATGCAAAAATAACTCTTCCAGAGGATATAAAGAAGGTTCAAGTAATCGGGAATGCGCATCAGCCAAATTTTGAGCAAATTGCTAGCTTAAAGCCAGATGTACTTATTGCTAACAATGGATTCCAAAAGAACATTCCAACGGTTGAAGGACAAGGAACGAAAGTAATGATTTCTTCTGCGAATTCTGTACAAGATATTCAAAAGAATATTGAACTATATGGAACGATTATGAAGAAAGAAGATAAAGCAAAAGAACTTAACCAAAAAATTAATGATCAAATGAAGACATATGAGAAAAAAAGCGATGTGAAAGCATTGCTAGTGTATGGAGCACCAGGTACTTATTTAGCAGCATTACCAACATCTTTATCAGGTGATATTTTAGAAAAAACAGGCGGGAAAAATATTGCAGCTGATTTTCCAGAAATGAAGGAATATCCGCAATATGCGCAGCTAAGCGTAGAACGCATTATTGAGGCGAATCCAGATGTGATTTATTTAATTACACATGGAGATCCAAATAGCGTTAAAAAAGCATTTGAAGGCGAAATGATGAAAAATGAAGCGTGGAAAAATTTAGATGCAGTAAAGCAAAATCGTGTCGTTATTTTGCCACCAGACTTATTTGGATCAAATCCTGGAACAAAGGTTACAGAAGCGATGGACTTTATGTATAAAAGTATACAAGATGTAAGGAAATGATAAGTATGGATAGTAGTGAAGTAGTAAGGGAAAAGGAACATCCTTTTGCGAAAAAAAGGTGGGTAATAGCAGTTACTTTAGTTGTATTAACGATTCTAGGTCTTTTTTACGGTCTTTTCGCAGGAAGCCTATCCTTTTCTTTACGAGATATTCTAACAGGGATACAAGATGAAGGTTCGACGGTTCATCGAATTGTATGGGACCTTCGTATACCGAGAGTGCTCGTTGGATTTATAGTAGGAACATGTTTAGCAGCATCTGGTGCACTGCTGCAAGGGGTTATGAGAAATCCTCTTGCAGACCCTGGTATTATCGGGGTTTCATCTGGAGCAGGCCTTGTAGCAATTGTAATTATGATTTTATTCCCTCAGCATATGGCTTTCTTACCGCTCGGGGCGTTTTTAGGAGCTTTCATAACGGCGATGGTCATTTATGCTTTATCATGGCAAAAAGGGGCACCGCCTTCAAGGATTGTCTTAGTAGGTGTATCAATCAATGCATTAATTGGTGCAGCGACGTCAGCGTTAATGTTATTACATAGTGATAAAGTGCAATCTGTGTTACCGTGGTTAGCGGGCGGCATTGGTGGTGTAAGTTGGGCACATTTAAACATGATTATTTATTATGCAATATTCGCTATTATATTAGCCTTCTTTGGTATTAAGCATATTCGAGTATTAATGCTAGGAGATGAGATGGCGAAGTTATTAGGTCATAACGTGGAGAGAAGCCGCTTTTATTTAATAGTAGTAAGTACATTATTAGCTGGCATTGCAGTTAGTGTTTCTGGTCTTATTGGATTTGTCGGTCTTGTCGTACCACATATGTTACGTTTATTAGTTGGAAATGACTATAAATATTTACTGCCATTATCATGCCTTGGCGGGGGGATATTACTTGTTTTCGCGGATGCGATAGCTCGAAGTTGGTTCGATCCAATTGAATTGCCTGTTGGTATTTTATTATCCTTCTTAGGCGGTCCGTTCTTCTTATATTTGATTCATAGAGGAGGAAAACGAAGTGATTTCCGTTAACAAAGTGTTTTACGCACATTCTGAAAGATTTCAAATGCAAAATATGAATGTACATATTAAAGCTGGAGAGGTCGTTAGTTTAATTGGACCGAATGGATCGGGGAAATCTACTTTGCTTCGTTTAATGGCAAGACTACTTAAACAAAGCGAAGGGGATATCATTTTAGATGGAAAAAGTATTCATACGATGAAAAGTGCCGATGTAGCGAAGCAATTAGCGATGTTACCACAAATGCATGATCATCAATTAGATTTAACAGTGAAAGAATTAATCGAATTTGGAAGAGGCCCTCATAAATCATGGAGAGGTCACTTAAATAAAGAAGATGAAGAAATTGTTGATTGGGCATTGTCTGTTACAAATCTTGAAGGGTATGAATATCGTCTTTTACAATCATTATCAGGAGGAGAAAGACAACGTGCCTGGATTGCAATGACGCTAGCACAACGTACAAATGTCTTGTTATTGGATGAGCCAACAACCTTTTTAGATATCGTTCATCAGTTGGAAGTAATGGAACTTGTGAAACGATTAAACGAGGAGTTTGGCATGACAATTATAATGGTTTTACATGATATTAACCAAGCGGCTCAATATAGTGATCGTTTACTCGTATTAAAGCGAGGGAAGCTTCAGTATGACGGTATACCAGAAGAAGTGTTATGTCATGAAATGTTTCAACGTGTGTTCGGCATCGAGGTAGATATTTTTCAAGGAAGCGACAAGCCATTTTTTACACCGAAACGAATTTCTAAAGGAGGAGGAGCAAGATGCGAACAGAAGAATGTATTACCACTGAGTTAGTAAGGGAATTTGTTATGGCAGCTCATGGAGATTTAGAAAAAGTACAAGAACTGTTGGCTGAATCGCCAAGCTTACTTCATGCCTCTTACAATTGGGGAGGATCAGATTGGGAAAGTGCGTTAGGAGCAGCAGCACATGTAGGTCGTAAAGATATTGCTCTTTATTTATTAGAAAAGGGCGCTCGAATGGATATTTTCGCGGCCGCTATGCTTGGTGAATTAGAAGTTGTACAAGCTATTTTAGTGGCACAACCAGAAGCATTACGTGCAGCTGGTCCACATGGTATTTCCCTTCTTCAGCATGCACGAATGGGTGGAGAAAAAGCACAGCGTGTATTTGAGTACTTAACGGTGCTCTCTTAATAACCGCAAAGGTTCTTATGTGCGGTAAACTTTTCACTTTCATATAATTGAAAAGTTTACCGCCCGTTAGAACGGGATAAGTATCTAGTATAATTGAAAATCCTACACCCCCCTCAATTGTAGTTTTCTTTATGCTAGTTATGATATGGATGCAGTAGACAACATTTGTCTACTGTCTTTTTTTATTCTTTCGAGATTGAATATTCTGTATTCCTTCTTTAGTTCCTTTATAATAGATAGTAACATTTAGTATATATCCAAAACATGATCGTGTAGTTAAGTACAAATTCGTGGGAAGGAGTGCAGAAATGTTTCATACAGATCGTTTACAAATTCGCAAATATACAATGGATGATTTACAGTTCTACGCTTCACTATGGGGAAATGAGAGGGTAATGCGCTATATTGGAAATGGGACGTTAAAAACATATATGCAATGTAAAAAAAGTTTGGAGGAATGGGTAATTCCTAGCTATAAAAACGGTCTCGGTTTATTTGTATTGATTGAAAAGGAAACGGGAATACGAATTGGTCATGCAGGATTAGTAAAGCAGCAAATAGATGGAAAAGAGGAAATTGAAATTGGTTATTGGTTATTGCCTCAGTATTGGGGAAAAGGTTATGCGAAAGAAGCTGCGGTAGCATTTCGAGAATATGGCTTCCAAGCATTACGAATGAATAAGTTAATTTCTCTTATTAATCCAGACCACCCCGCCTCAATATTTGTTGCTAGAAAAACTGGGCTTAGTTATGAGAAGACAACTTCATTTCATGGGATGGATGTTCTCGTTTATTCCATTAAGCGAGTTGGGTGAAAAAAGGTAAATTGCATCTTTTGAAGAATGGTATATAAAAATAAAGGGGGGATTACATGTACATTTATCATAATGGACTTATTATTCGTGAGGGAACGAATGGTGTACCTGCATATGCAATTAAAACCTTATTCGAAGATGCCGGTTGGAGCAATGATAATATTCCTTCTTGGCAAATTGAAAAATTTACGATAGCATTTGAAAATTCAACATGGGCATTCACAATATGGGATGAAGAAGAGATGGTTGCGATGGTTAGAGTCATTTCTGATGGAATCATGGTCGCGAACATAGTAAATTTAGTTGTGAAATATGAATATAGAGGGAAGGGATTAGGCAAGAAACTTGTCGATCTTTGTTTGCAAAAGCTACCACATGGCGACTGGTTTGCACATACATCCGCGAGTAATTTTGATTTTTATAGAAGTTGTGGTTTTGAGGTGAGAGAGCTATCGAGAAATGGAACATGTGCGTATTATGGGTATCAAATAGCAAAAAAAGATGGGCATCGATAAAGAGAACAAGTAGCATGGAAAAGGGCTCGATATTTTAATAATATAAACTGAACTAAGACTCATTTTATGATAAAATGAAAGAAAATTCTGTTTATTATTAGGGGGATAAAAATGAGTATAAAAATTGGGGATGTATTTAAATACGAAAGAAGATTTACTGAAGAAGAGGTTTTTGAATTTGCAAATATTACAGGAGATAAAGGTAGACATCATATGGAATATGATGAAAATGGACGTTTAATGGTTCATGGTTTATTGACTGCTAGCATTGGAACGAAAGTAGGTGAAGAATTACATTACATAGCAAGAGAATTAGTAAGTGAGTTTATTAGACCAGTTTTTACAGGAGATACGATCACTTGTGAATTAACTTTAACAAATATTGAACAGATGGAAGGGTACAAAAAGGTTTCAATCGAGTCAGTTTATCGCAATCAAGACGAAAAAACTGTACTAGTTGGGACAAGCTATGGGGTTATAAGGGGATAAAAAAGAAGCCTGATTTGCAGGCTTCTTTTTTATTTAATAAACACGTTTTCGATTTTCTGCATGACTAGAGATAAGTAATAATGCAGTTTCTTCCCCTATATTACGAACGATATGAGGAACACATGCATTCCAGGAGAAAGAATCACCTTCTTCTACAATTGCAATATCTTCTCCATGTTGAACTTCTAGTTTTCCGCGTAATACAAGGTGACACTCTTCCCCTTCATGGGCATTTGGTGTGTTTTCTTTCGGAAACCCAGCAGGGATTTCTACGAGATTTAGGCGAAGGCCACCTTGTTCTGCCACATGTTCAATTCTCTGTTCATCTTTTCCATATACACTGTATTTACGCTCTACCTTTTTGACAACTTTCAGCCGATCTTTTTGTTCTAATAATAAATAGGGAAGCGGAACGTTTAAAAAATTGGAGATCGTTTCTAAAGTTGAGATAGATGGTGAAGTTTTATTATTTTCAACTTGGCTCATAAATCCTTTAGAAAGACCTGTTCCCTCACAAATTTGTGCGATTGTTATGCCTCTACGTTGACGAATTTCACGTATTGCAGAACCAATATTCATAAAATCAAGCTCCTTTTTTGTAAACAACTATTTGTATCATAGCAAAAAAAATATATTTTTTCCCAGTGAAAATGAATTGACGAATAAAAAAAATTAGTGTATGTTTTGTAATGTAAATAAAAGTTTTGTATAAGAAAACTATAAAGGAGAGAAAGAAATGAATCAACATATCGGTAACTTAATTATTCGTATCGTGTTAGGGGTAACGTTCTTTATGCACGGTTTAACAAAATTCCAATCGGGGATTGACAATATTGCAGGGTGGTTCACAAGCATTGGTTTACCAGGAGGACTTGCATACGGTGTAGCAACAGCGGAAGTAGTTGGTGGTCTATTATTAATTCTTGGTTTAGGTGTAAGATATATTGGATTATTATTCGCACTTGTTATGGTTGGCGCAATTGTAAAAGTAAAATGGTCAGCTGGTTTATTAGGAGATGGGAAAAATCCTGGCTTCGAATTAGAGCTTGCATTGTTAGTGATGGGTGCGTACTTATTTGTTGCGAAAGCAGACGGTTTTGTAGATAATTTCATCAAAGAGAAAATGTCAAAGAAGAACTAAATTACATGGGGGGCTAACAAGATGAGTTTTCAACTTCATCCCGACACAACACTTGATGTTGTTCATTTATATGTATCAAATATAAAGAAATCACTAGAGTTTTATACAGAAGTACTAAGTATGAAAGTATTAAAACAAGATGAAATGGCCGTTACATTTGGTAATGAAAATAACGAACCACTCCTTATCATTGAAGAAAAGAAAGAAGCTTTACCAAAACAAAGAGGGAGAACGGGGTTATATCATTACGCAATGTTATTACCGAGCAGACAAGATTTAGCGAATATCCTTCGTCATCTTGTAGAAATGGTGTATCCACTGCACGGCGGAGCCGACCATTACTTTAGTGAGGCCCTTTATTTAGCTGATCCAGATGGAAACGGGATTGAAATTTATCATGATCGCCAAAAAGAAGTTTGGCGTAATGAGAATGGAGAATTACCATTTGTTAGTAACCCGTTAGCTGGTGAAGAATTATTACAGCAAGGAAGTGCATGGAATGGTTTCCCAGCTGGTACTGTGATGGGGCATGTTCATTTCCATGTAGCTGATTTAGAAGAAGCGAAACGTTTCTATGTGGATGGTCTTGGTTTTGAAGTAACAATCCCAGCTCGAAATGGTGCGTTGTTCGTATCAGCAGGCGGCTATCATCACCATATCGGTTTAAATACGTGGCAAGGTGAAGGGATACCACCGCAAATGCCAAATTCCGTTGGATTGAAATATTTTACAATTGTACTAGCGGATGAAAAACAAAAAGAGCAAGTATGTGAAAGCTTAAAAAATATTGGCAAGATTGCTACGTACAAGGATGGAATATTACAGGTCGAGGATCCATTTGGACATAGTATTCATTTCAAAATAAAAGGAGAAGCCTAATAAAGGCTTCTCTTTTTTTACTTTCTTATAATGGCTTTTTCATTTTGGACAAATAGTTTATCAAATTGCTTCGCAAGCTCAAAATCGAGTTTCGTTAAACCTTTTGCATTCCATGAGGACAAAGTAATAATGACTGCTTTATACTGGATAAGAATAAATGGATGGTGATTATGTTCTTCTGATAGTTTGGCGACTTCAGAGACAAATTCGACTCCTTTTAAGTAGTCGGAAAACATATATTTTCGTTCAATCCATCTTTCATCTTTTATCATCCATTTATCTACTGTCAATAATTCTTCTTGAACTTCTTCCTCAGTTAATCGTAGCATCATTTTTCACATCCTTTGCAGATAGTAGTGCAAGACCATTGTTAATAAGACGTGTTACAGCTTCGTCAGTTGTGAAAGTAGAAAGTTGTTGTAATAATGCTGCGGATGTTTCATGCCCTTTGTTATGCTCTAAAAGCAACTCTAATATTTCAAGGCGAAGCAGCCATTCTTTCGCATAAAATTTATTTAATACTTCTTGAATTGCTACTAGCTGTTCGATATGAGCTTCGTGTAAAATACTTTCATTTCGAATATCGCGAACCGTTTGATACATACGATCTAGCTCAGTTAATGTAAGAGGTGCTGGAGTTGTTTCTATTTCTTCCTCAGCTGGGAAGAACGATGCCGCATCTGCCGCTCCTGGGAATACAGAAGTGATTTTTGAGCCAACAGCCATATCAAAAGCACCCCATGAAGCATCAAATAATAAACGGTCTTTATAAGTAACGGTGCAATCGATAAAGGAGATAAGAATGATTTTTTTATCATTTTTTTCAATTGCTGTTACCGTTCCATTTACATGGATACCACTTGCAAAAGTAAAGGATGCTTTATTTCCAGTTGTAATTCCTAATGATTGTAATTGTTCATCTGTACAGTTTTCTAATGCAATATTTTCAGTAAGTAATCCAATTGGTGTTCCAAAGCCGTCACTGTGTACAGCGGTAGAGTGATCCGCTATTTGTTTATTATGAATGGATAATGCAGTTGGTGAATTTGTACGCATGTAAATCACTTCACCTGCATCGTTTTCAATCGTCTCGCTAAATGTACCTGTAATTTGTAGTCCGCTATTTAGCTCAGCAGTTGCATGGTTTTCAGAGCGAATCGCTTTTTCTAAACCTTCTTTACCACCTGTTTTAAAGGCCATCGTTTCAGAGAACTTCTCAAGTGCCTCTGTTAACTCTTCAAAGGAGTCACAAACAAATAGTTGAGGTTGCATTTTTGTTACGTCATAAGTTGTTCCTGTACAAGCTTCAATAGAAAAAGGAACTTTTTCTACAGCGTCTGTTAAGCAATGTTTACTTTCACCAACAGAAGAAAGGAGACCAGCACCGTAGATTTTTGGATCGTCTATATTTCCAATTAACCCGTATTCTACCGTCCACCAGAAAAGGCGTGAAATTTGTTCCGCTTCTGATAAACCAGAAACTAATTTTTGTTTTTCAATTACCGCATTTTCAGCATCTGCAACTTCTTCAGGTGTAGAAGTCGGGCTTTCTTTTACGATTGTTAATATACGAACAGCTTCAAACGCATCATGTTCTTCTTTTGTAGAGAAAGCTTTTGCTCCAATTTGTCCAAAGCGTTTTACATACTTTGCATATGTAGGATCAAGTAAAATTGGTGCGTGGCCTGCAGCTTCATGAACGATATCAGGAGCCGGTGTATACTCGATATTTTCTACTTTACGAATATCTGTTGCAATTGGTAATAACCCGTGTCCCTGAAAATCAAAGAACGCTACGCCTGGAATAAGTCCATCAATCGTTACAGCTCCCCAGCCACTTGGTGCTAAACATTCATTCATTTCTTCTACTTTAGGAATAGCGTCTATATTTATACCAGATGATTGTAATCCGTTTACGTAGGCTGGATGAGCAACGTCTTTTAAGAAACTATGATTTTGTCTCATAATGTAACGCCATACAGCGTGGTTCACCGGTGTGTATTGATCATAATGTTGTGTGGATACGAATGGTTTTAAATGCGATGGAATTTCTGTTTTCTTTGTCATTTAAACATCCTCCTTTTTTCTATAAAACTGTATATCGATTCTGTATAGCTTGTCTCACCTCTCTTTAAATTGAAAGCGCTTATAAAAATTCTATCATAACATTCAGAATTATTTAACAAGTGTTTATGTGAGAAATAGAAAAAGCCCCTATCGGAACATTGGATAGGGGCGAAAGAATCTTGGTATGACCTTATTTTACTTCTAAATCAACATTTAAATTAGTTGTATTTCCAGCTGCATCAGTTGCTACAATATGAATTGTATTCTTTCCTTGTTGTAATTGATTACGATCGAAATAAATTTCATAGTTTTTCTCCCAAGAGTTTAAGAACGCACTTTCCCATACGCCATTACCGTTAATCTCATATTGCATTCTCACTGGAACACCAGGTGCAACCCAACCAGATTCTGTCATCCAATCTAGTAGAATATCATCAACGTTTCCTCTAATAATAAGATTTTCTTGATCAATTTCGTGTGTTAACTTAGGGGCTGTTCGATCGATAAATACAGCTCCTGTTTGCTTTGTTTCTCCACCAGAGTTAGAAGCAACAGCTTCGATTTGGTATAAGCCATCAGGCAACGGAGATCCGTCCGTTCTTGTACCATTCCATTTGAAAGATTTATAACCAGGTGTTTCGTTTTTACCTTGATATACCATGCCTTGATATGTCACGCGGTCTTTCGTAATTAAATTAGCATGAAAGGCTATGTCTTCAACTGGTGTAACTAAATAGTAATTGATTAGGTTGTCATCTAATATATTGTCATTATTTGGGCTGAAAGTAGAATTAACGATTTCAACGCCATCAATACGCTTGTATTCTTTCGGATCGATGCTAAATGTAAATGGAATAGGCATTTCTTCTTTTGTTCCTTGGTCTTTTACATACAGATTTCCTGTATATACACCTTGTGGTAAGGAGCTATCTACAGTAATAGTAAAAGGCTTTTCGATGTTACTATTTGGTTTCAAACTAATCGAAGAAGGGAAAGAAGTCTGGATTTTTGTTTTTGTATCTAGTAATTCAATACGAGTTGAAAAGTTTTTCTTTTTGTTAGAAAGATTTTGTAACGTAATATTTTGTGTTAGTTTCACTTTGCCGCTATTTGGCTTAATAAGACCGAAACTTACATTGTTCGGTTTCACTAATGCATCTGTTTGAGCTGCTTTTGGAATGTTAATTAAACCTGAACCTTGTGCCATGACAGGATATGTATTTTCATTGACATCTTTTAATGTTTTTGCAGTGTTGGCAAGAGCAGATTTCAATTGTTCTGTCGTCCAATCAGGATGCATTTGACGCAGTAAAGCAACGGCTCCCGCTACTTGCGGAGCAGCCATACTTGTTCCGTTGTGAGATTCATAGCCACCTCGTGGCACTGTGCTTGTAATCTTTACTCCAGGTGCAATAACATCAGGTTTTATAAGCCAACTTCCTTGTGATGGTCCTCTTGAGCTGAAGTTACCAATAAGTTCGGTTTTGTTTGATTGTCCAATCTTTATATTTTTCTTTCGTTTTGTAATTAAAGTTTTCAACTCTTCGCCATTTGTATTTGATAGCTGCATAACCGGAAGAGCTACATCTTCACGTCCAAAATATTCGGGCATAATATTAATTTCTTTTTCATTAGAGATTAGTAGTACCCCGATAGCGCCAGCTTGTTTCGCTTGTTCTGCTTTTACTAATGTGCTTGAAGTTCCTTGTAAGACGAGAGCGAACTTACCCTTCACATCTTGTTTAGCGTAATCGCTTGAATTACCGTAGCCAACATAGACAAGTTGAGCATCGTTTCCTACTTGGAAATCTGCTTTTGATAACGGTAATCCTTGGTAAGATTTATTAGAACCAGCTACTTGGAATGTCGGGAATGGAATAGAAACAGTAGATGCACCAACAGAGATGACACTACTTGCATTACCAGGAGCATCAACAGACCATGGCTTTGGTCCATCGTTTCCATTTGAAACGACTGCAGTAACACCAAGTTTTGCTGCGCGTTCTAACGTCATTGTTACAGGTTGATCAGGGACATTCAAATCTTGACCGAGAGATAGATTTAAAACATCTGCACCATCTTGAATAGCGCGCTCAATACCTTGAATAATATCATCGGTCGTACCAGTGCCACCATCATTCATAACACGGTAAGCGAGTATAGAAGCGTTCGGAGCAATCCCTTTTATCTTTCCGTTACCAGCAATAATCCCTGCAACATGGGTACCGTGGACATTTCCATCCATCGGATCATTATCTTCATCGACTGTATCGTAGCCGCCAATATAATTTGCTTGTAAGTCAGGATGTGTATAGTCTACACCTGAATCGATAACAGCGACTTTCATTCCTTTTCCATCAAGCGGTTTGCCAGATGGATCTTTTAGTTTCCATGCTTCAGGAGCACCGATTGTCGGCCCGCCGACATTTGGCGCTTCTTCGTTAGTAGCACTTTTTGCTGTTTCATGTAATTTATATGTTAAGTTCGGATAAATTGCCTTTACTTCAGGTAAAGAAGCTAAAGCAGCAACTTGATCTCCTGGGATAGAAATAGAGAATCCAGAAAATAACGTACTATACGTTTCTTTTATTTTTGCTTTCGGTGCTTTTTCTTTAATTTTCTTTGTTGTATCCTCTTGTGCCTTTTTTAGTTGTGCATGGTATGATTGCGCATTGCCATTTTTAAAATCTGGAGTATGCTGAATGTTACTTTGTGAAGCGAGCGGAGCATGTTGCAACTCTACAATGACTGAAATTTCTTTTGCTGTTTTTGTTTCAACATTTTGCGCAATTTTGTTTTCTCCCCATTGTTCAATATTTGCTTTTAACTGTGGGCTAAATTGCTTCTCCTTTTGCAGCGATTCAGCATGTGCGCTTAAAGCTCCGAAACTAGAAAAGACGAGCGCCATACTTAATAGTGTAGATGTAGTTTTTTTCATTGAAACTCCCCCTAATAAAAAGTTCCAATATTCCGAAAATTTATCTTGCATTTTTATTATGAAATATAAAATCAAATGTTGGCTAAAATATACTTTCGACATAATTCATACCAATCCTCTTTGAATTAAAAATTTCTTGGGAAATTTTTTGATATTATGTCGAATGGCTAATATTCAGCGAGAAAAGCAAATCTTTATTGCATATAAATCCACAACATTTATGCAATTAATCTGGAGCAAAACTCGCATATAGTAAGCTGAATATGAGGAATGCTATAAGAAAAATGGAGGGACGTATGAAAAAAATTATCGTGAGTAGTAGTGTGGGTTTGTTTATTTTTTTATCTTCAATTTTTAGTACTAGTGCGGAACATAATGGAACGAGAGTTGCTTTTATTCGTCATCATAACCTTTGGATTAAAATTGATGGGAAAGAAAAACAAATAACAAAAGGTGAGTACATAACAGGACCGAGATGGTCTCATGATGGAGAATGGATTGCCTATGCGAAAGGAAAGAAGCAAAACACATTGGAATTGTACCGACTGGAAGATGGAAAGAAAGTTAGCCCATTTCAATCTGAAGTATCAAATTATCAATGGTCACCGACAGAGAATACAATTGCATTTGTATTTGCGAATACGTTAAATACGTTTGACGTTCAAAAAAAGAATGCTGATTTTGAAAATGTATCAGCTGGTGTAGGTGATTATGCATGGTACCCTTCTGGAAAGAACTTTCTTATATCATCTGAAGCACACTTACTTCCAACAGGATGGACAGGAGCCCAGCTATATGAAGTGCAAAAAGATGCACATATGAATCCTCACAAAATGAAGCATTTGTATGCATTGCCAAATGAGCATGATGATTTTCTAGCGCTAGTTGCAAGTGGATTTGAGTGGTCACCAGATCGAAAGTGGATTTCATTTTTAGCGGTACCGACAGCTTCATGGTCAGCTGATAGTAATACGCTTTGCTTAGTTCGAGCAGATGGCAGCCGGTTTGAAAAGATAGATCAAATGTTATTAAACACACAATGGTTCAAATGGGCGCCATCTAGCAACATATTAGCCTATATTGAAGGAAGCGGGAGAGTTGCGTTAGAGAATAAACATTTAAAAGTAAAAGAATTGCCAGTACTTCAGCAGAACACATTTACGCCGAAAGGATATGTCGATTGGGATTTTGCATGGAAGAACGACAAAGTAATTATCGTTTCGAGGGCAAAAGAGGCAGGAATAGAAACTCCGCCGGAAAAAAGGCCACTGCCATCTTTATATGAGATTGATCGTACAAGCGATAAACAACATCAAATTACAAAGCCACCTCATAAGCAGGGTGATTATCATCCAATCTTTATAAAGAAGAGCAATCACTTAATATGGATACGTTCAGACCGTAAGAAAGCCAATGTATGGCTTGCCAATAGTGATGGAAAGCAAGAAAAGAAGTGGATTGAAAATATAGATGTACCAGAGTGGTATTATGAGAAATGGAATTGGGAGAATGTCATTTCGGTAAAAGAAGAATAAAAAACCTGCCTAAAAGATAATTTTAGGCAGGTTTTTATTGTTATTTATGCGTTTTATTTGGCTTTTTTTTCGCTGGGTTTCCGTTCCCTTGGCGCTTTCTATTTTGTTCATCTTTTGCTTGTTTTTCGTGCAGTGTATCTAAAAAATCATTCGAGTTACTCATTTTTATATCGCTCCTTTCATTTCGTCCTAATTACTATAACCATTTAGGAGGATAATCATGAGATAAAAGTTAAGCACTTAGTTTTCTTCTATAGTATACGTAAAATATGCCATACGTAATAAATAGCATAAATAAAATTTGTAGCTCTACATTTTCTTTTAAAATAGTTGCGACAGAAGGTGGTAAGTAAGGTGACGCGTTGCTCGTTCCTACACCTAACCATTTGTTTAAGAGGTTAATGATACAAAACATAAAAACACCAGACCAGCTTGCAATAATTGCTTTCTGCTTAATTTTTGTTTCCCGTTCATCATCTGTAATCCAAGGATTAGCAGTTTTATCACTACTAAAAAATCCGTTTATATATACCCATATGATCATTCCGATTAAGATGGTTATCCATTTCATATTTGTGATTCCCCTCTCTCTTGTAAAAAGTATTTTACATATCGGTTTTTTATATAGCAGGAATAATGGATGAGATAGGGAAGAAATTATGTTGAAGGATTTCATAGAGAGAGGAGGGTGGGTATGAAACTCGTCTTTGTTCGGCACGGTGAAGGAGAACATACAAAGGACTTGCCGTCAAGTTTACAAGTGTTGCATCCCCCATTAACGGATGAGGGAAGGAATCAGGCTAAATTACTTCAATGCAATGTGCCATTGCAAGAAACGGATATATTAATTGCTAGTCCTACACTTAGAACTTTACAAACGGCGACAATATGGAGTGAGAAGGTAGCTTGTCAAAAAATCGTCCATCCATATGTATCCCCGCGTATTTTTCCTTATCGAGAAGGAGCGAAAACATTACCATGTGATCACATAGTAGATCAGGGAATAATAACAAATTTATTTCCACATTTTTCGATAGAGAAAAACACAAATCAGCAGTTATGGACGGAAGGTATAAATACTATTTCAGAACATAGCTTTCAGCAAATAGTAGATGAATTTCTTCTTTGGTGTTATGAGCTAGGTGCGGAAAGAATTTATATTGTATCTCACGACGGGACGATTACAGCATATAGGCAATATTTACAGAAAGTCGTGTTAACTAGATCTGATTTTTTGCAGGAAACGGGTATATATGAAATGAATCTATCCCTTAAAAGTTTGATTGATGAGATCTAATGATAGGATGGAGGGTGTATATTGAATGTTGCACTAGTAGTTGGTTTTAATTCTGATTTAGAGGCGCAATCAATCCGAGCCTCTCTTGAATATTTTGGAGCAAGAGTTATAACATATTGGATTGGTAGACCGAAAGATTTTATGGAAGTTATTTCCAGTAAGAATGTATTTAATGATATCAATTATATTATTTTTTGCTTTCATGGTGAGGAAGGAAAGTTTGTCATGGAAGAGTTAGGTGAAGATATATATGAACAAGATGAACCGAGAGGATACTTTGGTGCAGAAGAAATTTATAAATATGCAAAATTGCATAATACGCATATTGTAAATAGCGGGTGTACGTTAGGGGAGCAAAAACTAGCAGAATCTTTTTTGCGTAGTGGGGAGAAATCGTATATTGGATCGATAGATTATGTAGATGGGAATGCAGCACTTATGTTTACAATACGCTTATTTTATGGGCTTATTAGCTATGAAAAAACGTTAGAAGATGCTTTTCAAGAGGCGAAATTAATCAATGAGGAGACACATACATTTCAATTCTATAAATAGAAAAAACACGTTTATTCTATATTCGAATAAACGTGTTTCACATTTAACTCACATTTTTTTTACATTTTCTTCAATGAAAACCATTATCACTTATGGTATGATATGTTCAAGTTTTTACAGGTAATAAAAGTTACTATATAAACGTTAGTTTTTAATGTTTCATACACATTTCACGAATTATTCATAATTAACGTTTAAAAAATAAGTAACTAATGTTATTATATTAATTGTAACTAACTTAATTACAACTTTAGGAGGAAGATATGGTTATTCAATTTTTAAGAGAAAACAAAGCAGTTTCTTTTGTGTTAGCGGTAATCCGCGTGTATCTTGGTTACACATGGTTAATGGCTGGAATCGGTAAACTACAAGGAAAAGGTTTCGATGCAACTGGTTATTTACAAGGTGCAATTGAAAAATCTAAAGGGGCACAACCGGCTGTTCAATCTTGGTGGGCATCATTTTTACAAGATTTCGCAATTCCAAACGTTGATCTATTTAATACACTTGTAACGTGGGGAGAAATTTTAGTCGGAATTGGTTTAATTGTAGGCTGTTTAACAAAAACAGCGGTCTTTTTTGGCCTTGTAATGAACTTTTCCTATATGTTTAGTGGGTCAATTGGAGTGAATCCTGAAATGGTTATCTTATCTATGTTCGTTCTGGTTTCTGGTATGAATGCTGGTAAATTTGGAATAGATGGTTTCGTTATTCCGAAAGTATTAGGATCAAAAACTCAAAAACGCCAAAAGCAAGCTGCTTAATATATGAAAGCGGGTATCTCAAAATGAGATACCCGCTTATGTTATTTTTCAACTTTGATTGGATTGTTCTTAAAGAATTCTTTTACATAACCTACAAATTCTTGTGGCTCTTGACGAAATGGTGCATGATAACCTTTTTCGATAATATGGAAAGTACTATTTTTTAAGAATTGATGATATGTTTCTCCTTCTTTCCAAGAAACGCTACTATCATTTCTTCCCCATATAATTAAGGTTGGTTGATTCAATTCATTTGCATTGATTTGAAGACGTCTAGGCCATAATTTCATTTTATTGTAATGCTCTTCATCATTACGTTTAAATTTCACTTTGCTTTCATCATAATCTGTAATAGCAGAAACGGTATTTAAATCAGTCGACAACTGTGGTTTTGGTGATCCTTGTTTATTAACGAGTGTATGCGGACCGCCTGTAGCATCAGTTAAAATAAGGTGGGTAACGGCTTCAGGATATAAATACGTTAAATTAAGGGAGATTTCTCCGCCCATTGAGTGGCCCAGTATTGCAAACGAATCATAACCTAGTTTTTTCATTAATTTATAATACAAATTTGCATGGGTTGGGAAGGAATAATAAAAATCCATCGGCTTAGATGAGCGCCCGAATCCTAAAGCATCTACAGAAATAATTGTATGATCTTTCGCTAAGTCTGAGTAAATCTTTTGAAAACCATCTGATGATCCTCCAAATCCATGAATCATAAGTAAAGGTGGCTTTTCGTTACCAATCTGTTTAAAGTAAATGGTTTGACCATCTATTTCTACCATCTTTTCCTCGGTAGCTAGTTTTGCTGTAAGTGTATTTTTGACTTGTTTTACTTGTTCTACTGGCTTTTCTGCTGCACTACATCCTACTAATAGTGTAAGAGTAAGACAACTTACCATAAAATAGCTAAATCGCCTCAATGAGGTGTCTCCTTTCTAACATAACGCTGTATCTATCATAGCAAATAACATATTACGATTTCCAGGAAGTTGGCTACCATTTTTTATCATAAGAGGTGAAAGGAGCGTTTCTTGGAAATTTTCTGTTTGAAGAAATTTACGAAATGAAAATTGTGAATGGGGGACATCAATCCTTACTGTGCCACTCCAACATTCACAGATCGTCTTGAATAATTGAATAGCATCCTTCTCTTGCTTTGCGATAAGTGGATTGACGCATAATATATTACCTTTTTGTATACATAAGGAAAAAGCTTCTATATAGTTATTTCTCTCAATTTTAAAAGAGTGGCTCATTCTTGGTAATAGCAATGAATAAAGGAAAGAACGATTAGTACCAGTTGTAATTTGATCGAGAGAAATAAGTGATACAAGATCTTGTTCTTTCACTTGTTGCGTATGAGTAATATGTGTTTTAGTAGTTTGTTTCTCAAAACGATGAATCGTCGTTACTGTTTGAAATCCGCATGATGTATAAAGAGGCTCGCCAGCTTTTGTTGCAATAAGTGCAATTGGTTGTTTTGGATGGGTTTGTTCTAAGCAACGATTAAGCAAAATACGCCCGATGCCCTGGCCTTGAAAATTAGGATGGACGATTAACATGCCAATAGTAGAAAAACTATCTTTAAAAGGAAATACTCCTCCAGCTGCAATCAGTTTATTTTCATGCATATAACCGATAAGTGTGCCAAGAGAAAGATACATTTCGAATTGTTTTTTCATAAATGTTTTATCTTGTAACCATCCAATAGCTTTACAAAGGTCGAGTAAATCAAAAATAAAAGATTCATCTAGCTTTATTGTTTTCATAAATACTCCCCACATTTCTATTAATTTTCATAAAAGTAGATTGAAAATGTTAAATAAGAGATTTACGTTAAATGAAATCCAACTTGTTTATATTTTAATTGTAAAGGGAAAGAAGGCTGATACGAACAGACAAACTTATACAAATTATAACTGATATTTACATAAGTTAACAAAAAATTTACATATAACTAATTTTCTCTTAATAGTCTTCTATTAAATTTGATAGTGGGAAATGAATAACCTAATTAGGGGGACAAGACAGTGAAAAAGTTTGTGAAAAAAGCATGGCCATTTGCAGTTGTGGCGTCGTTAGCAGTTACTTCGGTGGCAACATGGAATTTTACACGTTCTAGTGAAGTAAATGCAGATGAGAGCGGAAGCAATGCAAAGATTAAGAATGTTATTGTGTTAATTGGGGATGGTATGGGTCCTTCATACATGACGGCTCATCGTTATATGAAAGATAATCCGAAAACATTCGAGATGGAATCTACAGAGTTTGATAAACATCTTGTAGGAACACAAAAGACATATCCGGAAGATGAACATGAAAATATCACAGACTCTGCATCAGCAGCAACAGCTATGTCAGCAGGAATTAAAACATATAATGCGGCAATTGCAGTTGATAATGATAAAGCAGAAGTGAAAACTGTTCTTGAACAAGCGAAGGAAAAAGGGAAATCAACGGGACTCGTTGCTACTTCTGAGATTACACATGCAACGCCAGCTGCTTTCGGTGCGCATGACATTAGTCGTAAAAATATGGATGCAATTGCAAATGATTATTTTGATGAGAAAGTTAAAGGGAAGCATAAAGTAGATGTTATGCTTGGCGGCGGCGTAAAAAACTTTGTTAGAACAGATCGTAATCTTACAGAAGAGTTTAAGAAATCTGGTTATAGCTATGTAACGGATCGCAATCAATTGTTAAATGATAAAAATGATCAAATTCTTGGTTTATTTGCACCAGGCGGTTTAGATAAAATGATTGACCGTAATGAGAAGACACCTTCATTAGAAGAAATGACAAATGCAGCAATTGAGCGTTTGAACAAAAATAAAAAAGGTTTCTTCTTAATGGTTGAGGGAAGCCAAATCGACTGGGCTGGACATGATAATGATATCGTTGGTGCAATGAGTGAAATGGAAGACTTTGAAAGAGCATTTAAAGCAGCGATTGAGTTTGCGAAAAAAGATAAAAATACGTTAGTCGTTGCAACGGCAGACCATGCTACTGGTGGATTATCTTTAGGTGCGAATGGTGAGTATAACTTTAAAGTAGACCCAATTAAAGCTGCAAAACGCACACCAGACTTCATGGCAAATGAAATTGCAAAAGGTGCGAATGTAGAAGAAACATTGAAAAAATATATTGATTTACAATTAACATCAGAAGAAATTAAAGCGGTAAATGATATTGCTCCTTCAAAAGATGTAACAAAGATTGATAATGCGATTGAGGATATTTTCAATAAGCGTTCAGTTACAGGCTGGACAACAGGTGGACATACAGGGGAAGATGTAAACGTATATGCATTTGGCCCTGGTAAATACTTGTTCTCTGGCGTTCAAGAGAATACAAATATCGCAAAACGTGTCTTTGACATTGTTGGCGGTGGCGATCCGAATAAAGGAAGACGCTAATTATAAATGAAAGTGAGGCGAAATGCCTCACTTTTCTTTTTAGGAGATGGGAAGATGAGGGCTTTTTTCATGGGAATAGGATCCCTTCTAATAGGTGTATTATTGCTAGTTGGATGTCAATCCAAGGAGGGCCATATAGAACAAAAATCTACTACTACAAAAACTGAGGAAAAGGTACAAATAACGAAAGAAGAAGAAAAATTGATTCAAGATGTTATGGAGAAATTTGTACTGACGACAAATGAAAAAAATCTTGCTGAACATATGGAGTTATTTTCAAAAAAGATGCCTAGTGCTGAGGATTTAAAAACACAAAAAGAAGCAGCTTTTCAAAAAGGAAATAAGAAAATTGAATTGGAACATATAGATATGAAAGCTAGTAAAGCAGGGTATGTTATTGTGGAAACAAAGGAAAAGGAAATAGATGGAGAGGTCACTCTTCAGAAGAAAGTACAGTATGCGCTTGGAAAAGAAGAGGGTGGCTGGAAAATTGAAGAAGTTCGCACGATAGGGAAGAAATAAAGTGAAACTTTAATTAGGAAGTTTTACTGCTTGTAAATAGCGAAATAAAAAAGGTTCTCATTGGCGAGAACCTTTTTTTTATAGTGGTAACATAATTTGATTTGAACATGCTTCGATATCATCAATATCTTGGCGAATGGTTGCCATTTTATTATCAAGATCTTCAGCCTTCATTGCCGCATCATGAAGTTCATCTTTTAAATACTCAGGTATTTTCCCTTCATACTTATAGTAAAGTTTATGTTCTAAACTTGCCCAGAAGTCCATTGCGAGCGTACGTAACTGAATTTCTGCAAAGACTTCTTTTGTACCAGAATTCAGTGATAAAGGATATTTAATAATCATGTGTAAACTTTTATAGCCATTTCCCTTTGGATTGGCGATATAATCTTTTACCTCTATGATTTCCATATCTTCACGCTTTTGAATGACTTCTTTCAAATGATAGATATCTTCTACGAAGCAACATGTAATACGAATGCCGATGATGTCTTGTAAATGCGTTTGGGCATTTTCAACTGTCGGTAATAAATTTTTACGTTCAAGCTTTTTAATAATACTTTCAGGTTGTTTTAATCTTGTTTTTATATGTTCAAACGGGTTGTAATCCTCTAAAAATTGAGCTTCCCGGTTCATAATTTCAAATTTAGTTTTTAACTCTTCTAAAGCAAATGTATATGGTAGTACAAAAGCTTTCCAGTAGTTAACTGTTGATTGATTATATTCCATTTATATACACACCTTTTCCAATTTACAAGTGAGGTTGTTATTATACTAAACACCAAATCATGTAGGCGCAAGCAGCAAATGATGAGATCATAAAACGATATTTAGTTTTCATAATTTCAGCTCCTTTCGATTAAAATTTTATATAAATAAACGTGATTGTTAATAAGTCCACTATGTACAATTTCTATAGTAATAGATTCGTGTGAATTTCGTATGAACTAATTGTTTCAGATTTTTGTCTTTTTTTGCAATTGACAAATAGAATGAAGTTATATAACATATAAATCGTAATCATTACGATTTAGTTTGCGATCTTTAAAAGAAAGGAGAAGTACATATGCGTGTAAATATTACATTAGCTTGTACGGAGTGTGGTGATCGTAATTATATTTCTAAAAAGAATAAACGAAACAATCCAGAGCGTATCGAACTAAAAAAATATTGTCCACGATTAAAACGGGTAACGTTACATCGTGAAACGAAGTAGAAGACTAGAGATATCTCTAGTCTTTTTTTGTTTATATATTTTTGGTTGTGTTTGTTATAATTACCTTAAATTGTAATAAAGGGAGCGGTATGATGAATCAAAAAGATAAAAAAAGAAAAGAACAAGTGTCTCATTTAATTGACATTTCAGATGAGTATAGGCTTGTAGTAGACGATCAAGAAGGCGTGGATGACCCGTATCATCTATTATGGTGGGAGCGTAAAGCGGATGAGGAGAGAACGATACAAATTACGTTGAATAGACATACTGGTAATTTAATAGAGTTTAGGATAGATGATGAAAATTATTTTTCGAGTGATAAGGAAGCGGTAGAGGAAAATAAAGTAAGAGAGATTGCAAATGCATTCTTGAAAAAATATACAAAAGAAGGATATGAGTTTTATACATATGTAACTGTTAAGGAAGAAAGGCGTGGTTGGAAAGACGTAAATTATATGCAAGAAGTGAATGGGTATCCATTGCCAAATACAGGATGTGTTGTACGAGTCCATCCTTCAGGGAATGTTGTGAATTTCCATTATAATGGACAAAAAGCTATCGAGAAAAAACCGTTATGGCAAAGTGAAATTGTTGAGGAGAATGTCGTTTTAGAAAACTTGAAAGCTAGACAAGATATGAGACTTGTATTTGTGGATTTAACACACTCTTCATGTGAGTATGAAAATGGAGAAGAAGTAAAAGGGTACCATCTTGTATATGAACCAGAACCTGGCCATGCGTTTATTAAAGCAAGTACAGGTAAAGATTTATTTGGACCAGATCACTATAGAATAGCTTCTACAGTACCAGTTGTTAAAGCGATAAAAAACAGTGAAAGAAAAGATGTGCTCGATTTATTAGATTGGGATAAAGAAAAATTTATAAAAGTAGATGAAAAAGAGGATAAGTATGAAATTCAGATGAAATTTGTACTGAAGGAAGAATTACAAAAAGAAAGAAAAGAGAAAGATGCATATTCAATGGAGGAATTCTATAAAAAGTATTCCCCGATATTGAAACATGATAACTTCGTTGTAATTACTTTAGATAAAGAAACAAATCAATTACTTTCCTGTTTAATGTGGACGGATGAGCGAGAAAGGAAAACAATCTTATGTAGAGACCAATGTTTAGACCAAGCACTTCAATTTTTGGAGCATATTATCCCGAATACAACAAATTATGTTCAGCTTTGGGATAATTATGAAAAGGAAGATGGAATTGAGAGATTTTCCTTTTCAATATATGTAAATGACATTCATGTAGAGGGAAAAAATATTATGATCAACATTAATACAGAGAATGGTGCTGTGATGCATTACTCAGGAGAATCTAGCAACTTTATAAAAGAATTGCTTACATATGAAACAACGCCAAAAGTAACAAAAGAAAAAGCGTTAGAAATATACAGAGGGGCCATGCGAGTTCATTTAGAATGGTTTTTAGAGAATGATGTAGAGGAAACAAGCTATGAACTACTGTATAAACAAACAACGGATGAAAATTATAAAGAACCCTTCGATTGTAGTAGAGAACTGCGTTATATTGATGCCAACACAGGGGAGAGAATTTGGAGTGAATACTAGTAAAAGCCAATCGATACGTATCGATTGGCTTTTACTATGTTCTTACAATCATTTATTAATTGCTGTTAAGTGGTTGAAGAATACCATCTTGAGCTTTTGACCAATTATATAGGTTTCCATCAGATCCCACTGCAAAATTTAGCGCACGAGAGTTCTCAGCAGATTCGCGTCCGTATAATACGTCGTATAGCTTAATACCATTTATTGTGCCAATTAGTTTGTCTTCGCTGGAGCTGTAACGGATTTCATTTGAGCGAGCTCCCATTCTTTTTTCTAGAACTTTTATAGCATCTTCACTTGTGAATGTAATAGTATCAGTTTGTTTATTTGGTTGCTTAGCTGGTTGTTGCTCTTTTTGCGTGTTTTTAGATTCTGCTTCAGGTTTTGTGTTGTTCTCAGGTTTTGTGTTGTTCTCAGGTTTTGTGTTGTTCTCAGGTTTTGTGTTGTTCTCAGGTTTTGTGTTGTTCTCAGGTTTTACGTTGTTCTCGGTTTTTGCGTTGTTCTCAGCTTTTGCACTGTCTTCAGTTTTTTGGCTATCTTCCGTTTTTGTACTGTCTTTTGATACGGCAGTATCTTGTTTAGTAGCTTCAGTTTTTGTAGTAGACGTTTGTTGTCCACAAGCTGAAAGTAAGAAAAATGATGATGTGAGTATTACAAGGTTTCTAATTTGTGATGTAGCGTATCGCATGAAAACACCTCTTTCAAAATTTTGGAATCTTACATATTGTAATGCATTGGAAAAAATATGCAAGGTATGAAAGACTTATTTCGTTCGACAAAAAGCTAAGGAATCCATATTTATATCGTACAGACACAAACAACCTTACGCCCACATACACATAGTAAAGACCACTATTTTGGCGGAGGTGAAAGGTTTGAGTCTATTCGCCGCAATTGGATATATGGTTCGAGAAGTGTTTGTCTTTGTTTCATATGTAAAGAACAATGCGTTTCCGCAGCCGTTATCATCAGACGATGAGAGAAAGTACTTAGAGTTAATGGAGCAAGGTGATGCTCAAGCGAGGAATTTGTTAATTGAACATAATTTACGGCTTGTAGCTCATATCGTTAAGAAGTTTGAAAACACAGGGGAAGATGCAGAAGATTTAATTTCAATTGGTACAATCGGGCTTATTAAAGCGATCGAGAGCTATTCGGCAGGAAAAGGCACAAAACTTGCGACGTATGCAGCGCGCTGTATTGAAAATGAAATTTTGATGCATTTACGTGTACTAAAGAAAACGAAAAAGGACGTTTCACTTCATGACCCGATCGGGCAAGATAAAGAGGGGAATGAAATATCGCTTATTGATATATTAAAATCAGAGTCTGAAGATGTAATTGATATGATTCAGCTTAGTATGGAGTTAGAAAAGATTAAAGAGTATATCGATATTTTAGACGAACGGGAGAAAGAAGTAATCGTGAAGCGTTTTGGACTGGGGCTTGATAAGGAGAAAACGCAACGAGAGATCGCAAAGGCACTCGGTATTTCCAGAAGCTACGTATCAAGAATTGAAAAGCGTGCTTTAATGAAAATGTTCCATGAATTTGTAAGAGCAGAGAAAGAGAAAAAAGCGAAAGAATAATGTACATTGCAAGCAGCCGTATTTTAAAATGGGCTGCTTTTCTTTTTGGAAATAAGGAAAGAAAAAGAGTTCTGTTCAGAAGAAATACATGTTCACTGTTGAAAATGACGGATTCTATCTGTAATATTAGAGGGTGCTAAACAATTTAAGAATAATACCATACTTAGTTTTCCGCATGTATAATATGGTGGTTCTATATGATATGTGGGAATAAGAACCAATTTTACATATGATATAGAAGGAAAAGAAGGGGAAGCTAAAGTTATAGACTGATTAGGAGGTTTCGCAATTTGCGACGTACATTATATCGACTTATGATTGAACTTACAAATGGTCGTTTTACTTCTTATATATTACGTAAATTTGCACAATCTCGTTTGAGCTCTATCATTATTCCATCGTATGCGAAAATTTTTCAAATTAATCAAGATGAGATGGAAAAGGGTTTGAAGGAATATAGAACATTGCATGAATTATTTACGCGTAAGCTAAAAGAAGGAAAGCGTAGTATTGATACAGATGCATCGAGTATCGTTAGCCCTGTTGATGGTGTTTTTGCTGATCACGGTCCTATTGAGGACACAAAAACATTTGATATTAAAGGCAAGCGTTATTCGATTGTGGATATGCTAGGTAATGAAGAACGTGCACAGCGATATGCAGGTGGTACATACATGGTTATTTATTTAAGCCCAAGTCATTATCATCGTATTCATAGTCCGCTTTCTGGTTCTGTGACTGAAAGATTTGTACTCGGTAGAAAATCATATCCGGTAAATGCAGCTGGTATGGAATACGGGAAAGAACCGTTATCAAAAAATTATCGCTCTGTTACAGAAGTGAATAGTGACGGTGAACATATGGCGCTTGTAAAAGTAGGAGCAATGTTTGTAAATAGTATTGAGCTGCTGCATGAAAGAGACGTTGTTCAAAAAGGTGAAGAAATGGCATACTTTACATTCGGTTCAACAGTTGTGTTATTGTTTGAAAAAGATATGATAAGAGTAGTGCAGGAATTGAAGAGTGGACAAGAGCTTCGCCTTGGTGAAAAAATTGCTACTCGATTGGCTCATAAGTAAAGAAAAGATTTTATAACTGTAAGCAAGAGTTATGGACAAAGATGCTTAATGATGAAGTTCCCTAGATGGGAGTACTTGTTTATTCGAGAGCCATCGCAGGATGGCTCTTTTTACAAGTTAGCTAATTAAAATATCGCTTTATATGTAATCAAGACGATTTGACAAGCTTGTCCTCTAATGAGCGTCTAATAATTTCTTGTTTTATAAGTAAAATGAAGTCGGGATTTAATTTTAGTTCTTTTGCTTTATAATAAGACTCAGTGAGTAACTCAGTAGATAACTGTTCCATATGTTTTGTTTTCAAGGTGAGTCACCTCCTAATAATATAAGGATTGATTCGTTGTTGCATTTAATGTACCAAAAAAATATGACAGTCACAAACGAGTGGTTATCCACATACCTAGGTGGATAAAATGTGCATAGATTGTTAGTAAATTCCAAATTGACTGGAAAATTAATGTGGAAAATGTGTACAATTTTATCCACAGGTCATATATCGAAATATGTTGTCGAAAAATTTTTATGAAAACTCCTCAAAGAGGTGAAAGAAATTGAAACTATTTTTACCAAATGAATATGTGAAAAATGTATATCATGTTCAACCAGAAGATTTGAAAAAGCGTGGAATTAAAGGTGTTATTACTGATTTAGATAACACTTTAATTGAATGGGATCGTCCAAATGCAACGCCACAACTTGAAGAATGGTTTTTGAAAATGAAAGAGCAAGGCATTCAAGTAACGGTCGTTTCAAATAATAATGAGCAACGAGTGAAAGACTTTGCTGATCCATTAGGTATTCCATTTATTCATAGTGCGCGTAAGCCATTTGTTCGTGCATTTAAGCGTGCGATACAAGAGATGCAGTTGCAGCCAGATGAAGTTGTAGTAATTGGGGATCAGTTACTAACGGATGTTTTAGGTGGAAACCGAGTTGGACTGCATACAATTTTAGTTGTACCGGTAGCACAAACGGACGGATTAGTAACGCGCTTTAATCGAAAAATTGAACGAAGAATTATGAGAAATATGAAGAAAAAAGGTTTAATTAACTGGGAGGAATAAAGTTTGACTGAAACAATTAAATGTATTGGTTGCGGTGTAGAAATTCAAACAGAAGATAAAAATGAAGTGGGATATGCTCCTGCCTCATCTTTAGAAAAAGAACAAGTAATTTGCCAACGCTGTTTTCGCTTGAAACATTATAACGAAATTCAAGATGTATCATTAACAGATGATGATTTTCTACGTATTCTAAACGGAATTGGAAAATCGGATGCGTTAGTAGTTAAGATTGTAGATATTTTTGATTTTAATGGTAGCTGGTTACCTGGCTTACATCGTTTCGTAGGAAATAATAAAGTATTACTTGTTGGAAATAAAGCTGATTTAATTCCTAAGTCAGTAAAACATGATAAAGTAAAGCATTGGATGCGTTATAGTGCAAAGCAGCTAGGATTAAAGCCAGAAGATGTCTTTTTAATTAGTGCAGCGAAGGGACAGGGAATTGCTGAGCTGGCAGATGCGATTGAGTATTACCGCGGCGGAAAAGATGTTTATGTTGTTGGATGTACAAATGTAGGGAAATCAACATTTATTAATCGTATGATTAAAGAGTTTAGTGATGAGACTGAAAATGTAATTACAACATCTCATTTCCCAGGAACAACGCTTGATTTAATTGATATTCCATTAGACGAAGAATCTTCTTTATATGATACGCCAGGTATTATTAACCACCACCAAATGGCTCATTATGTTGGAAAACAAAGCTTAAAGCTTATTACACCAACAAAAGAAATTAAGCCAATGGTGTTCCAATTAAATGAAGAACAAACATTGTTCTTTAGTGGACTGGTACGTTTTGATTATGTAAGTGGCGGTCGTCGTGCGTTTACTTGTCACTTCTCGAATCGTTTAACAATCCATCGTACAAAGCTTGAAAAAGCAGATGAATTGTATAAAAATCATGCTGGAGATTTACTAAGCCCGCCAACACCAGAAGAATTAGAAAATATGCCAGAGCTAGTGAAATACGAGTTTAATATTCGTGAACCAAAAACGGATGTTGTATTCTCTGGATTAGGATGGGTTACTGTGAACGAACCAGGAGCAAAAATTGTTGCACACGTACCAAAAGGAGTAAGTGTTTCATTGCGTAAATCTTTAATTTAATATGGAGAGGGATTTATGAAACAATTATATGGTGTAATCGGAAATCCAATTGGACATTCATTATCACCCGTTATGCATAACGATGCATTTGAACACTTGAATATGGATGCCCATTATCATGCTTTTCTTGTTAAAGAGGAAGAGCTAGGGGAAGCAGTAAGAGGTTTAAAAGCATTAGGTATTTCAGGATTTAATGTAACAACTCCGCACAAAGTTGCGATTATGGATTATTTGGATGAGATTGACCCGCTAGCAAAACAAATTGGTGCGGTAAATACAGTGGTTCATAAGGATGGAAAGTTGATTGGCTACAATACAGATGGAATTGGTTTTGTCCGAGCATTGCAGTCCATTAGTAGTGAACCACTTCAAGGGAAACGTATTTTATTGCTTGGCGCAGGTGGTGCTAGTCGAGCGATTTATTTTTCTCTTGCTGATGTAGGTGTGAAAGAGATTGATGTAGCTAATCGTACAGTAGATAAGGCGAAAGAACTTATTGCTGCATGTACGGCTACTGTTCATTCTGTTCCTTTATCTTTAGAAAAAGCAACAGAAGAACAAGGAAATTATGATATTATCATTCAGACGACAACGATAGGTATGCATCCACGCGTTGAACATACGCCATTACAAATTTCTTCGTTAAAAAAAGGGACCATTGTATCAGATATAATTTATAATCCATTTGAAACGAAAATTTTATGTGAGGCGAAAGAGCAAGGTGCAATCATTCAAAATGGTATTGATATGTTTGTTTATCAAGGTGCACTTGCGTTTGAAATGTGGACAGGGCGCACGCCAAATATCGAACGAATGAAACAATTAGTTATAAGAAAGCTTGGAGGCTAACATACATGTTAACAGGAAAACAAAAAAGATTTTTACGTGCACAAGCACATCATTTAACACCAATTTTTCAAGTAGGAAAAGGCGGAGTAAATGAAAATATGATTAAACAAATCGCAGATACTTTAGAAGCTCGTGAGCTATTTAAAGTAAGTGTGCTACAAAACTGTGAATTCGATCGCCGTGAAGTTGCAGAAGAACTTGCAAAAGGTGCACGTGCTGAAATCGTTCAAGTAATTGGAAGCACAATCGTTTTATACAAAGAATCAAGAGAAAATAAACAAATTAAGCTTCCTCGATAAAAAGATTAGCACGAGCTATTTTTATCGCAGATGCGTAATGATGTAGAGAGCGAAACCAATTGAACTTTTATTAATAGCAACTCTCTTCATTCCTAACCGAAGAGAGTTGCTGTACGTAAAAGGAAGGGGCGTTTCTTTTGAGGAAAATTGGCATCATTGGCGGTACATTTGATCCGCCACATTATGGACATTTGCTCATTGCAAATGAAGTATATCATGCTTTGAATTTAGAAGAAGTATGGTTCTTACCGAACCAAATTCCGCCGCATAAACAAGGGCGGAATATTACAAGTGTAGAAAGTCGTTTACAAATGTTAGAGCTTGCGACTGAGGTAGAGGAACATTTTTCTATTTGTTTAGAAGAGCTAAGCAGGAAGGGCCCATCTTATACGTATGACACTATGCTACAATTGACGAAGAAGCATCCGGATGTGCAGTTTCACTTTATTATTGGTGGAGATATGGTTGAGTATTTACCGAAGTGGTATAACATTGAGGCGTTGCTTGATCTTGTAACGTTTGTTGGGGTTGCAAGACCTGGTTATACATTGCATACACCTTATCCTATCACCACTGTGGAAATTCCGGAGTTTGCAGTTTCTTCATCTTTATTACGCGAGAGATATAAAGAGAAGAAAACATGCAAATATTTACTTCCTGAAAAAGTACAGGTATATATTGAGAGGAATGGGTTGTATGAATCGTGAGAAAGCACTTCATATTGTCAAACAACAAATGCATGAAAAACGTTATGTACACACAATTGGTGTAATGGAAACAGCAATTGAACTTGCTAAGTTATACGGTGTGGATGAAAAAAAGGCTGAAGTTGCAGCTATATTCCATGATTATGCGAAGTGTAGAGCGATTCCAGAGATGGAAGAGATTATTAAACGTGAAGATTTGCCGAAAGATTTACTTTGTTATAATAAAGAGTTATGGCATGCGCCTGTTGGGGCATACTTAGTAGAAAAAGAAGTAGGCATTACGGATCCTGAAATCCTGCAAGCTATTACATATCATACAAGTGGTCATGAGAAAATGACGATGTTAGATAAAGTAATTTATGTAGCTGATTACATTGAGCCTGGTCGAAAGTTTCCAGGAGTGGAGGAAGCTCGTAAACTCGCATATACAGATATAAATCAAGCTTTATTATTTGCATTAAAGAGAACAATTCAATTTTTAATGGAAAAAAATCAAACGATTTATCCATTAACATTCCAAACATACAACGCAGTTATCAAGGAGGAAATTAGTAAATGAACGATAAAGATTTGTTAGTATTAGCGGCAAAAGCAGCTGATGATAAGAGAGCAGAAGATATGGTTGTCCTAAATATGCAAGGTATTTCACCAATTGCAGATTATTTCATTATTTGTCACGGTAACTCAGATAAGCAAGTGCAAGCAATTGCACGTGAAATTAAAGCAAAAGCACATGAGTTCCAAATCGACGTACAACGTATGGAAGGTTTTGACGAAGCACGCTGGGTATTAGTTGACCTTGGAGATGTAGTTGCTCATGTATTCCATAAAGATGAGCGTAATCACTATAATTTAGAGCGTCTATGGGGCGATGTGCCACGTGAAGATATTACAGAAGAGCTAGGCCAATGAATTACGAACAATTTGCATTGCTGTACGACGAACTAATGAATGATGTCCCTTATGATAAATGGGTAGAATTCACAGAGGAAAGCTTACAGCAAGCGGATATGAAAGAGGCGAAAATTCTTGATGTAGCATGCGGTACTGGTAATGTAACACTTCCGCTTGTACAAAAGGGCTACGATGTAATCGGTGTCGATCTTTCAGAAGAAATGTTAGCAGTTGCTCAGCAAAAACTAGGCGGGGAAGGATATTTTATTCCTTTTTATCAACAAGATATGCGAGAGCTTGATGTTCCGGGTGAGTTTGACTGTGTAACGATCTTTTGTGATTCATTAAATTATGTATTGCAAGAAGATGGAGTGCAAGAAACATTTCGAAGAGTGTTTCACCATTTACGTCAAGATGGTTTGTTTTTATTTGATGTACATTCTTTATATAAAATACATCATATATTTCAAAATGAAACATACACAGTAAATGGAGAAGAAATATCTCTTATTTGGAATTGCTTCCCTGGTGAAGAATCAAATAGTGTAGAACATGATTTAACGTTCTTTGTTCAAGATCCAGAAGAAGATGTGTACCATCGCTTTGACGAATGTCACGTGCAACGTGCATATCCGGTTGAAGAGTTAACGAAATGGCTTGAAGCAGCTGGTTTTACAGTGCTTCGCGTAACTGGTGACTTTGAGAGACTTGAAGTTACAGAACAAACAGAGCGTATTTTCTTCATGGCGAAGAAAAACGGATAAAGTGAAACTTTAATCAGCGGGGGGGGGGGGGCGAAGCCCCCCGCTGATTATTAGCCTTCACCAATCGGGCTTTTACGGGCAGTCCGACCCCCACTGAACTTCTTTACTTTCGCTTAGTTTTTAAGGTGGGGATCTTACTGGCCAGCAAATAGCGAGGTAAAACAAAAGCAACCGAGAAGGTTGCTTTTGTTTTGTAAAGAAACTGTAATTTTTGCTCTAGAATAATAAGAAGATGATATACGTGAAGTGTGAAAATGCTAGTTTAATTGAAAATGTAATGTGAAAAACTAAGTATTTATAAAAAGGATTTGGAATGATGATGACGTATTTATTATGTGTGTTTATTGAATTGCTGATCAACGCATTTTAAATCTTCATCAAATTTCTCGTGTGTCCGCTCAATTAATTTATGAAACATATCCCCAACATGTTCTTCTAAAACACGAATACCTTCTCCTGTAACGCCGCCTTTAACACATACTTTTTCTTGTAAAGTAGGCAATGTGAAAATCCCTTTTTCAAGTAATTTCCCCATTCCAACGACCATTTCACTTACTAAAGTAGTGGCCTCTTCATGTGTAATATTTGTTTTATCTACAGCAGCATTAATGAAACATTGTAATAAATAACTAAAGAATGCAGGGCCACAGCTTGCTATATCAGATGAAACGCGCGTTATATCTTCTTCTATTACAAGGGGAGTAGAAATGTTTTTGAATAGGCGAAATAGTTTTTGTTGCCACTCTTCAGAGCATTTACTTCCAAACGTAAATAGTGATGCGCCAGACAGAGCGCGGTTTGTAATGCTTGGAATAATACGGGCAACGTGGCAAGGTACAAGTGTCTCTAATTGTGATGGAGATATTGGGCTTGTGATAGAAACTAAGCACTTTTCATCAGAAAAATATTCAGCGTATTTTTGTAGGATCGGGTATATATCTATCGGCTTTACGCAAATAAAAATAAGATGTGATCGTTCGATTACCTCATCAATAGTTTTGGCTATATGAACAGAAGGGTATTTTTCCTTTATATGATATGCTTTGGCGGGCGTTCGATTAATGATTGTAAGGCACGAAGGTTTGACAGCACGGGTTTCTAAAAATGCATCGATTAGTATATTCCCCATGTTCCCTGTCCCTATAATTCCTATGTTCAATGTTTCATACCTCCTTCGTAACAGCTTTCTCCTAAACAATATGAATGATGTTATAAATTTATGATTAGAGGTGAAAAATGATGTGGGATTTTCCAAAGAAATGGTTAGGATTAGTAGCTATTATTGGAACTGTACTTTTTCTTCTTTTCTGGAAAACGAACGGGCATACAGAGCGATCAATCATTGCAACGGATGTTCAAGCGAAAGAGATAGAGAAAAAAAGTAAACTGAAAATATCGGATACAAAGCAGCAGAAAAAAATAATTGTAATTGATATGAAAGGGGCTGTTGTTAAAGAGGGAGTGTATGAAATGAAAGAAGGGGACCGGGTCAAGGATGCCATTGAGAAGGCAGGTGGTTTTTTACCTGAGGCAGATAGGATGAAAGTAAATTTAGCGCAAATGGTACAAGACCAAATGATTCTTTACGTACCGAATAAAAACGAACAAGCGCAAGAAGTAGCTGCTGTTTCAAAGGGAGAGGGGAAAGTTCAAATAAATGCAGCTTCTAAAGAACAACTTGAAAAAATTACAGGTATCGGCTCTCGGAAAGCGGAAAGTATTTTGAAATATCGAGAGGAGCATGGTCCATTTCAAAAAATAGAAGATTTGTTAGAGATTGACGGGATTGGTGCGAAGTCTTTGGAAAAAATAAAAGATCAAATTATTATTCCGTAAAAGATTGACGAAGTTTTTCTTCATTCGCTACACTACAAGTAGACAAAAAAGTAGGTGAAGAATATGGAACGAATTTCATGGGATCAATATTTTATGACGCAAAGCCATTTACTATCTTTACGTAGTACATGTACAAGGCTTGCAGTAGGCGCGACAATCGTTCGTGATAAACGAATTATTGCTGGTGGATATAATGGTTCAATTAAAGGTGGTGTACATTGTATAGATGACGGATGCTATGTTATTGATAATCATTGTGTTCGTACGATTCACGCAGAAATGAATGCTTTATTACAATGTGCAAAGTTTGGCGTGAAAACGGAGGAAGCGGAAATTTATGTTACGCATTTCCCTTGTTTACAATGTTGTAAGGCGATTATTCAAAGTGGTATTACAGCGGTTTATTATGCACAGGATTATAAAAATCATCCATATGCCGTAGAGTTATTTGAAAAAGCGAATGTAACAGTGAAACACGTTCCGCTAGAATATGACATTGCAGCATTAGAGGATCAAAAGCGTCATATGGAGTTAAAAGAACTATTTGCATCTTTAGAAAAAGAGAATTTATCAATGGAAGAATTACAGCATGTATTCACGAAAGCAAAAATGATGCTATAAGGAGTGAGTATGAGTTGCATGGACAATGGGGCTATGTTGCAATCTCATTTATAATAGGGATTGCAATTGCCTTCTCCTCTTCGGTTTTATTGCTGATTTGTTGTCTCGTTCTATATGTTATCTTTTGTTTGTATCGTACTTCGCGTAAAACCTTCCTTTATTGTATGATAGCGTGTTTTAGTGGCGCTATGTACACTGCGTATGTTCAAGGGCAAAATAAGCCTCTAGGAGAGTCCTACGAAGCTACAAGAGGAGTGATATACAATACACCTCTTATTAACGGGGATCGCCTATCATTTCAAGTTGAAGATCAGTATAAAAATATAGTGCAGTTAAGTTACAAAATTAAATCAACCTCGGAAAAGAAACAACTGCGACAATTACATGCAGGAGCATCATGTGTATTCGAAGGTGAGAGGAAAGAACCACCGATAGCTCGGAATTTTCATGGTTTTAATTATCGTGATTATTTGTATAAGCAAAATATTCATTTCATATTGGAAGCTACATATATTTCTGAATGCTATAAAACATCATTGTCACCTGTGCAATGGATCCTTCTTTTAAGGCAGCAAGCAATCTCGGGAGTTACAGAAATGTTTCCGGAGCAATCAGGTGCTTTTATGAATGCATTAGTATTTGGTGATAGACAACAAATGATATATGAAGTTGAAGAGCAATATCAACAATTTGGTCTTATACATTTGTTGGCGATTTCAGGATCGCATATCGTATTGTTAATGGTGATCGTGTATTTTATTTTGCTAAGAAGTGGTGTGACGAGGGAGGTAGCAACAGTATGTCTTATCTTCTGTATTCCTCTATATATGATTTTAGCAGGAGCGTCACCATCTGTTATAAGAGCTTCTATAACAGGAGTTTTAATGTTGATTGCTTTTATGTGTTCTATTCGTTTATCTAGCTTAGATGCTTTAAGTGTAACAGCTATATGTATGCTTATATTTGATCCATATCTCGTGTTTAATATTGGTTTTCAGTTTTCCTTCGTTGGTAGTTTTGCTCTACTTTTATCTGCCCCGCTTTTACTAGAGAGTAGTAAGGGAGTAATCCGAAATTCTATTTATATTTCTTTTATTTCACAGCTCGTTAGTACCCCGATTTTGTTATATCACTTCGGTTATTTTTCTCCATATAGTATTTTTCTAAATATCCTATACGTTCCGTTTTTATCTCTTATTGTATTGCCGTGTAGCATTGTTATTTTAATATGTATACCGATCATCCCGTTTCTTGCAAAAGGACTTGCGAATGTACTATCAATAGGTTTGAATCTTTCTAATGATTTTTTAAGTTATTGTGAAAACTTGCCATTTATCCGTCTTAATTTCGGGCAAACACCTATACTTCTTGTAACTCTATATTGCGTGAGTATTATTAGTGTATTGATGGTTTGGGAAAGGCGAATGTCGAAAGCGATTATGTGTATAGCTTCGGGTATATTTCTATTTATTAGTACATGTCATTATGTATATCCGTATTTTCGGGAAAGCGGAAGTGTTACATTTCTTGATGTTGGACAGGGAGATGCGATATTAATTCGTCTCCCGTACGATAAAGAGATCTACCTCATCGATACTGGTGGAACAATTCGTGTAAACAAGGAAGAATGGCAACGGAAAAAGCATGAATTTTCTGTCGGAAATGATATTTTGATTCCGTATTTACAAAAGGAAGGTATTAAAAAAATCGATAAGTTAATCGTAACGCATGGCGATGCGGATCATATAGGTGCTGCGCAAGAGTTATTATCAAATATAATCGTAAAAGAAGTCGTATTTGGCCGAAAGGAACAAGATGCGGAATTAGAAAAAGTAGTAAAGAAACAGGCGTTAGAAAAGGAAGTGAAAATAAGAGAAGTGGGAGAAGGAGAGAGTTGGAGCGTAAATGGAGCGGAATTTTTCGTATTAGCCCCAACAGGAAAGGAAAAAAGTGAAAATAACGCTTCAATTGTAGTGTGGGCAAAATTAGGAGGACTAACGTGGTTATTTACAGGTGATTTAGAAGAAGAAGGCGAGAGGTTTTTAGTAGCTACGTATTCCGAATTACGGGCGGATGTTTTAAAGGTTGCTCATCATGGGAGTAACACGTCATCTATAACGCCTTTTTTAAGCGCTGTACAGCCTAATATGGCGATTATTTCTGCCGGTGAGCGTAATAGGTATGGACACCCTCATAAAGAAGTTATAGAGCGTTTGGAGAAGATGGGGATTGAAATATGGCGCACGGATAAGCGAGGTGCTATTTCCTATGTTTTTAAAGGGGAAGGCGGAACCTTTCGTAGCAAAATCACATATGATGAAACACATAATAGATAAAAAAGAAGACTGCCAGTAAGCAGCAGTCTTTAAGAACCGATAAATTTAATAACAGTTGCAATGATGAAAAGTGTTGCGAAAAAACCAAATGAGACGATAAATCCTACCCCTGAATCAATAGCGTCATTGCGTTTACTTTGAACATTTTGTTCAAAATCATTCATTTAGAATCCCTCCCCAACATTCCACTTTAGTATAAAATATTGTCAGAAAAAAATCTACAATTTATATAGGAAGAGAAATAGAGCGTTTTTACTACTTTTAGATTATGAAGTAACGTGAGTTTTTTGTTTCCAAGCATGTTAACAGTTGGCACTTATACTCGAATTTTTATTGTGAATAATAAAGGGAAGGTGATTACCGCACACCAATAAGAAACCCGGGGCTTATTGCGTGGCGTTTAATATAAATAAAGGGACGGGTTATACAGCCTGTTCCTTTGTACTTGTAAAACAAAAGCTAGGGCATTAGTATAAATATATATTGTCAAGTTAGGGAGTAGGAAAAAGTATGAGTGATATACATAAAAAGATTAAAAAGAAGCAGTTTTCTTCGTTGTATTTACTGTATGGAACGGAAGCGTTTTTTATAAATGAAACGATAAAACTTATTACAACAGAAGCGCTTGAAGAGGAAGATCGCGAGTTTAATGTTGTGACATATGATTTAGAAGAAGCATATTTAGAAGATGTGGTTGAGGATGCACGTACACTTCCTTTTTTTGGAGAACGTAAAGTGCTATTAATAAAATCACCACTATTTCTAACTTCACAAAAAGAAAAGTTAGAACAAAATATAAAGATTTTAGAAGAATATATTGGGGAGCCTTCTCCGTTTTCTATTCTTGTTTTTGTTGCGCCTTACGAAAAGCTTGATGAACGAAAAAAAATTACAAAACTATTAAAGAAAACAGCGGATGTAGTAGAAGCGAATGCGATGCAAGTGCAGGATGTTCAGAAGTGGATTGTGGCTCGTGCGGATGAAGTGCATGTACATATTGATAATGCGGCTGTTAGTTTGTTGCTAGAGCTTGTGGGAAGTAATGTAACGATGTTGGTGAAGGAAATGGACAAGTTAACGTTATACGTTGGTATGGGGGGAGAGGTTACCCCAAAACTTGTTGCGGAGCTTGTGCCAAAATCAGTTGAACAAAATGTGTTTGCTTTGACAGAAAAAGTGGTAAAAAAAGATATTGCAGGTGCGATGCAAATTTTGGATGGATTATTTACGCAGCAAGAGGAACCGATTAAACTACTTGCGTTATTAGTAAGTCAATTCCGTTTGCTGCATCAAGTGAAAGAGTTACAGCAACGTGGTTATGGACAGAATCAAATTGCGTCTCATATTGGTGTGCATCCCTATCGTGTAAAGTTAGCGATGAATCAAACGAAGTTTTTCTCTTTTGAAGAATTAAAAAAAGTGATTATAGAATTAGCGGAAGCTGATTATAGTATGAAGACAGGAAAAATGGATAAGAAACTTGTGCTTGAGTTTTTCTTAATGCGGTTAAATCATATGTAATGAAAAAAATTCACGTGCTTAGCGCGTGAACTTTTTTGTATATAAAAAAACGATCCAAATGGATCGTTTTTTAAACGCCTTACGCGTTTACTTGTTTCGCTAAGCGAGATTTTTGACGAGCTGCAGCGTTTTGGTGGATAAGACCTTTACGAGCTGCTTTGTCAAGTTTTTTAGAAGCAGTTTTGAAAGCTTCTTTAGCATTTTCAAGATCGTTATTAGTAACTAAAGCTTCAACAGTTTTAACAGCAGAACGCATGTCAGACTTGATAGAAGCGTTATGTGCACGACGCTCTTCGCTAAGTTTAGCGCGTTTGATAGCAGATTTGATGTTTGCCATACTTTTCACCTCCCTGGTGCAATCGAATGACTCGATTCATAACATAGAACAAGTGATATTCTATCAAACGGTGAAGAGAATTGCAATAGTATATCCATGAAATTTCACGTAAAGGAAAGAATGACCTTATATAACTTTGGGAAATCTAACGATATTTACTATGAATTACGGAGGAGATACGATGAAAGAACCATTAGATTTAAGTAAATATAGTGTTAGAACGGACCTTGCTGTAGAGGCACATCAAATGTTGCAAGAGCGTCAAGAAGAGCAACAAGGAATACAAGGAGTTATTGTAAAAGAGAGGGAAGAAGAAGGTATTACCATTACGAAAGTAACGATTGATGAAGTTGCCTCTGAATCGATGGGTAAAAAACCTGGAAATTATTTAACGCTTGAAGTACAAGGTATACGCCAACAAGATACAGAGCTGCAACAAAAAGTAGAGCGCATTTTTGCAAAAGAATTTTCTTATTTCTTAGAAGAGGTTGGCGTTACGAAAGAAGCGAGTTGTTTAATTGTTGGTCTTGGGAATTGGAATGTAACGCCAGATGCGCTTGGTCCGATAGTTGTAGAAAATGTATTGGTAACGAGACATTTGTTTCAATTGCAGCCTGAAAGTGTAGAAGAAGGGTTTAGGCCTGTTAGTGCAATTCGGCCAGGAGTAATGGGAATTACAGGAATCGAAACGAGCGATGTCATTTATGGAATTATTGAGAAGACGAAGCCGGACTTTGTTATAGCAATTGATGCATTAGCTGCCCGTTCTATTGAACGAGTAAATAGTACGATACAAATTTCTGATACGGGGATTCATCCTGGATCAGGTGTTGGCAATAAACGTAAGGAACTCAGTAAAGAAACATTGGGTATACCTGTTATCGCGATTGGTGTTCCGACTGTGGTGGATGCCGTTTCGATTACAAGCGATACAATTGATTTTATTTTGAAACATTTTGGCCGGGAGATGAAAGAAGGAAACAAACCTTCAAGATCTTTGTTACCAGCTGGCTTTACATTTGGAGAAAAGAAAAAATTAACAGAAGAAGATATGCCGGATGAAAAGAGCCGAAATATGTTTTTAGGTGCTGTAGGTACACTGGAAGATGAAGAGAAGAGAAAATTAATTTATGAAGTGTTATCTCCTCTTGGACATAATTTAATGGTGACTCCGAAAGAAGTGGATGCTTTTATAGAGGATATGGCGAATGTAATAGCAAGTGGTTTAAATGCAGCACTGCATCATCAAATTGACCAAGATAATACAGGAGCATATACACATTGATGGGAAGAGAGGATAATTATTTAAGCCGCTTTTCGCTTTTATGTATATGTAGTACAGTTATATGCTTACTTATGGTGATAGCGGGGGTGGCACTTGCTAATCACGGTTTGAAAAGTATGAAAGGTTATCAGCAAATGTCGTATGAACAAATCGCTCATATGACAGGAACAAAAGGTGAGGCTGCTGAATCAGAAATTTTGGAAGGCTCGTTTTCCGCTACTGAAAAACAAAAACAATTAGAAAGCTTAAGAAGTTTTAATGTTGTAGAAGGAATGGGTATGGTAATAGCAAGTGTTGCCTATGAAATAACAAAGTTTGGAACAGATATAGTTGTCGGGAAAGTAAAAGGAATTTTTAGTTAAGAGTCAAACGGAGGACGGCTGTTTTACAGATTTGTAAGACAGCCGTTTTTTAATTTGAAAAAGGTTTGTCTCTTATGGTTTGTTCGCATAAGATATAGATAGAATGATTTGTATTGTAAGCAGCACGAGTTTTCATTGAATCTTTGCTGCTCTATTGATATAATCAGTGCTAGTGTATATTGGCGAGACTATTAGGAGTTGAGAACATAGATGAACAAAGAAGAAAGAGCAAAAAGACAGTCCAAAATCCGTAATTTCTCTATCATTGCTCATATTGACCACGGAAAATCAACGTTAGCAGACCGTATTTTAGAGAAAACAAACGCGTTAACACAACGTGAAATGAAAGCGCAGTTGCTTGACTCTATGGATTTAGAGCGTGAGCGTGGTATTACAATTAAATTAAACGCAGTACAGTTAACGTATAAAGCAAAAGACGGTGAAGAATATATTCTTCACTTAATTGATACACCAGGACACGTCGACTTTACGTACGAAGTATCTCGTAGTTTAGCGGCTTGTGAAGGTGCAATTCTTGTAGTGGATGCGGCGCAAGGTATTGAAGCGCAAACGTTAGCGAACGTTTACTTAGCGCTTGATAACAATTTAGAAATTTTACCAGTTATTAATAAAATCGACTTACCAAGTGCAGACCCAGAACGTGTACGTCAAGAAGTAGAAGATGTAATCGGTTTAGATGCATCAGAAGCTGTACTTGCTTCTGCAAAAGCTGGGATTGGTATTGAAGAAATTTTAGAACAAATCGTTGAAAAAGTACCAGCACCAACAGGGGATTCAGAAGAGCCGTTACAATGTATGATCTTTGACTCTTTATATGATCCATACCGCGGTGTAATTGCATATATTCGTGTTGTTAACGGAACGGTAAAAGTTGGCGATAAAGTACGTATGATGGCAACTGGTAAAGAATTTGAAGTAACAGAAGTAGGTGTATTTACACCGAAGACTACGCAACGTGACGAGTTAACAGTAGGTGATGTAGGTTTCTTAGCAGCATCGATTAAAAATGTTGGTGACACACGCGTTGGTGATACGATTACACATGCGAAACGTCCAGCTGCAGAACCGTTAGCAGGTTATCGTAAATTAAACCCTATGGTATTCTGTGGTTTATATCCAATTGATTCTGCACGTTACAACGATTTACGTGATGCGTTAGAAAAATTAGAGTTAAACGATTCTGCTCTTGAGTTTGAACCAGAAACATCTCAAGCGCTAGGATTTGGTTTCCGTTGTGGTTTCTTAGGACTTCTTCACATGGAAATCATTCAAGAACGTATTGAACGTGAATTTAAAATTGACTTAATTACAACAGCGCCAAGCGTTATTTATAAAGTGTATTTAACAAACGGTGAAGATGTTATTGTTGATAATCCATCTAATATGCCAGATCCACAGTCTATCGATCGTGTAGAAGAGCCGTTTGTGAAGGCTTCAATTATGGTTCCAAATGACTATGTTGGAGCTGTAATGGAAATTTGCCAAGGTAAACGTGGAACGTTTATTGATATGCAATATTTAGATGAAACACGTGTTACATTAACATATGAAATCCCGTTATCAGAAATCGTATATGATTTCTTCGATCAGTTGAAATCAAACACAAAAGGATATGCATCATTTGATTACGAGTTAATTGGCTACAAACCATCTAAACTTGTGAAAATGGATATTCTTTTAAATAATGAACAAGTGGATGCTCTATCATTTATCGTACACCGTGATTCAGCGTATGACCGCGGTAAAGTGATTGTAGAAAAATTAAAAGATTTAATTCCAAGACAGCAGTTCGAAGTACCAATTCAAGCGACAATCGGAAACAAAGTTGTAGCGCGTTCTACAATTAAGGCGATGCGTAAAAACGTACTTGCGAAATGTTACGGTGGTGACATTTCTCGTAAACGTAAACTTCTTGATAAGCAAAAAGAAGGTAAAAAACGTATGAAGTCTGTTGGTTCTGTAGAAGTACCGCAAGAAGCGTTCATGGCTGTACTGAAAATGGATGACAATTAATAATTGATTGTTATTTCATGCGAATCGATATAAAAAGAAGTCGTTTATACGGCTTCTTTTTTATATCATTACTTTTTAGACAACGTAGCTTCTCTCATTTACAATGGTGAGAGAGCTTTTTAGTTCATATAGAGTTAGGAGTTTGTTAATGTCCGAAAATATTCGAAAAGATATTCACGAGAAAATACAAAATGGCAATTTTAATTGTGAAAAGGAATTGACGCTTTCTATTATTAGCGGAAAGTGGAAAGTTGTGATACTGTGGCATCTTGGTGTGGAAGGGCCTCATCGTTTTAGTGAATTACAACGATTATTCCCAAGCATTTCTCATAAAGTTTTGTCGAATCAATTAAAAGAGTTAATGGAAGACGGGATTGTTGCCCGAACAGTATACCCAGAAATTCCTCCGCGAGTGGAGTATTATATGACGGAATTAGGCATGTCGCTTTTACCAATCGTTGAAATGATGTATGATTGGGGAAAAATGCGAATGGAGCAAATTCGTAATACGTTAGAGAAGTAAAGAAGCCTCCCGAGCGCGGAGGTTTTCTTTTTAGAAAGGTAGGAGTTATTTTTGGTGCAAGCTGCATATATTCATATTCCGTTTTGTCAGCATATTTGTCACTATTGTGATTTTAATAAAGTGTTTATTGAACGCCAACCGGTCGATCAATATTTAGAGTATTTAGAGAAAGAAATAATAAATACAGTTCAAAAGGTACCGTTTGATAGTATGAAAACGATTTTTGTTGGTGGAGGAACTCCGACAGCATTAAACATGGAGCAGACAAAGAAATTATTAGATATTATAAATCGTCGTTTACGCCCGTTTGCCCCGAATTGTGAATTAACATTTGAAGCGAATCCGGGTGATTTGCCAAAAGAGAAGTTAAATGTGTTGCTAGAAGGTGGAGTAAACCGAATTAGTTTTGGTGTGCAAACATTTCGAGATGAATTGCTTGAGAAAATTGGACGTAAGCATACGAGGGAAGATGCGTTTGTAGCAATTAGAGAAGCGCAGGAAGTGGGCTTTAAAAATATAAATGTAGATATTATTTATGCACTGCCAGGGCAGACGATAGAAGATGTGAAAGAAACGTTAGATATTGCTTTTACGCTTGGTGTACAACATTTCTCGGCCTATTCATTAATTGTGGAACCGAAAACGGTGTTTTATAACTTAATGAATAAAGGGAAATTAAGACTTCCAGGTGAAGACCATGAAGCGAAAATGTACGAAATGGTAATGGATGAAATGGAAAAACATGGATATAGCCAGTATGAAATTAGTAATTTCTCAAAAGGTGATAATGAAAGTAGACATAATCTCACATACTGGAATAATGAAGAGTATTATGGATTTGGAGCTGGAGCGCATAGTTATGTAAATGGGGAACGTATCCAAAATGTAGGGCCACTCAAGCAATATTTCAATAAAATCGATGAAACTGGATTTCCGTATTTAGATGTTCACGTGGTGACGGAGAAAGAAAAAATGGAAGAAGAGTTGTTCTTAGGGCTTCGAAAAACAAAAGGTGTATCTAAAATAGCGTTTCAAAAGAAATTTAATATGGAGATGGATCAAGTTTTCGCGAAGCAGTTACAAAACAACCAAGAACAAGGATTGCTTGAAGAGAGCGATGGGTATGTTCGTTTAACGCGAAAAGGAAAGTTATTAGGGAATGAAGTATTCCAATCATTTTTGATTGACTAATTAAATGTTCCATTAACGTGAAAAAGTTTCATTATTTCGTGACGTTTCCGTTGACAATTGAATGTCAATTTTGGTAAGTTATTAATAGATTTAGCACTCGAAGACAAAGAGTGCTAACAGAGGTGATGATGAGATGCTTACGGAACGTCAGCTCTTAATTTTACAAACAATTATTGATGACTTTATTGGATCAGCGCAACCTGTTGGGTCGAGGACGTTGGCTAAGAAAGATGAAATTACATTTAGTTCAGCTACTATTCGAAATGAAATGGCTGATTTAGAGGAGCTAGGATTTATTGAGAAAACGCATAGTTCTTCTGGACGTGTTCCTTCTGAGAAAGGATACCGATTTTATGTAGACCATCTTTTAGCGCCGCAAAACTTACCGAAAGATGAAATTGTACAAATTAAAGATTTATTTGCTGAAAGAATTTTTGAAGCGGAAAAGATTGCACAGCAATCGGCTCAAATTTTATCAGAGCTTACGAATTATACGGCCATTGTTCTTGGACCGAAGTTAAGCACAAATAAACTGAAAAACGTACAAATTGTGCCGCTTGATCGTCAAACTGCAGTCGCTATTATTGTAACGGATACAGGGCATGTACAAAGCAAAACGATTACCGTTCCGGAATCTGTTGATTTATCAGATTTAGAAAAAATGGTTAATATTTTAAATGAAAAGCTATCAGGCGTACCGATGTCGGAACTCCATAACAAAATCTTTAAAGAGATTGTTACAGTTTTACGTGGCTATGTTCATAATTACGATAGTGCAATAAAAATGTTAGATGGTACATTTCAAGTTCCTTTATCGGAAAAGATATACTTTGGAGGAAAAGCAAATATGCTTTCGCAACCAGAGTTCCATGACATTCACAAAGTAAGATCCTTGCTGACGATGATTGATAATGAAGCTGAGTTCTATGACATTTTGCGTCATAAACAAGTAGGTATTCAAGTGAAAATTGGTAGGGAAAACTCTGCGACAGCCATGGAAGATTGTAGTTTAATTTCTGCAACATATTCGATTGGAGAAGAACAGCTTGGAACAATTGCAATTTTAGGTCCAACGAGAATGCAATACTCTCGTGTAATTAGTTTGTTGCAGTTATTTACAAGGCAAATTACAGATGGACTAAAAAAATAAAGAAGAATACATGCGCTCAAGTGATGAACAATACATCGCTGTGTGTAATATATAACTATGCTTAGGTAATCATGCTATGCATGATACCTAATACCTTTTAAGGAGGTGAATATTGTGGAAGAGCGTAACGAACAAGTGGTAGAAGAAGTAAAAGAAGCGCAAGTTGAAGAAGCTGTCACGACAGAAAACAGTGAAAAAACTGTAGAAGAAAAAAGTGAGGCTGCTCTTTTACAAGAAAAAGTAGATGAGTTACAAGCGAAACTAACGGAAACGGAAGGTCGCACATTACGTCTACAAGCTGATTTTGAAAATTATAAGCGCCGTGTCCAAATGGATAAACAGGCTGCTGAAAAATATAGAGCACAAAGCCTAGTTTCAGATATTTTGCCAGCTCTTGATAATTTTGAAAGAGCGATGCAAGTGGAAGCAACTGATGAGCAAACGAAATCCTTGTTACAAGGTATGGAAATGGTGCATCGTCAATTGCTAGAAGCGTTGTCTAAAGAAGGTGTTGAGGCGATTGAAGCTGTTGGTAAACAGTTTGATCCTAATGAACACCAGGCTATTATGCAAGTAGAAGACAGTGAATTTGAATCAAACGCGGTAGTTGAAGAATTCCAAAAAGGTTATAAACTAAAAGACCGTGTGATTCGCCCATCAATGGTAAAAGTAAATCAATAATTTACATAAAAGTAGGAGGATTCGCCATGAGTAAAATTATCGGTATTGACTTAGGTACAACAAACTCTTGTGTAGCTGTTATGGAAGGTGGAGAACCAAAGGTTATCCCAAATCCAGAAGGAAACCGTACAACACCTTCTGTTGTAGCTTTCAAAAATGAAGAGCGTCAAGTTGGGGAAGTTGCAAAGCGTCAAGCAATTACAAACCCAAATACAATCATGTCTGTTAAACGTCATATGGGTACAGACTATAAAGTAGAAGTTGAAGGTAAAGATTATACACCTCAAGAAATTTCTGCAATCATTTTACAAAACTTAAAAGCTTCTGCTGAAGCATACTTAGGTGAAACAGTAACGAAAGCTGTTATTACAGTACCTGCATACTTCAACGATGCAGAGCGTCAAGCAACAAAAGATGCTGGTCGTATCGCTGGTTTAGAAGTTGAGCGTATCATTAACGAACCAACAGCAGCAGCGCTTGCTTACGGTTTAGAAAAACAAGATGAAGAGCAAAAAATCTTAGTATATGACTTAGGTGGCGGTACATTTGACGTATCTATCCTTGAGTTAGCAGACGGAACATTCGAAGTTATTTCAACTGCTGGTGACAACCGTCTTGGTGGAGATGACTTTGACCAAGTTATTATTGACCACTTAGTAGCTGAGTTCAAAAAAGAAAATAACATTGATTTAAGCCAAGATAAAATGGCACTTCAACGTTTGAAAGATGCAGCTGAAAAAGCGAAAAAAGATCTTTCTGGCGTAACACAAACACAAATTTCATTACCATTCATTAGTGCTGGAGCTGCTGGTCCATTACACTTAGAATTAACATTAACAAGAGCGAAATTCGAAGAGCTTTCAGCAGGTCTTGTTGAAAGAACATTAGAGCCAACTCGCCGTGCATTAAAAGACGCTGGTTTTGCTCCAAGCGAATTAGATAAAGTTATCCTTGTTGGTGGATCTACTCGTATCCCAGCTGTACAAGAAGCTATTAAACGTGAAACTGGTAAAGAACCATATAAAGGTGTAAACCCTGATGAAGTTGTAGCATTAGGTGCTGCAGTTCAAGGTGGCGTACTTACTGGTGATGTAGAAGGCGTACTATTATTAGACGTAACTCCACTTTCTTTAGGTATTGAAACTATGGGTGGCGTGTTCACGAAATTAATCGAGCGTAACACTACAATTCCAACAAGTAAGTCACAAGTATTCTCGACAGCTGCTGATAACCAACCAGCAGTAGATATTCACGTATTACAAGGTGAGCGTCCAATGTCAGCTGACAACAAAACATTAGGTCGTTTCCAATTAACAGACCTTCCACCAGCACCACGTGGTATTCCACAAATCGAAGTAACATTCGATATTGATGCGAACGGTATCGTTAACGTACGTGCAAAAGACTTAGGAACAAGCAAAGAGCAAGCTATTACAATCCAATCTTCTTCAGGTCTTTCTGATGAAGAAGTAGATCGTATGGTACAAGAAGCAGAAGCAAATGCTGATGCTGACCAAAAACGTAAGGAAGAGGTTGAACTTCGTAACGAAGCTGACCAACTTGTATTCCAAACGGATAAAGTTGTAAAAGATTTAGAAGGTAAAGTGGATGCAGCTGAAGTTGCAAAAGCAACAGAAGCGAAAGAAGCACTACAAGCTGCGATCGAGAAGAACGAGCTTGAAGACATCCGTGCGAAAAAAGACGCTTTACAAGAAATTGTACAACAATTAAGTGTTAAATTATACGAGCAAGCTCAAGCAGCTGCAGGGCAAGCAGAAGGTGCACAAGGAGCACAAGATGCTGGCGCGAAGAAAGACAATGTAGTAGACGCTGAGTTTGAAGAAGTAAAAGAAGATAAGTAATATAAATAAGTAAGATGACAAAAAGTCAAAGTCAAGCGTGCCTTGGCTTTGACTTTTTTCACGAATGAGAAGAAAAGTGTGAGGTTCTTAAGTTTTTAACTTTGCATACTGTAAGTGAGGAAACTTTGTTGCAAAGCACTTTCTTTCGGTGTTAAAATTACGTTTATGTGAAAGATTCGGGGGTTGTAAATTTATGAGTAAACGAGATTATTACGAGGTCCTTGGACTTAGCAAGGGTGCTTCAAAAGATGAAATAAAAAAAGCGTATCGTCGTTTGGCTAAAAAATACCATCCAGACGTAAGTAAAGAAGAGAATGCAATTGAAAAGTTTAAAGAAGTACAAGAAGCATACGAAGTATTAAGCGACGATCAAAAGCGTGCGCAATATGATCAATTTGGTCATGCTGGTGCAAATCAAGGTTTCGGTGGCTTTGGTGGCGGAGGAGACTTCGGCGGTGGCTTCGGTTTTGAAGATATCTTTAGTTCGTTCTTTGGTGGGGGTGGCGGCAGACGTCGTGATCCAAATGCTCCGCGTCAAGGTGCTGACTTACAATATCAAGTTACTTTAGAGTTTGAAGAAGCTATTTTTGGTAAAGAATTAAATGTCGAGATTCCAGTAGAAGATCCATGTGATACTTGTAAAGGTAGTGGAGCGAAACCAGGAACTTCAAAAGAAACGTGTAAACATTGTTCAGGATCTGGGCAAGTAAGTGTAGAACAAAATACACCATTTGGTCGTATCGTAAACCGTCAAGCTTGTGGTCATTGCTCAGGAACTGGTCAAATGATTAAAGAAAAATGTACGACATGTCAAGGTTCTGGTAAAGTACGTAAACGTAAAAAAATCAACGTTAAAATTCCGGCAGGTATCGATAATGGTCAACAAATCCGTGTATCTGGAAAAGGTGAAGCGGGCGTAAATGGCGGACCGGCAGGAGATTTATATGTTGTTGTTCATGTAAGAAATCATGAATTCTTTGAGCGTGAAGGAGATCACATTATTTGCGAAATGCCATTAACATTTGCGCAAATGGCACTTGGTGCTGAAGTAGAAGTTCCTACAGTTCATGGGAAAGTGAAGTTGAAAATTCCAGCAGGAACACAAACAGGAACAGAATTCCGCTTAAAAGGAAAAGGTGCTCCGAACGTACGTGGATACGGTCAAGGAGATCAATATGTAGTCGTTCGTGTTGTTGTACCGACGAAATTAACTTCACATCAAAAAGATTTATTACGTGAATTTGCGGGACAAGAAGAGCAGGATGATAGTTTATTTGGAAAGCTTAAACGTGCTTTCAAAGGGGAATAATGGAAATAAAAAATGGAGTTGGTAAATTGTGAAATGGTCAGAAATTAGTATTCATACAACAGAAGAAGCAGTAGAAGCTGTCTCTCATATTTTACATGAAGCTGGTGCTAGTGGAGTTGCGATTGAGGATCCAGCGGAGTTGACGAAAGAGCGCGAGCAACAATACGGTGAAATTTATGCATTGAACCCAGATGAATATCCGGAGGAAGGCGTATTAATAAAAGCATATTTCCCGCAAACGGATTCTTTACATGAAACGATTGCAGGTGTAAAATCATCTATTGATGTGCTTCCATCTTACGACATCGAAATTGGTACTGGAAATATTACCGTTAACGAAGTCAATGAAGAAGATTGGGCTACTGCTTGGAAAAAATATTACCATCCAGTACAAATTTCTGATATATTCACAATTGTGCCGACGTGGGAAGAATATACACCATCTTCTCCGGAAGAAAAAATTATTGAATTAGATCCAGGTATGGCGTTTGGAACAGGAACCCATCCAACAACAACGATGTGTATTCGTGCTTTAGAGAAAACTGTTCAGCCAGGTGACACTATCATTGATGTAGGAACAGGTTCTGGTGTACTTAGTATTGCAGCAGCAAAATTAGGTGCGTCTTCTGTTCAAGCATATGATTTAGATCCTGTTGCAGTTGAAAGTGCAGAAATGAATGTACGTTTAAATAAAACAGATGATATCGTGTCTGTTGGACAAAATAGTCTTTTAGAAGGTATTGAAGGTCCTGTTGATTTAATCGTAGCGAACTTATTAGCAGAAATTATTTTATTATTCCCTGAAGATGCAGCAAGAGTTGTGAAATCAGGTGGATTATTTATTACATCGGGCATTATCGCTGCGAAGGAAAAAGTAATTTCTGAGGCGCTAGAAAAAGCTGGATTTACAATTGAAGAAGTGTTACGAATGGAAGATTGGGTAGCAATTATTGCACGAAATGCGTAATATAGATTTTAGTCTATAATGAAAAGGGGAGTCTCTCACTATAAGGTGAGGGACTTGCCGTTTGTTATATGAAAAAATGATAACGTTTCGTTCTTTTCGTAAGTGTTGACTTACGAAAGGAACGAAACTCTACTAAGGTGATTATATGCAACGTTATTTTGTAGAAGAGAAATATGTAAATGAGACAAGTATTCGCATTGTAGGTGATGACGTACATCATATCGCAAGAGTGATGCGTATGTCAGCTGGTGATCACATTTATTGCTGTGTAAACGGAAAAACAGCCGTATGTTCAATTGATGAAATTACCAGTGAATTTATTAATACGGCTATTGTAGAATGGGTAGAGGCGTCAAGTGAACTTCCTGTTTTCGTGACGATCGCAAGTGGACTGCCGAAAGGAGACAAGCTAGAGTTAATTTTCCAAAAAGGAACTGAGCTTGGGGCAGCTGCATTCTTACCATTTCAAGCATCTCGCTCTATCGTAAAGTGGGATGCGAAAAAAGCTGATAAAAAAGTTGAGCGTTTAAGAAAAATTGTGAAAGAAGCTGCGGAACAATCACATAGAAGTGAAATTCCAGAAGTACATGCTCCAGCATCGTTTAAACAATTACTTTCAATGAGCGGTGAGTATGATGTTTGCCTTGTTGCTTACGAAGAGGAAGCAAAACAAGGTGAGAAATCTAATTTTGCGAAAGCTTTAACGACGATGAAACCAGGTCAAAAGCTATTGATTGTATTTGGCCCAGAAGGCGGTTTAGCTGAGGAAGAGATTACAGCGCTTCGTGAACATAAATTTGTACCATGTAGTTTAGGACCAAGAATTTTAAGAACAGAAACGGCGCCGTTATATGCGTTAAGTGCTGCTTCGTATCATTTTGAATTGATGGGGTGATGATCAATGTCAACTGTTGCGTTCCATACGTTAGGTTGTAAAGTAAACCACTATGAAACAGAAGCCATTTGGCAATTGTTTAAACAAGGTGGATATGAAAGAACTGAATATGAAAAGAAAGCTGATGTATATGTAATTAATACGTGTACAGTAACGAATACGGGAGATAAGAAAAGTCGTCAAGTTATTAGACGTGCTGTTCGTCAAAACCCGGATGCGGTTATTTGTGTAACAGGATGTTATGCACAAACATCTCCAGCGGAAATTATGGCGATTCCAGGTGTAGATATTGTAGTTGGTACACAAGATCGTGAAAAGATGTTAGGATACATCGAAGAATTCCGTAAAGAGCGCCAGCCAATTAATGCTGTCCGCAATATTATGAAAACACGTGTATACGAAGAACTGGATGTACCTTACTTCACGGATCGTACACGTGCATCTTTAAAAATCCAAGAAGGTTGTAATAATTTCTGTACATTCTGTATTATTCCTTGGGCGCGTGGCTTAATGCGTTCTCGTGAGGGGAAAGAAGTTATTAAACAAGCGCAGCAATTAGTCGATGCAGGTTATAAAGAAATCGTATTAACAGGTATTCATACAGGTGGATACGGTGAAGATATTAAAGATTATAACTTAGCTGGATTACTTCGTGATATGGAAGCGGAAGTAGGCGGATTAAAACGTCTTCGTATTTCTTCTATTGAAGCGAGTCAGATTTCAGATGAAGTAATTGAAGTGTTAGATAAGTCTGAAGTAGTTGTACGTCACTTACACATTCCGTTGCAATCTGGATCTAATACTGTATTAAAGCGTATGCGTCGTAAGTATACGATGGAATTTTTCCAAGAGCGCTTAGATCGTTTGAAAGAAGCGTTACCAGGTCTTGCGATTACATCGGACGTAATCGTTGGTTTCCCAGGTGAAACAGAAGAAGAATTCATGGAAACATACAATTTCATTAAAGAGAATCGCTTCTCTGAATTACACGTATTCCCGTACTCAAAACGTACAGGAACACCTGCAGCACGTATGGAAGATCAAGTTCCTGAAGATGTGAAGAATGATCGTGTTCACCGTTTAATTGAACTATCTAATCAATTAGCGAAAGAGTATGCGTCACAGTTTGAAGGCGAAGTACTTGAAATCATTCCAGAAGAGCAATTTAAAGAGGGCGACCGCGAAGGGTTATATGTAGGTTATACAGATAACTACTTGAAAATTGTATTTGAAGGATCAGAAGAATTAATTGGTAAACTAGTGAAAGTGAAAATTACGAAAGCTGGTTATCCATATAATGAAGCGCAATTTGTTCGTGTTCTTGAAGATGATGTGAAAAAGGAATCAGCAAGCGCATAAAGTGAAACTTTAATCAGCGTGGGATTCATCCCCGCTGATTATTAGCCTTCACCAATCGGGTGGCAGGGCAAATAGCGGGATAAAAAAGCATGCAAATGGAAATGATTTGCATGTTTTCTTTTTTAGTGGATAAGTTAAGTACTGAAAATGTGAGAAATGAGAAGTTTTTTTCGTACATTCCTGCATGAAAAAGGGTGTAATGATAAAAATATAGTTGGCTTCAGGGGAAGGATAACAGCTATCTACATAGTTTTTGAAAAAGGAAGAGCATCTATTCTTCTTTTATTCTGCCAAATAGTTGACCTGAAGTGATAAAATGTATTATAATCGTAAAAGACATGCTGAAGAAGTGTTTCTTTTTGCATGCTGAAGTTAGTATGTAAGTGTGATGTTTCGGAGGGAGGGAAAGAGAATGTCAAAAACAGTCGTTCGTAAAAACGAGTCTTTGGAGGATGCACTTCGCCGTTTTAAAAGATCGGTTTCTAAAACTGGTACACTTGCTGAAGCAAGAAAGCGCGAGTTTTATGAAAAACCAAGTGTAAAACGTAAGAAGAAATCTGAAGCGGCAAGAAAGCGTAAATTCTAAGAGAGGGTGTAAGTTATGAGTCTTCTCGGTCGTTTAAACGATGATATGAAACAAGCGATGAAGAATAAACAAAAAGAAAAATTAACCGTCATTCGTATGGTTAAGGCTGCTTTACAAAATGAAGGTATTAAACTACAGCATACTCTTACTGAAGAAGAGGAACTAACAGTTTTAGCTCGTGAAGTAAAACAGCATAAGGACTCCCTCCTTGAATTTAAAAAAGCTGGTCGTGAAGACCTTGTTAATAAACTGCAAAGTGAAATTCAGATTTTAAGTGCATATTTGCCTGAGCAATTAACGGAAGAACAACTAGCTGATATAATCAAGCAAGTTATTTCTGAAGTTGGTGCAACTTCGAAAGCAGATATGGGTAAGGTGATGACTGCTGTTATGCCGAAAGTAAAAGGTAAAACAGATGGATCACTTGTGAATAAGCTGGTTGTCCAGCTATTAGCATAAAAAAACGTCTCATTTCGTATGAGACGTTTTTTTATGCTTTTTTCAGTTTGGACGTGATATTACAAGCTCTTTTTTCATACATATGGGATGAGAGGGGGTCTTTTGGGATGAAAAAATTAGAACAAATGAAGAATTGGTTAACGAAGCAAATAGACCTACCAGTGGATGTGCTAATGGATCTACCTCGGATCACGCTTGTTGGGCAAGTGCATATCTATATAGAAAATCATCGAGGTTTATTAGTGTTTTCAGATAACGAAGTAAGATTGTTGTTAAAGCATGGTCAGTTATTAATTAAGGGGCAGTCCTTTGTTATTAAAACAATCCTTCCGGAAGAACTTTTGCTTGAAGGGATCATTGAGCAAGTGACGTTTTTAGAAGACGAACAGAAAGAGAAGTAAGGGAAACTTCCGTATGTGAAGTTTTCTTCTTTATTCTAATGATATGAACCTACTATTTAGTTTGTCCCGCTATTTATGGAAGATAAAACTCTTTATTTCATTTTTGTACGAGCTATTTTGCTAATTAAAGTGAAAAGTAGTGTGTCTACTTTTGGAAAGGTAGTGAAGGTGGTAGATGAAAAATAAATGGTTTATAAAGTGGCTTGGATATGTAAAGGTACGAATTGAAGGTAGAGGAGCGGAACGGTTCGTTAACGAATGTGTGCGTAGGAATTTATTAGTTTGGGACGTTAAGAAAATCGCTGATGAAACGTTAGTATTTTGTATGCTATTACGAGATGTGAAAAAAATAAAGCCGATTTATAGAAAAAATGAATGTAAATTATATTTTATTGGGCGCTATGGCTTTCCTTTTTGGAATAAGCGTTTAATTAAAAATAGTGGATTCTTAATTGGTTTTCTAATTTTCTTTTTTGGTATGATTGCATTATCGAATATGGTTTGGAAAATTGAAATTACAGGAGCGAAACCTGAAACAGAATATATATTGATGAAAGAATTGGACAAAATGGGTATTAAAAGAGGGAAATTACAATTCCAAATGCCTAATGTAGAAGATGTACAGCGTCATTTGACTGATAATATTAATGCGATTACTTGGGCGGGACTCGAAATAAGAGGAACGACGTACCATTTTAAAATAGTTGAAAAAAACGAGCCGAAAAAAGAAAAGGAACAAAGGCCGCAAAATTTAGTGGCAAAAAAAGAAGCGATTGTTACAAAAACATTTGTTGAAGTAGGAAAACCAGTTGTTTTAAAAAATGATCATGTAGAAAAAGGACAGCTTCTCGTATCAGGGATATACGGTAATGAGGAGAGTCCAACGATTGTTTCGGCGAAAGGTATTGTATATGGAGAAACGTGGTATACATCTAATGTGAATGTGCCGCTAAAGACGCAATTTCAAGTATATACGGGCGATGCATATAATGAGCATTACCTTACATTTGGGAATACGAAAATAAAAATATGGGGATTTCAACATGATAAGTATAAACGCTCTCGTTCTGAAAGTGTAAAGCATGATGTGAAATTATTTGGTTTTACATTACCGATTGCATATGAAAAAGATATAGTACGGGAAGAGGAAGAAGCAAATCGAGAATATACAGAAAAACAAGCAATGAAAGTAGCGAAAGAGATGGCTGAAAAAGAACTAAAGAAAAAATTGGATGAACATGCTATGATTGTAAGTGATAAGATTTTGAGTAAAGAGGTTGAGGCGGATCAACTAAAAGTCACATTGCATTATACTGTGATTGAAAATATTGCAGAGTCACAACCAATATCCGAATCCGATATTCAAGGAGACTGAGTAATGGCAGAACAATTAGTAGAAATGAACCAACAATTGGAAAATACTAACGAAGCAATCGCTCTTTTTGGAGTCAATGATGCTCATTTGAAAGTAATTGAACGGGAACTGAATGTATCGATTGTAACTAGAGGTGAAATTGTTCATGCATCTGGAGCAGTTGAAACTGTGACACTCGTAGAAAAAATCTTACAGCAATTACTTGTTGTTATTCGAAAAGGTGTATCAATTACAGAAAGAGATGTTGCGTATGCAATTCAGCTCGCACAACAAGGGAAAATTGCTCAATTTGAAGAGTTATATGAAGAAGAAATCTTTAAAACGGCAAAAGGTAAATCCATTCGTGTAAAAACAATGGGGCAAAGAAGATATATTCATGCAATGAAGAAAAATGATGTTGTATTTGGAATAGGGCCTGCCGGAACTGGGAAAACATATTTAGCTGTAGTAATGGCTGTAAGAGCTTTAAAGCAAGGGTATGTAAAGAAAATCATTTTAACGAGACCAGCTGTAGAAGCTGGAGAAAGTTTAGGGTTTTTACCGGGTGATTTGAAAGAGAAGGTAGATCCGTACTTACGTCCATTGTATGATGCCTTGCACGATATTCTTGGACAAGAATATACGCAGCGTATGATGGAACGAGGTGTAATTGAAATCGCGCCTCTTGCTTATATGAGAGGACGTACGCTCGATGATTCATTTGTTATTTTAGATGAAGCGCAAAATACAACGGGTGCACAAATAAAAATGTTTTTAACTAGATTAGGTTTTAGTTCTAAAATGGTTATTACGGGAGACCCTTCGCAAGTAGATTTACCAAAAGGGGTAAAGTCAGGGCTTACGCTAGCTTCTAACATTTTATCTGGTGTATCTGGTCTTTCATTCATTACATTAGAACAAACGGACGTTGTAAGGCATCCACTGGTGCAACGTATTATTGAGGCATATGATAAAATGGAATGATCCTATTTGTCAGGATCATTTCTTTTTGTATTAAGGTTGGCGAACGGCATATTTTTTAATATCATAAAAGATAAGAGAAATAAACTATAGGATTGGTGTATAAAATGTTACCTAAAAGTATCGTTGGCTAAAAGAAATGAAAGCTATAAATAGTTTCACTTTATTTCTGGAGAGGAGAAGGTATTGAAATCATGTTAAGATCTCAAGAAATTTCTAAGTGGTTTCGTAATTTACAACATTCGAAAAAACTAAGTTGGATTTCTTACGTTTTATTAGGAGCAGTGCTGTTTTTTGCACTTATGAATAATGTGAAACCAGAGCAATTAGATGTTGATATGTATTCTATTGCGAAAAAAACAATTCATTCTCCTATTAAAATTGAAGATAAGGTTATAACGGACAGAAAAAAACAAGAGGCCGCTCAAAAAGTCGGGGATCAATATACATATAGAAGTGAATATAAACAAAATAGAGTAGATATTGTAAATGATGTTTTTGCTAAGGTAAATGAAGTAATTCAGGAGATGAAAGCTGCTGGACCTGAAGAGCAAAAAAAGATGACCGATGCTAATAAATTAGAAAAATTGAAGAAGAAGTTGCCATCTAATTTAACAAAGGAATTATCGGATGAGAATTTATTATACTTTATTAATGCAGAACCGGATCAATTAGAATTAGCAAAGAATGCGGCTTTAACGTCTGTTAGTGTTATTATGGGTGGAAATATTAAAATGTCCGAAGAAATGGCAGCGAAAGAGCGATTTGTTAATGAAATGAAGAGCCTTAATGTGAATAGCGGATTAAAGGAAGCTGTGAATGCGCTAGGATCTTATGCGATTACAGCAAATTATTTTTATGATCCAGCTGTAACGAAAGAGAAGAAGAAAGCAGAAGAAGATTTAGTTCCACCTGTTTATATTCTTCAAGGACAAGTTATTGTTAGAGAAGGTGAAACAATTTCAAGTGATATGTATAATCAGTTGAAATTAGTCGGTTTATTAGAGAAAGGTAATAGTTTTCAGCCTTATGTTGGATTAGCGGTGCTCATTGGCGTGTTACTATACTTTATGCATAAGCAGTTTGAAGTATTTTTACAGCGGAAAAGAGAAGACAGACCGTACATTTTAGCGTATATTACAATTTTGTCTATCACGATTGTTTTAATGAAAATTATTAGTTTGTTTCAAAAGCTTGAATATGCAGGAATTGCGTATGTTGTCCCTGTTGCGATGGGAACAATACTTGTAAAACTAATGATTGGCGATCGATTTGTATTTTTAACAAGTATGATTTTTTCTGTGTGCGGAAGTATTATGTTTAATGAAGGGGTAACAAGTACACTGAATTATAGTGTAGGTATTTATGTGTTATTAAGTTCATTATCAGTAAGTATTTTCTTGCGCGAAAAAAATCGTCGTACGATGATTTTGCAAGCTGGTATACTTGTTTCTATCTTAAATGTAGTCGTCTTGGCGGCGTTATTATTATTACGTAATGGGAATTTTTCACCTCTTGAAATTGGTACGCAATTATTGATGGCTTCCGTTTCAGGGATTATCTCATCTGTTTTGGCTATGGGAATATTACCATATTTAGAAAGTGGACTTGGAATTGTATCAAGCATGAAACTTATGGAACTATCAAGTCCGAATCATCCGCTTTTGCGTAGGATTTTGTTAGAAGCGCCAGGAACATATCACCATAGTGTAATGGTAGCGAATCTTTCTGAGTCGGCTTGTGAAGCAGTTGGAGCAAATGGTGTATTAGCACGTGTAGGGGCGTATTATCATGATGTAGGAAAAACGGTACAACCACAATTCTTTATTGAAAACCAGATGGGAATTGAAAATCCGCATGATAAATTAGATCCTGTGACCAGTAAAGATATTATCATTGCTCATGTAACAGATGGAGTGAAAATGCTCGAAGAATACCATATTCCGCAAGAGATTATCGATATTGCTGGACAACATCATGGTACAACGCTCCTTAAATATTTTTATTATAAAGCGATTAAAGAAGATAAAGAAAAATATACAGAAGAGATGTTCCGTTACCCGGGATCAAAAGCAACTTCTAAAGAATCGGCAATTGTTGGTATTGCTGATAGTGTTGAAGCGGCGGTACGTTCTATGAATCACCCAACGCCAGATCAAATTAATAATTTAGTACAAAATATTATTAAAGATCGTCTGCAAGATGGGCAATTTAGTGAATGTGATTTGACATTTAAGGAACTACAAATCGTTGGAAAAACGTTATGTGAAACGTTAAATGGTATTTTCCATTCGCGTATTACATATCCGGAACCACCGGAAGAGAAGGAGAAAGAATGAGTTTATTAATTGATTTCATTGATGAAACAGAAGAAGTGAAAGAAGAATATGTGAATTTAATTCGTGAGATATTAGGAACAGCGGCTCAAATGGAAAAAATAGAGGAGGGTGCGGAGTTATCCGTGACATTTGTAGATAACGAACGCATTCGCGAGATTAATCGTGATTACCGAGATAAGGATCAGCCTACTGATGTCATTTCCTTTGCTATGGAAGAAATGGGAGAAGGAGAAATGGAAATTGTAGGTGCAGAGATGCCTCGCATGTTAGGTGACCTTATTATTTCTATTCCGAGAGCGAAAGAACAAGCTGAAGAGTATGGACATTCTTTTGATCGTGAACTTGGCTTTTTAGCGTTACATGGCTTTTTACATTTGCTTGGTTATGACCACATGACAGAAGAGGATGAAAAAGAAATGTTCGGAAGACAAAAAGAAATTTTAGAAGCATTTGGATTAGGACGATGAAAAAAGGAAAACTTATAAATAGTTTTGGATATGCTATAGCAGGTATATTCTTTTGTCTTCGTCATGAACGAAATATGAAAATTCATTATTTAGCCGCAGTCATTGTTATATGCTGCGGCTTTTATTTCCATATTACGAAAGTAGAGTGGATGGTAGTACTTATTGTAATAGGAATTGTAATGAGTTTAGAGATGGTAAATACGGCTGTGGAAAAAACAGTAGATTTAGCGACTACGGATATACATCCGTTTGCAAAAATTGCAAAGGATGTCGCAGCGGGAGCGGTTTTATTGTTTGCAATAATAGCCGTTATAATTGGTGCTATTATCTTTTTACCGTATGTGGTATAGTTGCATTCCAAAGCTTTTATTAGGCTTTGGAAGTGCCGTAAAGGCCTTTAATAAGAGAGTGTATCTATTCACAGCTGTGAACAGGAAGGATGCGGGAATATGAATAGTAAACAATTAATTCAAGAAGCAATCGAAGCGCGTAAACAAGCGTACGTACCATATTCTAAATTTCAAGTAGGTGCAGCATTATTAACACAGGATGGAAAAGTGTATCGTGGATGTAATGTTGAGAATGCATCATATGGCTTATGTAACTGTGCAGAAAGAACAGCCTTATTTAAGGCGGTTTCTGAAGGAGATAAAGAGTTTGTAGCTATCGCAGTTGTGGCGGATACAAAGCGTCCAGTACCTCCTTGTGGAGCATGTCGACAAGTTATGGTAGAATTATGTAAACAGGATACGAAAGTATACCTATCAAACTTACATGGTGACGTTCAAGAGACGACAGTCGGAGAATTGTTACCAGGAGCATTTTTAGCGGAGGATTTACATGAATAGAAAAGGTTATAAATCAGGTTTTGTCTCTATTATTGGCAGACCGAATGTTGGGAAATCTACATTTCTAAATCGTATTATCGGCCAAAAAATTGCCATTATGAGTGATAAACCACAAACAACTCGTAATAAAATTCAAGGCGTATATACAGAAAATGATTCACAAGTAATTTTCATTGATACACCAGGGATACATAAACCGAAACATAAGCTAGGCGACTTCATGGTAAAAATGGCGCAAACGACATTAAAAGAAGTTGATATCGTTCTGTTTATGGTTAATGCGGTTGAAGGGTTTGGTCGTGGTGAGGAATTCATCATTGAGAAATTAAAAGAGACGAAACAACCAGTGTTTTTAGTCATTAATAAAATTGACCAATTGCATCCAGAGCAGTTATTAGAGTTAATTGACCAATACCGCAAACTACATGAGTTTGCAGAGATTGTACCGATTTCTGCATTAGACGGTAATAATGTGGACGCTTTAATTGGAACAATTAAAAAGTATTTACCAGAAGGACCACAATACTACCCAGATAATCAAGTAACGGATCATCCGGAGAGATTTATTATTGCAGAGCTTATTCGTGAGAAGGTACTACATTTAACACGTGAAGAAGTACCGCATTCTGTGGCTGTTGTTATCGATGCAATTCAAAAACGCGAAGGCGGGGCAGTTTATATAAATGCAACGATTGTTGTTGAACGTCCGTCGCAAAAAGGAATTATTATCGGGAAACAAGGGAAGATGCTAAAAGAAGTCGGTAAGCGAGCTCGTTTTGATATTGAAGCATTACTTGGTTCTAAAGTATTTTTAGAAGTATGGGTAAAAGTGCAAAAAGATTGGCGTAATAAAATGTCTCAGCTTCGTGACCTTGGTTTCCGCGAAGACGAGTATTAAAATAGAGTAAAGCTGTAATCAGCGGATGTTTTGTTCATCCGCTGATTATTGGTTTTTATGAGTTTTGATAAATTAGGAAAAATTTTTCTCACATGAAAATGGACAAAATGGGTCAATTTAATAACAACAAAGGAAATTGGTTTATAGGCTACGCTTATTGAGAAAGGTGGATTCTTATGCTAGATTTTACCTGGAAGTTTTTCTCCAAAACAGGAAGCATTGAGACGTACTTGCTTTTGAAAGAAATGGAAAAAGACGTAAACGATGAGATGGATCAACATGAAGAGGAGCTAGCGCATCTAGACTCTCCAATTTCTTGACCCGTTTTGTTCAAACCTTGGATGGTGACGAACATGTTTCAAAAAGTTGAGGGCATCGTTATCCGTACGACAGATTACGGAGAAACGAACAAGATTGTTACGATATTCTCAAGAGAGTTGGGTAAGGTAAGTGCGATGGCAAGAGGAGCAAAAAAACCGAAAAGTCGGTTAGCATCTGTTTCGCAACTTATGACACATGGTCATTTCCTTATTCAAATGGGATCTGGACTTGGAACTTTGCAACAAGGCGAGATTATTTCAACTATGAAAGAAATTCGCGAGGATATATTTTTAACTGCTTATGCATCATTTATTGTTGAGTTAACTGATAAAGCAACAGAAGATAAAAAACATAATCCATATTTATTTGAAATGTTATATCAAACGTTGCATTATATGTGTGAGGGTGTTGATCCAGAAGTATTATCATTAATTTATCAAACGAAAATGCTTCCGGTATTAGGGATGCGCCCGTACTTTGATACATGTGCGATTTGTCATCAAGAAACAGATTTTGTCGCCTTCTCTGTCCGGGAAGGCGGTTTTCTGTGCTCGCGTCATGCTGAGCAAGATCAGTATCGTATACCGGTGGGGGAAGCTGTTCATAAATTATTGCGTCTTTTTTACCACTTCGATTTACATAGACTTGGCAATGTATCAGTGAAGGATAGCACAAAAAAACAAATGCGTTTAGTATTGAATACATATTATGATGAATATTGCGGGATTTATTTGAAATCAAGACGTTTCTTAGAACAACTTGATAAGTTTCAAATATAATTTGGACCGTATACGGTCCTTTTTACATCCTATCTTTTTCGAATAGCATATTTAGTATATAATATTTAAGAGATAGTATAACTTTTTTCGTTGTGCATTAAAGGTGGTGATTATCATAGAGCTGAATAAACGGCAAGAACATATCATTCAGATTGTAAAAGATCACGGTCCTATTACAGGGGAGTCAATTGCTGCGCAATTGGGATTAACACGTGCAACGCTAAGACCAGACTTAGCAATTTTAACGATGGCTGGTTATTTAGAAGCGCGTCCACGCGTAGGTTATTTTTATACGGGTAAAACTGGGGGGCAGCTATTATCTGAAGCTGTTAAGAAAATTAAAGTACAAGATTATCAATCTAGACCAGTTGTAATTGATAAAAATGTATCAGTATACGATGCGATTTGTACTATGTTTTTAGAGGATGTAGGTACATTATTCGTTGTAGATCAATCTACTCTATTAGTTGGTGTTGTATCTCGTAAAGATTTATTACGAGCTAGCCTAGGCAAGCAGGATTTAACCTCTCTTCCGGTTAATATTATCATGACAAGGATGCCAAACATTGCGATGTGTCGTAGAGAAGATTCTTTATATGATATTGCGATGGAATTAATAGAAAGACAGATTGATGCGATGCCAGTTGTAAAAGATACGAAACAAGGTTTAGAAGTGATTGGACGAATTACAAAAACAAATATTACACGTGCGTTTGTAAACTTAGTAAATAACGAGTAAGTGTAATTTGTTTAAAGTGAGGTAATGTAATGGATAATAAAATCGTATATGTCGTATCTGATTCTGTTGGAGAAACGGCTGATTTGGTTGTTCGAGCGGCAATGGGGCAATTCCCATTTGCTCCTGATATTAGACGTGTACCGTATGTTGAAGATACAGGGACATTAAAAGAAGTGATTTCGATTGCTAAGAGCAATCAAGCGCTTATCTGTTTTACATTAGTAAAGCCTGACATGCGTCAGTATTTAGTGACAGAGGCTGCGAAAGAAGGCGTAGAGGCATATGATATTATTGGGCCTCTTATCGATCAAATCGAAGAAATTACAGGGCAAGTGCCGAGATATGAGCCGGGTGTTGTTCGTAGATTAGATGAAGAATACTTTAAAAAGATTGAAGCGATTGAGTTTGCTGTAAAGTATGATGATGGTAGAGATGCACGTGGTATTTTGAAAGCAGATATCGTGTTGATTGGCATTTCGCGCACATCAAAAACACCACTTTCTCAATATTTAGCTCATAACAAACGTTTGAAAGTTGCCAATGTACCACTCGTACCAGAAGTAGATCCGCCTGAAGAACTATATCAAGTGGCTAAAGAAAAATGCTTCGGTTTAAAAATTACACCAGAGAAGTTGAATCATATTCGAAAAGAGCGATTGAAATCACTTGGACTAAGTGACGGTGCAACATATGCCAATATTAATCGTATTAAAGAAGAAATTGATCACTTTGAGAATGTAGTTAGTAAAATAAATTGTCAAGTAATTGATGTATCGAACAAAGCGATTGAAGAAACGGCTAACATTATTGTGAATGCAGTGCAAAACCAAAAAATGTTTTAGCACATTTACCAAAGGTGAATGTGCTTTTTTCGCTCGTGAGAAACACTATGCCTGTTGATTTCGTAATAGATGATAGCGAAGTGGTTATACTTATATTCTTCTCGCTTTTTATTATGTTAAAGGCATGGTTTCGTTATCCTGAAATAGAAGATGAAAAAATAAAGGGATATGTAGCGTAGTTGAAGAAAATATATTATAATAAAAAATTGTGATAAAAACCTATATTTTACGTTTAGACTTTAATTTTTCAGAATAAACTAGGGATAGGATTTACGAAAAGACATGTAATTACGTTAAATCGACAAAATCTATACAAGAAAACGCACATTATGGAAGGATTCGCAGAAGGGATGTAGAATACAGAAATATGCAAAACATCAATATCGTATTAGTTGATGCAGATGCATATACTGTGAATGCTGAAAATTGTGCAAGTTGGAACGAAAGTTCATGTCGAAATTTTGTTTGTCACATCGTATGCTCATCGTTTAAGGAAGCAGCAAGGAAATTGGATCTATGTAGATGCTGAATAAGCTAAAGTTGATTTTTTTATATGTATCAACATGCAAAAGAAGCAGATCTCGTGATCATATAGGATATGGTGCTTGCTAGTCTTCTTGTAAAAAAGTGTATATGTATTGTCTCCAGGAGGTACATTTGTAACAGATGAGCAAATGGATACAATTTTATATAGTAGGTACGTATCTGCGAAATGGCGCAGAAAATGGCCTGCAAAATCGTTTGATAACGTAATCGACAACACTTTCTAATAAGTTTAGAAAAAATATTGTCGAATTATAAAGGAATTTTTTAATTTATATCGAATACAAAATACGACACGGAGATGGATTTATGGGGAACAGAATTCCCGAAGAAGTTGTTGAACAGATTCGGACATCATCGGATATTGTAGAAGTGATTGGTGAATACGTTCAACTTAGAAAACAGGGGCGTAACTATTTCGGCCTTTGTCCATTTCATGGTGAGAATTCTCCTTCATTCTCTGTTTCATCTGATAAGCAAATTTTTCATTGCTTCGGATGTGGAGAAGGTGGAAATGTATTTTCCTTTCTAATGAAAATGGAAGGACTGGCTTTTACCGAGGCTGTTCAAAAGCTAGGTGAAAGAAATGGAATTGCGGTTGCAGAGTATACATCAGGGCAAGGACAACAAGAGGACATATCTGATGACACTGTCATCATGCAACAGGCTCATGAACTTTTGAAAAAGTATTATCATCATTTATTAGTAAATACAGAAGAAGGAAATGAAGCACTTTCGTATTTGTTAAAACGTGGTATTACGAAAGAGATGATTGAGAAGTTTGAAATTGGTTATGCGTCACCTGCTTGGGATGCAGCAACGAAAATTTTACAAAAAAGAGGTTTATCGCTGTCTAGTATGGAACAAGCTGGTCTTCTCATAAGAAGCGAGAAGGATGGTAGTCATTATGATCGCTTCCGTGGAAGGGTTATGTTTCCAATCTACACGTTACAAGGTAAAGTGATAGCGTTTAGTGGAAGGGCGTTAGGAGATGACACTCCAAAATATTTAAATAGCCCTGAAACACCGATTTTTCATAAAAGTAAATTGTTGTATAACTTCCACCAAGCGAGGCCGTTTATTAGAAAACGTGGGCAAGTGGTCCTTTTTGAAGGGTATGCCGACGTACTAGCTGCGGTAAAAAGTGGTGTGGAAGAAGCTGTTGCGACAATGGGAACAGCTTTAACTGAAGAACAAGCAAAACTTCTGCGACGTAACGTTGAAACTGTTGTTCTTTGCTATGATGGTGATAAAGCAGGACGAGAAGCAACGATGAAAGCAGGGCAATTATTGTTGCAAGTTGGTTGCCAAGTGAAAGTTACATCCTTGCCAGATAAGCTTGATCCTGATGAATATGTGCAACAATATGGGACGACTGCTTTTGAAAATCTTGTGAAATCAAGTATAAGTTTTGTTGGTTTTAAAATAAATTATTTGCGTTTAGGGAAAAATTTGCAAGATGAATCTGGCAAAGAAGAATATGTGAAGAGTGTTTTAAAAGAGTTATCGTTGCTACAAGATGCGATGCAGGCAGAATCATATTTGAAGTCGTTATCGCAAGAATTTTCGTATTCAATGGAAACACTTTTGAATCAATTGCACCAATATCGCAAAGAACAAAAGGTACAGCAAAAACAAGTAAAACAGGTTTCTAAGCCGTCTCAAATTGTTCAAACAAAACCGAAGTTAACAGGTTTTGAAAGGGCAGAAAGAGAAATTATTTACCATATGTTGCAAAGTCCAGAAGTGGCTGTTCGTATGGAATCCCATATAGAAGATTTTCATACAGAAGAACATAAAGGGATTTTATATGAACTATACGCATATTATGAAAAGGGAAATGAACCTTCAGTCGGAACATTTTTAAGTTGGCTCTCTGATGAAAAGTTGAAAAATATTATCACTGATATTTCGACGGATGAATTTATTAATCCAGAATACACAGAAGAAGTGTTGCAAGGCCATTTGGAGACGCTTAGACGTCATCAAGAAAAACTTGAAAAGATGGAAATCATCTTCAAGATAAAACAAATGGAAAAAACAGATCCTGTAGAGGCTGCTAAATATTATGTGGCATATTTACAAAATCAAAAAGCGAGAAAATAGCTTTTTTGATAAATTTTTAGTATAATGAATGTTTGTATCTCGCGTAAGGAGGGGAACAGATGGCTGACAAACCAGCTCGTTCTAAACAAATTGAAACTGAAATGACCCTTGAGCAAGTGAAAGAACAACTCATTGAGCTCGGAAAAAAACGTGGCGTTCTTACATATGAAGAGATTGCAGAACGCATGAATGGATTTGAAATTGAATCCGATCAAATGGATGAATACTATGAATATTTAGGTGAACAAGGGATTGACTTAGTTGGTGACAATGACAACGACGAAGGTCCTAATAATCGCCAAATTACAAAAGCGGAAGAAGAATTTGACCTTAACGATTTAAGTGTACCACCTGGGGTTAAAATCAATGATCCAGTTCGTATGTATTTAAAAGAAATTGGTCGTGTAGATTTACTATCTGCAGAAGAAGAAATTCGACTTGCAACGCGTATTGAAGAGGGCGATGAAGAAGCGAAACGTCGTCTTGCAGAAGCAAACTTACGTCTTGTAGTAAGTATTGCAAAGCGCTACGTGGGCCGTGGTATGCTTTTCTTAGACTTAATCCAAGAAGGGAATATGGGTCTAATTAAAGCAGTTGAAAAGTTCGATTATCGTAAAGGTTTCAAATTCAGTACGTATGCAACTTGGTGGATTCGCCAAGCGATTACACGTGCGATTGCAGACCAAGCACGAACTATTCGTATCCCAGTTCATATGGTTGAAACGATTAATAAGTTAATTCGTGTACAACGTCAATTATTACAAGATTTAGGACGTGAACCATCTCCTGAAGAGATTGGTGAAGAAATGGATCTTGCTCCAGAAAAAGTACGCGAAATCTTAAAAATTGCACAGGAGCCAGTTTCTCTTGAAACACCAATTGGTGAAGAAGATGACTCCCATTTAGGTGATTTTATTGAAGACCAAGAAGCAACATCGCCTGCGGACCATGCAGCGTATGAATTGCTAAAAGAACAATTAGAAGATGTGTTAGACACGCTAACAGATCGTGAAGAAAATGTTCTGCGTCTTCGTTTTGGTTTAGATGATGGACGAACTCGTACGCTTGAAGAAGTTGGGAAAGTATTCGGCGTAACGAGAGAACGTATCCGACAAATTGAAGCAAAAGCACTTCGTAAATTAAGACATCCAAGCCGTAGTAAGCGTCTTAAGGATTTCTTAGAATAGGTTCTTTTTAAGTTTACTTCACCTTTGTGAAGTAAACTTTTTTATTTTGTTAATTTTTGTTAAACTTTAGCTATCAGCAACGATTACAATTTCTTGTAATTTATTTTACAGAATTGTCTTTTGATTTGCAAATGCTCATTTTTCGATTTTTCGATTAATTTTGTTTATTCTATACAAAAATATATGTAGAAAAGTGAAAAATATGATGAGAAACGTTAATAATTATCGAAATAATACGCGATATAACAATAAAAAACAATAAACTGAATTTATGGAATATTTTTAACGATTAGTAGTTTACTCTTTTCTGATAGAGCGTTTTCAAGTACAATGGAAATGACTGAATCATCTAACTATTTAGGGGTATAGAGGGGGGAGAAGAGATATGAAACGTAATCCGCTGATTCCGTTCGCTCTTATTGCAGCATTAGGTATTATCGTTATGTTTGTATTTTCATTTCAGGGGCTAAATAAATCTAAAGAGTTAGCTGATGCAAAAAATGGCGGGAAGCCAACGCAAACAGCATCAAAGCCAGAGGATATTGTGAAGCAAAGCTGTACGAGCTGCCACGGTGATCAGTTACAAGGGGCAGTAGGACCTAATTTACAAAAAATTGGTGGGAAACTTTCGAAAGAAGAGATTCAAGAAGTTATTTCGAAAGGAAAAGGAAACATGCCACCTAATTTAGTTCCAGCTGATCAAGCCGCTAAAGTAGCTGATTGGTTATCGAAGAAAAAATAAAGTTCCGTATGACAAGTCTTTTGCTTATGCAAAGGGCTTGTTTTTCTATATTTTCTAAAATACGATGAATGATAGAGAAGTGAATTGTTGTTATGGGCTTGCAACAACTACTATAAATTCATTATCATGGAGACAGACTGACAAGAGAAGGAGTAATGGAAATACATGAATGAAGTAAAGCTTTCAAAACGATTAGAAGAAGTTGTGCGTGAAATACCAGTGGGATCTACAGTTGCTGATATTGGATCGGATCATGCGTATTTACCGTGTTATACAATTATAAATAATATTGCTACAAAAGCAGTTGCAGGAGAGGTTGTAGATGGGCCATTTCGCTCTGCACAAGCAACTGTAGCTGAAAGTGGCTTACAAGATAAAGTAGATGTGCGTAAAGGGAATGGATTAGCTGTTATAGCGCCAGGAGAAGTAGATGTAATTACGGTTGCTGGAATGGGCGGAGCGTTAATTCGTGACATTTTAGAAAGTGGTAAAGAGAAATTAGAAGGTGTAACACGTTTAATTTTACAGCCGAATATTGCAGCGCATCACATTCGTGAATGGTTTATTGAGAATGGATGGGAGCTTATCCATGAAAAAATCGTAAAAGAAGATGGGAAAATTTACGAGATTTTAGTAGGAGAGCGAGGAAACATCGCGTTGCCTTATTCCGAAAATAAACAAGCTGAATTATTTATGGGACCATTTTTAATAAAAGAAAAAAGTGAAGCTTTCGTTGAAAAATGGGAAGGAGAGTTGAAAAACTTCCAAAATATTTTAAAACAGTTAGAACGTGCGGTTGATTCTGAAGAAACAAAAGCGAAGCGTGCGGAAGTAGAAGCGAAAATGAAAATGATAGGAGAGGTTTTATCGTGAGTAAAATTCCAAATGGCCATGAAATTATTTCTTTATTTGAAAGTATGTATCCAAAGCATTTGGCGATGGAAGGAGATAAGATTGGCCTGCAAATTGGAGCGCTTAATAAACCCGTGCAGCACGTATTAATTGCGTTAGATGTAACGGAAGAAGTGGTAGATGAAGCAATTCAATTAGGAGCAAATGTCATTATTGCACATCACCCTTTAATTTTTAACCCGTTAAAAGCGATTCATACAGATAAGGCGTATGGGAAAATTATTGAAAAGTGTATTAAAAATGATATTGCAATCTATGCAGCACATACAAATGTGGATGTTGCTAAGGGCGGGGTAAATGATTTACTTGCTGAGGCATTAGGATTGCAAAATACAGAAGTTTTGGCACCGACATATGCAGAAGAAATGAAAAAAGTTGTTGTTTTTGTGCCAGTAACTCATGCAGAAGAAGTACGAAAAGCATTAGGAGATGCAGGTGCGGGTCATATCGGCAATTATAGCCACTGTACGTTTAATAGCGAGGGTATAGGCACGTTTGTACCTCAAGAGGGGACAAATCCTTATATCGGGGAAACTGGGCAGTTAGAGCGCGTAGAAGAAGTGCGAATCGAAACGATTATTTCAGCTTCACTACAGCGAAAAGTGATTAAAGCAATATTAACGGCACATCCATATGAGGAAGTAGCGTATGATGTGTATCCACTTGATAATAAAGGTGAAACATTAGGGCTTGGAAAAATAGGCTATTTACAAGAAGAAATGACACTTGGACAGTTTGCAGAACATGTAAAACAATCATTAGATGTAAAGGGTGCACGAGTTGTTGGGAAATTAGATGATAAAGTGCGCAAAGTAGCTGTACTTGGTGGTGATGGTAACAAATACATCAATCAAGCTAAATTTAAAGGGGCGGATGTATATGTAACAGGTGACATGTATTATCATGTTGCTCATGATGCGATGATGCTCGGTTTAAATATAGTCGACCCAGGACATAACGTTGAAAAGGTAATGAAGCAAGGTGTACAGAAGCAATTACAAGAAAAAGTAGATGCGAAGAAACTGAATGTACATATTCATGCTTCGCAGTTACATACAGATCCATTTACATTTGTATAAGAAAAATAAAAACCGTTGCTCATATAAGCAACGGTTTTTATTATTGTTCTTTTTTCACTTTTACACGAGGTAATATTTTTTGTAACGGTACTTTTCGAACCCTTTCCCATGTAGCGGGATTCATTGGGTCATATTGATCTAAGAAAGCGATAACTTCTTTCGTAATTGGCGTTGGAGTAGAAGCACCTGCTGTAACAGCTACGTTTTCTACACCTTGTAGCCATTCTAATTTGATTTCACTTACATCTGCAACGCGATATGCTTTCGTACCAGCGATTTCTTGTGATACTTGTGCTAAACGGTTTGAGTTGTTACTTTTCGGATCACCGACAACAATTGTTAAGTCTGCAACATCAGCTTGCTTAGCAACAGCTTCTTGGCGAACTTGAGTTGCTAAACAAATTTCCTTATGGAATTCTGCTGTTGGGAATTTCTTCTGAATGTCCTCCATTAAATGTTGAACATCCCATTGGCTCATCGTTGTTTGATTTGTAACTAAAATTTTATCCGTCGGAATTTCTAATGTTTTTAAATCATCAGCTCTTTCGATAAGATGAACGATGTCAGGTGCAATACCAACTGCGCCTTCTGGTTCTGGATGATTTTTTTTGCCGATATAAATGACATGGTAACCTTCAGCTTTCTTTGCTTCAATAAGGTCATGTGTTTTTGTAACATCTGGGCAAGTGGCATCGATTGTTGTTAAACCTTTTTCTTTTGCACGTTGTTTAACTTCTGGAGAAACACCATGTGCAGTGAAAATAACAGTACCAGAATCGATTTTATCTAAAATGTCTAATCGACTTGGTCCGTCTAATGTAATGATGCCATCTTCTTCGAATGCATCTGTTACATGTTTGTTGTGAACAATCATACCTAAAATATAAATAGGTCTTGGTAATGATGTATCTAATGCGGCGTTACGTGCAATAACCATCGCGTCCACAACACCGTAGCAATAACCACGAGGGGAAATTTTAACAATTTTCATATGAGTAATCCTCTCCTTCTAAACAAGGGATACTTTTGTGCATAGTCTTTTACATTATAAAGGAGGAGTGAATAGAAAACAAAGGATTGTTACACATATAGTTTTGGTTTTGTTGCTATTTTTTGAACAGGCTCCTCCCTTAATTCTTTTTCTATGACTGGCTCAATCACTATTTTTTTTCTTTTTCTTTTTTTTTGTGGAGGAGGCGGAGTTGCTACCTCAACCTTTTCTGTTATGTCTTCAGCCTGATTTTCAGTTGAATCTTCTTCCGTACTTTTGCCAGAGGTGAGGATTTTAACAATGCTTGGTAGGTTACGCATAATAGGACCGTACTGTTCGACGACAGGACTTACAGATTGAACGACTTGGGATACTTTTTCGATATTGTTTATCATATTAGTTGGATTCGAAATTAAATTTGCAAAAAAACTGCCGATGCCGCTACTGGATGCTGCTGTAGTTGCTGCACCGCCGCGCGTTTCGTTTGATTCGTACATTTGAGGGGGAATCATTTGCTCTGGATGCTGCTGCATGTATGGTTGATATTGCTGTTGGTATTGCTGCGGGTATTGCTGTGAGTATTGTTGTTGGTATTGCTGTTGGTAATGCTGTCGATATTGGGGTGGTGGTTGCTGTTGCTGGTGCATCATTGGCGGTGCTCCTTCCATTTGTCGATAAGGCGGAACCATTTGCATGTAAGGTTGGGTTGGATCGTGTTTTTTAAAGAGTTTAGCAAGGAACCCTTTCTTTTTTTGTGCCATCGGTGGTAGTTGTGGAATTGGATATGGTGTATAAGGTTGCTGTCCTTGATTCGGATACATTTGTCTTGCGGGAGATTTTGGAAACATGTGAGAAATCCTCCTTTCTTCAGTTAGGTATATACACATACAATATGCAATAAGGGGGAAGAAGGTTAGTTTTTGAAGGAAAAACCTAAACTAAAGATGGATTTTACTTGTAGATTTCGATATAATGTAGACTTGACTGATTTGTGCGCGCAGTAGAAATTTAGAAAGAAGGTGTAACTTATGACACAACAAACTTTTACACAGTATGATTTTAAACCATTTTTAATAGATGCAGTTCGTGAACTACGCTTTACAGAGCCGACAGGAATTCAACAGAAAATTTTCCCAGTCGTGAAAAAAGGTGTAAGTGTAATTGGACAATCCCAAACAGGTTCTGGGAAAACACATGCATACTTACTTCCTACATTGAACAGAATTAATGCAAGTCGTGAAGAAGTACAACTTGTTATTACAGCGCCTACTCGTGAGTTAGCACAACAAATTTACGAAGAAATCGTGAAATTAACAAAGTTCTGTGCGGAAGATCAAATGATTACAGCACGTTGTTTAATTGGTGGAACTGATAAACAACGCTCAATTGAAAAGTTGAAAAAACAACCTCATATTGTAGTTGGAACACCAGGACGTATTAAGGACTTAGTAGAAGAACAAGCACTATTTGTTCATAAAGCAAATACGATTATTGTCGATGAAGCAGACTTAATGCTTGATATGGGATTCATTCATGATGTAGACAAAATTGCAGCACGCATGCCTAAAAACTTGCAAATGCTAGTTTTCTCTGCAACAATTCCTCAAAAACTAAAACCGTTTCTGAAGAAATATATGGAGAATCCAGAGCATATTCATATTAATCCAAAACAAGTTGCGGCTGGAAATATTGAGCATTATTTAGTACCTTCTAAACATCGAAACAAAATCGATTTAGTGAACAAAATGTTGCTACAATTTAAACCATATTTAGCAGTTGTTTTCACGAATACGAAAAAGATGGCGGATCAGGTTGCTGACGGATTAATGGAACGTGGCTTAAAAGTTGGACGAATTCACGGTGATTTATCACCACGTGATCGTAAAAAAATGATGAAACAAATTCGTGACCTTGAATTCCAATATATTGTTGCAACTGACTTAGCAGCACGTGGTATCGATATTGAAGGAATTAGTCATGTTATTAACTACGAACTTCCATCAGATTTAGATTTCTTCGTTCACCGCGTTGGAAGAACAGCACGTGCAGGACATTCAGGTATTGCAGTGACGATTTATGATCCAGCAAACGAAGAAGCGTTAGATAGTTTAGAAAAACAACGTCATATTGAGTTCAAACATGTAGATTTACGTGGAGATGAGTGGGCGGATTTAGGTGAACGCCGTCGTCGTAAGAGCCGTAAGAAACCAAATGATGAACTTGACGTTATGGCAACGAAAGTTATTAAAAAGCCGAAAAAAGTAAAACCAAACTATAAACGTAAACTTGCAACAGAACGTGACAAAGTGAAGAAAAAATATAGCAATAAAAAAAGATAAGGGGAGCCCCCTTATCTTTTTTTATCCGGCTATTTGCGGGATAATAATTAGTGGAGAATGGAAAAAACAATTCGCTACATATTTCTACAAATTATGCTATCATTATATCTATTGTATATTGAAGAGGTGATTGTATGTTAAAGATTGGATCTCATGTTTCCATGAGTGGTAAGAAAATGTTATTAGCAGCAAGTGAAGAGGCTGTTTCATACGGTGCAACAACGTTTATGATTTATACAGGTGCACCGCAAAATACAAGAAGAAAACCAATTGAAGAGTTGAATATAGAAGCAGGAAGAAAACATATGGAGCTAAACGGTATTGAGGAAATTATCGTACATGCACCATATATTATTAATGTCGGGAATACGACGAAGCCAGAAACATTCCAATTAGGTGTAGACTTCCTTCGCATGGAAATTGAAAGAACATCGGGATTAGGTGTAGCGAAACAAATCGTTCTTCACCCAGGTGCGCACGTTGGGGCAGGAGCGGATGCTGGTATTCAACAAATTATTAAAGGGTTGAATGAAGTATTAACGCCAGATCAGACGGTTAACATCGCGTTAGAAACGATGGCAGGTAAAGGGACAGAATGCGGTCGTAGCTTTGAAGAAATTGCAAAGATTATTGACGGTGTAAAATATAATGAAAAACTATCCGTATGCTTTGATACGTGCCATACGCACGATGCAGGATACGATATCGTAAATGACTTTGACGGTGTATTAAACGAATTTGATAAGATTGTTGGTATTGATCGTTTACAAGTACTTCATATTAATGATAGTAAAAATGTACGCGGCGCAGGAAAGGACCGTCATGAAAATATCGGTTTCGGTCATATCGGTTATAAAGCGTTGCATCATATTGTACATCATCCACAGTTAATGCACGTACCAAAAATTCTTGAAACGCCATATGTAGGTGAAGATAAAAAAGATAAGAAGCCGCCATATAAATTAGAAATCGAAATGTTGAAAAATGGTACTTTTGATGAAGGAATTCTTGAGAAAATTAAAGCGCAATAAGCAATAAGGAGGGGATTTCCCCCTCCTTATTTTAGTAGTTGCTGAAATAAAGTATTTACTTGTTGGGCAGTAGCAGGGGAGGTTACTTTTGCTATTTGTTTTAAGAGCTCTAGTCGTTCGTCATTATCGTAAATATTAATATTCTTTCCTTTCATAAGTCCAACAATTTGATCAGCTTGTGCAGTCGTAATAGAAACCTCATACTCTTTACTATATTTCAATAACTCTTTTGTAGAAATATGATTTAATTTTTTATTTACAAGTTGTTTAATGAGATTCATCGAGTTATCCTCCTTCACTCGTTCTTCTATCGAAATATATGAGTACGTAGCTTGTACATATTCGTATAGAGTTTCTTTTTTCATGAGAAAAAGAAGCGTATGTTATAATATAAGGACAAAACTATAGAAAAAGAGTATAAGGAGGACTTATGGAGCAGAAGCAACATCGAAAAGAAAGTGTTATCCATCTTATTTATCGTTTAGTTATGATTATTTTTGGGGCAGCATGCGCAGCGGTAGCGATTGAATTATTCTTAATGCCAAATAAAATTATTGATGGTGGAATTATTGGTATTTCTCTTATATTAGATTATCTTACTCCTAATATTTGGTGGTTAAGTTTCTCTACTTTAGTCGTTATTCTCAATATCCCATTTATGTATTCGGGTTATAAGCAAATCGGAAAAACATTCATGTTATCTTCGGCATTCGGTATTGTAGCTTTAGCGTTTATTGAATCAACGTTACATGCTGTTCCGCCATTTACAACAGAACCGATTTTAGCGACAGTGTTTGGTGGTCTTATTTTAGGTCTTGGTGTAGGGCTCGTTATTCGTCACGGTGGATCAATGGACGGGACAGAAATTATGGGTATTTTATTAACGAAGAAATTACCTTTCTCCGTTGGCGAATTTGTAATGTTTGTGAACTTGTTTATTTTTGCATGGGCAGCATTTGTATTTGGTGTGGAACAAGCTATGTATTCTGTTATGACGTACTATATCGCATTCAAAACAATTGATACAGTCATTCAAGGTTTAGATGAAACGAAAGCAGTTTTAATTGTATCAGATCAATATAAGGAAGTATCAAATGCGATTTTGCATCGTCTTGGTCGTGGAACGACAAAGCTTGTAGCGAAAGGCGGTTACACGGATAAAGAAAAAGAAGTGATTTATGCAGTTGTAACGCGTCTAGAAGTCACAAAGCTGAAATCAATTGTATATGAAATTGATGCGAATGCGTTTGTTACAATTATGAGTACACAAGAGACAAATGGTGGTAAGTTTAAATCGGCTATTCACTAAGAAATGTATTCAGTAACAGCCTTCGCTAATCGGCAATCGGATGGACTCATTTCATTAAGGTTTCACTTTATAGGAATATTTTTCGAAAGCAGAGAATTTTTCTCTGCTTTTTGTTATAATAATAAGGTTTCTTGAAAAAATAGATATATTTTAGGCAGATTGGTTTACAACTATAATAAGCTATACTATAATTCAAATAGATATAAATCGGAATCATTCTGAATTAAAATAGGTGAGATGCTATGAATAATATATTAGAAATAGAAGGATTGTCATTTCGATATGAAGATCGAAATGTGTTAGAAGATATTAACTTGCAAGTTCCGAAGGGAGCTTTTTTAGGTTTAGTTGGACCAAATGGTTCTGGGAAATCAACGTTGCTAAAATGTTTATTAGGTGTTTTAAAGCCAAAACAGGGAAGTATTCGTTTGTTTGGTATTGATAGTAAGAAGTTTAAAGAATGGAACAAAGTTGGTTATGTGTCGCAAAAGGCGAATAGCTTTAATTCTGGTTTTCCGGCAACTGTGTTTGAAGTTGTGTCAATGGGACTCGTTTCGAAAAAAGGGCTGTTTCGCTTTTTCACGAAAAGCGATAAGGAAAAAGTAGAAAAAGCAATTGCTGATGTAGGGATGAGTGAGTTTCAAGGGCGTAATATCGGAGAACTTTCTGGTGGACAACAACAGCGTGTATTTATTGCTCGTGCGCTCGTTAGTGATCCTGAATTACTTATTTTGGACGAGCCTACTGTTGGAATCGATGTGAAGAATGTAGAAAGTTTTTATGAGATATTAGAGGATTTAAACAAAAGGTTAGGAATCACATTAATTCTCGTTACGCATGATATGGGAGCTGTTACTGAGAAAGTAACACATGTTGCATGCTTAAACCAACATCTACATTTCCATGGAAATGTAGAGAAGTTCCGAGAGTTAGAAGATGCGGAAATGTCCGTCTTATATGGACATCATGTTCATCGTTTAGAACACGAGCATGAGCATCACGGGAGGGTATAATGATACAAGATTTTTTACAATATGACTTTTTACGTAACTCTTTATATGCAGGGATTTTAATAGGATTTGTTGCGCCGCTTATCGGTGTATTTGTTGTCATTCGTCGTATGTCGCTTATTGCAGATGCATTAAGCCACGTGACATTATCGGGTATTGCTGCAAGTTTACTACTAGAAAAAACAATTTTCACAGGGGGATTTTTAAATCCGTTATATATGGGAATGGTTTTTTCTATTGGTGGGGCGTTACTAATTGAAAAATTACGTACTGTATATAAACATTATCAAGAATTAGCAATTCCGATTATTCTTTCAGCAGGAATGGGGATTGGCGTTATTTTTATATCACTTGCAAATGGATTTAACACAGATTTATTTAGTTATTTATTTGGGAGTGTAAGTGCTGTAACAAGTACAGATTTAATCATTATTGGCATTGTAGCAATTGTTGTTATTGTAACGATTACTTTATTATACAAAGAGTTATTTTTACTATCGTTTGATGAGGAATACGCTGTATCAACTGGTTTGAGTGCAAAGTGGATTCACTTTATTTTCATTATATTGGTTGCTCTTGTCATTGCAGTATCAATGCGTGTAGTAGGGGTTCTTCTCGTATCATCATTAATGACATTACCAGTTGCAGCAAGTATTCGTATTGCAAATGGATTTAAACAAACAATTTTCTTTTCCATTTTATTTGGTGAAATTGCAGTAATTGGTGGAATGTTTGCTTCATATCAACTTAATCTAGCACCAGGTGGTACAATTGTTATGATAGCAGTTCTTATTTTAATTGGTGCGATTTTATGGAAGAAGAAAAAAACTGCATAAAGTAGGGATAGATATGAATCTAACAGAAGCTTTACGCCTAATGAAAGATAAAGGATACAAACATACTGGGAAAAGGGAAGAAATGCTCAGGTTATTTGCAGCTCACAATCGTTATTTAACGGCGAAAGACGTTTTAGAGCATATGAAGGATGATTATCCAGGTCTTAGCTTTGATACGATTTATCGTAACTTAACGGTGTTTGCTGAAATCGGTGTTTTAGAACAAACAGAATTAAACGGTGAAAAACATTTTCGTTTTACATGTTCTATTATGGAACATCATCATCATTTTATTTGTTTAGATTGCGGAGGGACGAAAGAGATTACTTCCTGCCCGATGGATTTTATGAATAAAGATTTTAAGGGTTATGAAGTAACTGGTCATAAGTTTGAAATATACGGCCGTTGTCCAAAATGTGCAAAGTAAAAGCTCGTCAGTTATGTAACTGACGAGCTTTTTTACGTAGAAAAGAAGGTTGCTCACAAATATTGTGGCAACCTTCTTTTTATTGTTCTTGTGTTTCTTTTTCTTTTTCTCGTTCAGCAGCCATTTCAGCAGCGATTACATCGATTTCTTTTTTCAGTTCTTCTACCATTGTTTCCTCTGGTACTTTACGAACGACTTGCCCTTTACGGAATAATAATCCTTCTCCACGTGCACCAGCAATCCCGATATCAGCTTCACGAGCTTCACCAGGACCGTTTACAGCGCAACCAAGTACTGCAACTTTAATTGGCACTTGCAGTGTAGAAATATATTCTTCTACTTCATTAGCGATGCTAATTAAATCAATTTCAATACGACCGCAAGTTGGACAAGAGATCAGTGTTGCTGCGTTAGATGCAAGACCGAATGACTTTAATAATTCACGCGCAACCTTTACCTCTTCAACTGGATCAGCACTTAATGAAATACGTAGCGTATTTCCGATACCTTTGCTTAAGATTGCACCAAGACCAGCGGCACTCTTTACAGTTCCAGCAAATAATGTTCCGGATTCTGTAATACCTAAATGTAATGGATAATCAAAAGCGCGAGCAGCTTTCTCGTATGCTTCGATTGCTAAGTTAACATCAGAGGCTTTCATTGATACGATAATATCATGGAAATCTAAGTCCTCTAAAATTTTAATATGGTGTAGTGCGCTCTCAACCATACCATCAGCAGTTGGATATCCATACTTCTCTAAAATATGGCGTTCTAATGAACCGGCGTTTACACCGATACGGATTGGAATACCGCGCTCTTTTGCTGCATTTACAACAGCTTCTACTTTATGGCGACGACCAATGTTACCTGGATTGATACGTACTTTATCAATGCCACCTTCAATTGCTTTTAAAGCAAGGCGATAATCAAAATGAATATCAGCAACAAGTGGAATGTTGATTTGTTTTTTAATATCAGCAATAGCATTTGCTGCGCGTTCGTCTGGAACAGCAACACGCACGACTTGACAGCCAGCTTCTTCTAAACGTTTAATTTCAGCAACTGTTGCTTCAACATCATGTGTTTTTGTTGTTGTCATACTTTGTATAATTAATTCATTATTACCGCCAATTGTTAAATTACCGACTTTAACTGGACGTGTTTTTGTACGATGAGTCATTTCATTCACGAATAGATCGCTCTCCTTATAAAAGAAGTTTCTTATTTAGTCCCTTATATCAATGATAGTATACGTGACATAGGGCTATAGAAACCGAAGTGCTCGGTTTCACTTTTACTATTGTATCAGCGCCTTTATGTAATTGACAAGGATTAAGTGATTGCTTATTGATATAACGGGAATTTATAAGACTTTCCAATTTGTATTTTTGTAGCAGATGTACTTTTGTTCAGCTTTTTAAAGTCATCAATTACCTTTTCAATAGAAGGGATTTTTTTCTTGTTAATTTGTTCAGTAATAGAAAGAACTGTCTCACCTGTTTTGACTTCAATTGTTTTATAAGAGACATCTGTTTCTTTTTCTGCTTTGTTCTCTTTCTTTTGTTTTCTATCTGTACTTTCTTGTTTTATCGTTTGGGCTGCAGTTGTTTTTTTATATGAACTTAACATCGGTAAAGTGCCGATTTTTATATCGTAATAAAATATATAACCAAGAACAAGCACGAATAAGAATACACCTAATCTTTTCATATTCTTCACTCCTTTGCTAGGAATATATGCTTGTCCAAAAAAAAAATGCCTATTTAGGCATTTTTTTCGTTATTATTTTTCTTTCGGTTTTGGAACTTCTTTAATCGTTAAGTATAGAACAATTAAAACAACTGCGATATAAATGAATGTTGAACCAGGTACAACAATTTTGAATGAATCCATAATCATAAAGAAGATGGTTGGAATTGTGTAGCTGTAAGCAGTTAACGTCCATACTTGCTTATAAGATAATTTACGTTGACCACTCATAGCAGAACCTATAAACGCAAGTAAAGTAATTCCTAAGAAAGTAATGAACAATTGGAATAGATATACTAATACGCCGATAACAGCTAATAAAATTGGATAGATACTATCGAATACAGAAATGAAATCTTGTAAATCTTTCTTCTCAAGAGATGTCCCTAGTAAATCATTGTAGGAGTATGTTTGCGTTTGGCCATTTCCTATAGAAACTACTTTATCTTTTAAAATAAATAAACCCGTTTTATTTTGGTATTTTTCAATATCTGTTGTATTTGGGTCAAATACGAAAAGAGCATCTCCCTCTTCTTTTTGAATAGGTTCTTCAATATCAGCTTTTAGTTCACCGTTTTCGATTTTAAAATCAGGTAAATCTTTTTCAATTGCTTGATTTACCATAGTAACACTATCTTGAATAAAGCTACCGTAAAAGAATGTTCTTGGAATAGTAGTGATTAGACAAAGTAGCATAATATACAAAATGGTTTTTCCGATTTTTTGAAAACGGAATAGCGCCATATCTTTAGGCGAATATACGCTTTTGACTAATTGGGTAAATATGGACATAGATTCACTTCCTTTATGTATGTATAAAATCATTGTAACGTAGGAATCTAGGGAATCTCAAGATATATTATATTTACATATAGTAGAGATAACTAAATTTCTTTTTATTAATTTTCTTCTTTTAAATGAGAAAAATACAATTGACACTTTTCTTTTCTATATGGTAAATTTATCTTACATTTCTTAAAGAATATATCCGATAGGAATTCCTTTATTTGATGTATTGTTACATACATAATTGTGGACCCTTAGCTCAGCTGGTTAGAGCAGACGGCTCATAACCGTCCGGTCGTAGGTTCGAGTCCTACAGGGTCCATATCCATTTCACATGTTTATTATGTCGGCAGGAAGCTTCCTTGTAGAAGGGAGCTTTTTTTATGAAATATATGAGCATTTTAATTGAAATGAAGTTGGAATTTTGCTACTTTAATGATAGCAAGACAATGTGATTTATTTGTTTGCACCCTATGGCAATTAGGGTAGAATGAAGTTGTATGTCACTTAAGTGGCAATACATAAACTGGGAGGAATATAACAATGGCAAAACACGAATTACCAAATTTACCTTATGCGTATGATGCTTTAGAGCCTCACTTTGACAAAGAAACAATGAACATCCATCATACAAAACACCATAACACGTACATCACAAACTTAAACGCTGCTTTAGAAGGTCATGCAGAATTAGCTGACAAAAGCGTAGAAGAATTAGTTGCAAACTTAAAAGAAGTACCAGAAGCAATCCGTACAGCAGTGCGTAACAATGGTGGCGGACATGCTAACCACACATTCTTCTGGACAATCTTATCTCCAAACGGCGGCGGACAACCAGTAGGTGAACTTGCAACTGCAATTGAAGCGAAATTCGGTAGCTTCGATGCGTTCAAAGAAGAATTCGCAAAAGCTGGCGCAACTCGCTTCGGTTCTGGTTGGGCTTGGTTAGTAGTAAATAATGGTGAGTTAGAAGTAACAAGCACGCCAAACCAAGATTCTCCTCTAACTGAAGGTAAAACTCCAGTTATCGGTTTAGATGTTTGGGAACATGCTTACTACTTAAATTACCAAAACCGTCGTCCAGATTACATCGGTGCATTCTGGAACGTTGTAGATTGGAACGCTGCTGAAAAACGTTACCAAGAAGCAAAATAATTGTAATAACGATAAAAAAGCTAGGAGAATGCTCCTAGCTTTTTTCTATGCTTTCCTTTTACATAATTGGGCTTGTCTTTGGAAGACTAGAACATGAAGTAAAGGAGAGTTGTGTATGAAGTGGAAACATATAATTGGTGACGTTGAAGTGAATCGGGATTTAGTGTTATTGCTCCTTATTGGAGGTTTATACACGCTCGCAATTTCTTTATCGAATACGTTTGTGAACATTTATTTATGGAAACAAACACAAAATTATGTGAATCTTGGCTTGTATAATTTGGCCAGCGTTGTATTACAGCCTCTCACATTTCTTATAGGTGGGAAATTAGCGAAGCGTATTGATCGCTCAATCTTGTTGCGAATAGGCGTAGGCACGTTAGCTATTTTTTTTATCGTTGTTTTAGTAGCGGGGAAAAGCGCTTCTCACTATATTTTATTGATGGGGGCTCTTTTAGGAGTCGGATATGGTTTTTACTGGCTCGCGTTTAACTTATTAACATTTGAGATTACAGAACCAGAAACAAGAGATTTCTTTAACGGATTTCTTGGGCTTCTTACATCCTTCTCTGGCATGATTGGACCGATAGCAGCTGGATACACAATTTCGCGTATGGAAAAATGGAGTGGCTATACGGTCATATTCTTTCTTTCATTAGTGCTATTTGCAATTGCTGTCGTGTTAAGCTTTTTTTTATCCAAGAGAGAATGTGAAGGGCGTTATGAGATTACGCAAGTTTTGAAAGAGCGACGGATTGATAAAAATTGGGGAAGAATTACACGTGCTCATTTTTTCCAAGGATTGAGAGAGGGAACATTTATTTTTGTTATTTCGGTATACGTGTACTTAGCAACCGATAGTGAGCTCGCATTAGGGAAATATAGCTTAGTAAATTCTGCTGTATCATTTGTATGTTACTACTTAGTCGCCCGTATGTTAAAGAAAGAGTGGCGAAAAAAAGCAATTTTACTTGGAGGCATTATTTTATATGCGGTCGTATTTTTAGTTATATTCAATGTTACATACACAAAATTACTTATTTATGCAGCATGCATTGCCATTGCATACCCTATTTTACTCGTTCCGTATGGATCGATGACATATGATGTAATTGGTAGAGCGAAAAATGCGAGAGAGTGGCGTGTAGAGTATGTAGTTGTCCGAGAATTATGGTTAAATGCTGGGAGAATTTGTTCAGTTTTAAGTTTTTTATGTGCTGTATTATTCTTTCCGCCTGAAAAGAGCTTACCTTTCTTACTATGTATTTTAGGTGCTGGACATTTTCTTATTTATTTTGCAGTTAAAAATGTCAAATATGATGGGGGAAATGCGGGGAAAACAAGTGTTGTAGCGCAAGGGACCACGCAGAATCAAACTGAACCAGAAGGTTAACTTCTCTTTTGTTTTATGCTAGAATAGAAAAAGATGTAAGACAGCAGTGAGGACACCTGTATGAAGGTGTCCCTTTCACATTACATAGCTGTTGGTAGAGGGGGTTTGTATGAGCAAGAAGCAGAAACAACAAAAGAAAAAGACTCACGTTCCTTTTCGGTTAAACGTGCTGTTTTTCTGCGTGTTTTTAATGTTCTCCGCGGTTATTGTAAGGCTTGGATATGTACAAATTGTTCGCGGTGAGGAATATAAAAATGAAGTGGAGAGGAAAGAGAACTCGACGATTAGTAATCCTGTACCACGTGGGAAAATATTTGACCGTTATGGGCGAGCTGTAGTAGATAATGCAGCTGTACGTACGATTACATTTACAAAAATGAAAGGATCAACTGCAGAGGCTCGCTTAGAAACAGCGAAAAAGCTAGCAGATTTGATTGAAGTACCGACAGATAAATTAACAGATCGCGATAAGAAAGATTATTGGCTTGCTATTCATAAAGAGGAAGCTAAAGAAAAAATTACGAATAAAGATCGTCAAGAGCTTAAAGATAAAAAAATTGACGATAAAGAATTAGATGAGCGTCAACGAAATCGCGTGACAGAAGAAGAAGTGAATCAGTTATCCGCAAAAGATTTAGAAGTACTAGCGATTAAAAGCAAAATGGACGGCGGATATGCGATGACGCCACAAGTTATTAAAAAGGATGCTACAGAACAAGAATACGCGATTATTAGTGAAAATCTAGCAACATTACCGGGTGTAGATACGAATGTTGATTGGGATCGAAAGTATATTTATGATGATTTATTCCGAAGTGTACTTGGCGGGGTGTCAACGTCTGATGAAGGTTTACCTAGAGAAAGACTAGATTACTATCTTGTTCGTGATTATAATCGAAATGACCGCGTAGGGAAAAGTTATCTTGAGCAGCAATATGAAGATAGTTTGCACGGTAATAAAGCGGAAGTGAGAAATGTTACAGATAAAAACGGTAATATTTTAGAAACGATTAATGTATCAAAAGGGCAAAGTGGTAATAATCTAAATTTAACAATTGATATGGAATTACAAAAGCGTGTAGAAGAAATTATCACGAAAAATTTATTGAGATATAAAGGTGGACAACCCTATTTAGATCGTGCATTCGTTGTAATGATGAATCCAAAAAATGGTGAAGTTTTATCTATGGCAGGGAAACAGTTAGTGGAAGAAAATGGCGAAACGAAAGTGCAAGATTTCGCATTAGGAACGATGACAAGCTCTTATCCGATGGGATCAACTGTAAAAGGTGCGACAGTACTTACAGGATATCAAACAGGTGCAATTCAACCAGGTTCAGTTCAACTTGATGAACCAATCAGATTAAAGGGAACGCCACCAAAATCTTCGTGGAAGACGATGGGATATATTAATGATTTAACAGCATTAAAAATGTCTTCTAACGTATATATGTTTAAAACAGCGATGAATATCGCAGGCGTTCCATATGTAAGAGGTGGTACGTTAGATATACCACAAAAAGCATTTGATACGATGCGTTATTATTTCGGACAGTTTGGACTTGGCGTAAAAACAGGTATTGATTTACCAAATGAATCTGCGGGCCAAACAGGTAGAGGAAATCAGCCAGGTTTCCTATTAGATTTATCAATTGGACAGTATGATACGTATACACCACTTCAATTAGCACAATATGTTTCAACAATCGCAAATGGTGGATATCGTATGCAGCCGCAAGTTGTAAAGGAAATTCGTCAACCGTCAGCGAAACAAGACGAAGTTGGAAAAGTTGTTCATTCAATGGAGCCGAAAGTACTAAATCGTATTGATATGCCTGAATCACAAATTAAACGTGTTCAAGAAGGGTTTAGACAAGTATTTAACGATTCTGGCGGCACAGCTGCGAAATATTTTACAGGTGCACCATATAAAGCTGCTGGTAAAACAGGTACAGCTCAAACTGTGTATGGCGGAGATAAAGAGATTGGTAAAAAGGCAAACGGTGAGCGTAAAGAAACATATAATTTAACATTAGTAGGTTATGCGCCACTTGAAGACCCTGAAGTAGCATTTTCTGTTGTTGTACCTTGGGTAGATGATAAATCAGGTATTAACGGTTATATTAGCCGTGATATTATGGACGCGTACTTTGATTTGAAAAAAATAGAAAATGGCGAAGCTACACAAGAGGAAATAGATAAGAAAAAGAAAGAGCAAGATGATGAATAAAAAAGTTGTAAAAAAAGCACACTATCTGAAAAGATAGTGTGCTTTTTTTTATGATTCATGCATACGTTTTAATAAGGTGGACAAGCATATTATATCGAAAAAAATAAGAGATCTCACAAATGATACTTACACAAGCCTCTGGAGGATAACGATTTTATGAGTCAATTATCTGTGAAGAGGAACGGTCGATACGGATTCAAGTTTTACCTTGTGTTGATTCTTGTGGAACTTTACAAAACTTTTACAAACAATTAAAACCGAATTAATAGTTTAGCAGTATTCTTATATCTGTAATCCTGTTATTTCCGGTTACTTCTAGGAGGAAGAACACGTGAAATGGATAAGTGCATCAATTAAAGTTTTCATACTGTCGACATGTTTCCTGTCTGTTGGCACGTCTACTGCATTTGCTGTGAATGAAATGGGAGAAGTGAGAGTTGATGGATCCTCAACGGTTTTTCCTATTATAGAAGCAGTAGCGGAGGAATATACAAAGGTGCATCCAAACGTGAAAATCTCCATCAGTGTTTCTGGAACAGGAGGAGGATTTAATCGTTTCAGTAAAGGAGAAGTGGATATAAATAATGCTTCGAGAGTAATGAAACAAGTGGAAGAAAATGAAATGAAGAGAAACTCCATTCAGTTTACACCATTTGAAGTTGCTTACGATGGTCTTACGATCGTTGTGAATCGCCAAAATACTTGGGTAGACAATATAACAGTAGACGAGTTACGTCTATTATGGAGTGAAGATGGAAACGAAAAGCGATGGTCACAAATTCATTCTTCATGGCCACGTGAACAGGTAAAGTTTTATGCGCCAGGTGTAGACTCTGGTACGTATGATTATTTTCAAAACGTCATCTTACAAAATAATCGCATTGTAAAAAAAGTCTCTTTGTCTGAAGATGATCAAGTTATTATGCAAGGGGTAATGAATGATAAAAATGCCATTGCTTTTGTAGGATATGCTTATTATATGGCCAATCGAGATAAGGTGAGAGCAATAAAAGTGGATGGTGTACTTCCGACGAAAGATACGATTCAATCAGGTAAATATAAGCCATTATCTAGGTCGCTATTTGCTTATGTAAATGATGCATCTATCCGAAATAAAATGAATGTAGCAAATTATGTTGAGTTTATGATTCAGCATGTTGGTAATCTTGCTGAAGAGGTAGGATATGTAAAATTACCAAAAGAAAAATACAATGAGCAGCTGCGGATGTTAACAGAAATAAAAAGGTAATGTCAGGGTGGAAAGGGGTTTTCATCTTTGGCTCATAATGACAAAAGTCAAATTACATTTTCTGTACAACATTTGATTGAAAGAAATTCAAAACAAAGAAAAAAAACGCAGCGAATCAATCGAATCGTTCCATTATTACTAAAAATAATTGCTAGCGTGTCTATTGTGACGACACTTGGAATTATTTTTACGCTGGCAAATGAAACAATGATGTTTTTTCAAAAAATACCATTGCTCTCCTTTTTGACAGAGAAAGAATGGTTACCTTTTTTTGAAGATCCTAAATTCGGTATATTACCACTTATATGTGGAACGGTACTTGTAACAGCAATCGCTATGTTCGTAGCAATTCCTATCGGTTTAGCGTGTGCCGTATTTTTAAGCGAATATGCTTCAAACGGTGCAAGGAAAGTATTAAAGCCGATGTTAGAACTATTAGCAGGTATCCCGACAATTGTATATGGTTTCTTTGCATTAACAGTTGTCACACCGCTTTTACAACGGATTATACCAGATTTACAGTTTTTTAATGCGATTAGTCCGGGTATTGTTATTGGCTTTATGATGATCCCGACAATTGCATCTCTGTCTGAAGATGCAATGAGAGCTGTAGCGAAAGGGACGAAAGAAGCTTCGTTAGCACTTGGAGCAACTCGGTTTGAGATGGTAAAACAAGTCGTGTTTCCTTCGGCTTTTACAGGGATTATGGCAGCGATTATATTAGCTGCTTCCAGGGCAATTGGTGAAACGATGATCGTTGTAATTGCAGCGGGATCCACGCCGAACGTATCGCTCGATCCGACACACTCTATTCAAACGCTAACAGCTTATATTGTGCAAGTGAGTCTAGGTGATGCTCCGCATGGAACAATTACGTATTACAGCATGTACGCTGTAGGCGCAACGTTATTCTTGTTTACTTTTATCATGAACATCATTTCGCAGTTTATTATGCGCCGCTTTAGGAGGGTGACATAAAATGCGAATGTTGAATCATAAACAAATACAAGAAAATATGGCATCACGTTTTTTAAAAGATCGAGTTTACAAAATGTTATTTTATATAGCTATTTTATTTTCAATAGTAATACTGCTTATTTTGCTTTTTCAAATTTTCGAAAAAGGTATAAGTTATCTTTCGTTAGATTTCTTTACAAACTTTGCTTCGCGTAATCCGAAAGAAGCTGGGATTGCTGCAGCATTGTCAGGAACGATATTGTTTATGGGTATTGTTATACCAGTCTCCTTTATATTTGGAGTCGGAACTGCTCTTTATTTAGAGCAATATGCGAAGGAATCTATATTTAAAAAGATAATAGAAATTAATAATCAAACGTTAGCAGGAGTACCTTCCGTCGTATTTGGATTACTCGGCTTAACTATTTTTGTATATGCTCTTCATTTAGGTGAGAGTATTATTGCGGCGGCACTGACGATGAGTTTACTCGTCTTACCTACAGTTGTAGTAGCAAGTCAAGAAGCGATACGATCTGTACCAAGTTCATTATTAGAAGCTTCTTATGGATTAGGTGCTACGAAGTGGCAAACGATGTATCAAGTTGTATTGCCATATGCTTTCCCAGGAATTATAACGGGTTGTACGTTAGCGATATCAAGAGCGATTGGAGAAGCGGCACCTTTATTAGTTATTGGAGCACTTGCATTTGCAAATTACGTTCCATTTAGTATGTTTGATAGATTTACAGTTTTACCAATTCAAATTTTTAATTGGATGAGTAGACCACAAGAAGAATTTCAGTATGTAGCAGCTGCTGGAATGATTGTTTTGTTAGGTTTGTTGCTCTTTATCAATATATTTGTCCTATGGTTACGAAATCGAAAATAAGTTGGAAATGGATGAAAGGGGAATTCAGATGGTAGCAACAGTAGTAAATGTACAGGTGAAAAACGAGGAGAAAATCGAGACTGCGCCAAAGAAAGTAGTATTTGATACGAAAAACTTAAATTTATGGTACGGAGAAGACCATGCTTTAAAAGATATTAATTTAAGCATTCATGAGAATGAAGTTACAGCAATTATCGGACCAAGTGGTTGTGGTAAATCCACGTACTTAAAAACATTAAATCGTATGGTAGAGTTAGTACCAATCGTGCGAACTACAGGCGTAATTGAATATAGAGAGCGCAATATATTTGATAAATCATACCCAGTTGAAGAATTGCGAACACATGTAGGAATGGTGTTCCAAAAGCCAAATCCATTTCCAAAATCTATTTATGAAAATGTAGCATACGGCCCGAAAATTCATGGTATTAGCGACAAGAAAACATTGGATGAAATTGTTGAAAAAAGTTTACGTGGAGCAGCAATTTGGGATGAGTTAAAAGATCGTTTGCACGATAATGCATATGGTTTATCCGGTGGACAGCAACAGCGTCTATGTATCGCACGTTGTTTAGCGATTGAACCAGACGTTATTTTAATGGATGAGCCAACATCGGCGCTAGATCCAATTTCAACATTAAAAGTAGAAGAATTAATTCAAGAATTAAAGAAAGACTTTAGCATCGTTATCGTAACGCATAACATGCAACAGGCAGCACGTATTTCAGACAAAACTGCTTTCTTCTTAAGTGGAGAAGTTGTGGAGTATACAGATACAAATAAATTATTTACGACACCTTCAGATAAGCGTACAGAAGATTATATTACAGGCCGATTCGGTTGATATCGTTGCAAGGCTAAGAGCAAATACCCTCTTAACAGAGGGTATTTCTTGTTTTATTGAGAAGGAATACTTCTCCTATGTAAGGGTGATTACCTTACATAGGAGATTTATATATAATGGCACACAATATTGAGGGGGAAGAAACAATGGTAAGAGAACAATTTCAATGTGATTTAAAAGCGTTACAGCAAAAGGTGATTGAGCTTGGTGAACTAGCGAGGGAAGCTTTATTGCTTGCTATGGAAGGTCTTCATAAAAGGGATGTAGAGAAAGCGTTAGAGGTAATAGATGGTGATTATCGTATGGATAATTTAGAAGAGGAAATAAATGATCTTGCGCTTATGCTTATTACGAAGCAGCAACCTGTAGCAAGTGATTTAAGAAGGATTTTTATTTCAATTAAAACAGCGACAGATTTAGAACGTATCGCAGATCATGCTGTTAATATTGCGAAATCAACGATTCGTCTCGGGGAAAAAGAAGCGTCTGTTAGTTTGCACAATCTTGATGAGATGTTTGCAATTGCAAATAATATGTTACAGTTAGCATTAGATGCATATGAGCAAGAAAATTTAACTTTTGCGAAACAAATTGCCGAAATGGATGATTCAGTTGATGAAATATATGGGAAAGCGATTCGTGAATTTATATCTTCAGTCCCAGAACAACCAGAAGCAATTACGCAAATTACACAATTATCATTTGTAGCGAGATATATTGAGCGTGTAGCAGACCACATTACAAATATTGCTGAAAATGTTTTTTATTTAGTAAAAGGAAAGCATTACTTATTAAATGAATAAAGAAAAAAAGCAGGTGAAACATCATCTGCTTTTTTTAGTCAAAACATGACAAAAAAAGCTCGTTGTTTCCTTTAGTTTATGATGATAAGATGTATCATAATATAATGGAAAAAATAGGACATATATGTTGTTCGTTTTGTAAGTAATATTTTACTAAGTTAATAGTAAGCGCTTTCTTTTTTGTGTTTGAAAGGTAAATGTATATAGGGAGCTATACTGCTTGTCAGCCATCAACGGGAGATGAAAAAATCCTTAATATTTAAAGTTTCATTTTATACTGCTAGTTAATGCGGGCTAGATAATATACATATCGTATATGAAGTTACTGAACATTATATAAGTGGAGGCTGAAGTATATGAAGGGGGTTATTTTAGCTGGAGGAAAAGGACGACGCCTTAGACCATTAACATGTAATACTCCAAAGCCGATGTTGCCATTATTAGAGAAGCCAGTTTTGGAATACAATATTGAATTATTACGTCAGCATGGTATTCGTGAGATTGCCATTACTGTTCAGTATATGAGTACGGCTATTAAACAATACTTTGGTGACGGTAGCAAATGGGGCGTCAATTTGTACTACTTTGAAGACTCTCCACCGCTTGGTACTGCAGGAAGTATTAAACAAGCGGAAAAATTTTTGGATGAAACGTTTGTTGTCATAAGCGGGGATGCGTTAACTGATTTTCAATTATCAGCAGGCATTGCGTTTCATGAACAAAAGAAAAGAATGGTAACTATGTTTGTAAAGGAAGTAGAAAATCCACTCTCATTCGGTTTAGTTGTAATGAACAAAGAACAAGAGGTTACACGATATATAGAAAAACCGAGTTGGAATGAGGTAGTTTCTAATATTGTGAATACAGGTATATATATTATGGAGCCAGAAATTTTTTCTTACATACCGCCCCGAAAATTTTTTGATTTCAGTCAAGATGTGTTTCCGTTACTGGCAAATAAGAACGCGTTATTTGCATATTTGTCAGAAGGCTATTGGTTAGATATCGGTACATTTGATCAATATCGACAAGCACAATTTGATTTGTTAACGAAAAAATTACAAGTACCTATTCCTTACACGGAAGTATTGCCGATGGTATGGATGGGGGAAGGGGTGACGATTGGAAAAGGAACGAAAATTCACGGTCCCTCTTTTATTGGAGAAGGAGCAAAGATTGGTGCTGGAGCTATAATTGAACCGTACTCTATTATCGGGAAAAATAGTATTGTTTCAAGCTATTCTCATCTTCAAAAAAGTATTGTTTTTGCAAATGCTCACATTGGCCAGTATTGCGAGTTATTAGAAACGACAATAGGAGAGCATACAATGGTGGAAGATGACGTTACATTGTTTCAAAAAAGCATTGTAGCGGATCATTGTCATATAGGGAAGAGTACGGTAATTAAGCAAAAGGGAAAACTATGGCCATATAAGGCGATTGACAGCTATTCGGTAGTAGGATCGGCTGGTGTTCAAGAAAGTGAAAAGAGTGCAGGATGGTTGCAAAAAAGCCGCATTGTAGGAAGAGGTAATGTTGAAATCACTCCTCAATTTATTGTAAAGGTTGCGATGGCGTATGGATCTCTTTTTGCCAAAGGAGAAAGTATATTAATCGGGAGTCAAGAACATATAGAAACGACCTCTTATAAAAATCTCTTTCTTCATGCGATTCATGGTATCGGAGTTCATACGATGGAATGCAAAGAAATGAACGAGTCGCTTTTTCAGTATAGCATTCAGGATTTACAATGTGCAGGCGGGGTTTTCATTCAAGTAGAAAATGAAAAAGAGGTAGTTATAAAGTTGTATGGCAAGGATGGGGTACAATTAACGTATAAGCAGCAAAAAGCGATAGAACAAGTATATATGTCTGAGTCGTTTTATTACGTATGTGAGAAGGAAATGGGGCGGAATAAGCTAGTCCACGTTTCTTTACATGATTATATAGAGGCTGTATTAGAACGCATTGATATTGAGAAAATACAAAAACAGAAGTTTCATCTTCTTATTAATAAGAGAAATGATATGTTACAACATTTACTTATGCTCTTTTTGCAAAGGCTCGGATGTACAGTTACGTGGATTTATGCGGGCGAACAAAAGGATCATGTGAAAGCTTTGATGAAATCAAGTAAAGCAAATATGGCTCTTATGTTTTCAGAGCAAGGAAATTATTTCGAGTTATATGATAATCATAGTAATATTTACCAAGGAACAGATTTTGAAGAGGTAGATATTCCAGATTTATTACTTGAATCGACAGGAAATATTTACCCAATGTCTTTGAAATTAGGAGAGTGTTACCTTCTATTTTATACGCAGGATGAAAAAAAGTCGTTTCAAGCGAGATGGAAGCGAGATATTTTATATCGAATAGGAAAATTATTTGAGCTGATAGCATTGCAGGGAAAAACGTTTCTCAGCATAGTAGAGCAATCGCCGCCGCTCTATTTACTTTGTGATGAAGTTGTATGTTCATGGAATGAAAAAGGGAAAGTGATGAGGAAATTATTGGCTGATATGGAAAGAAAGGAAGACGGTATATTTGAAGGAGTACAGTTCAAATATACGGAAAAAGAGTGGTCTTATATCGTTTCTGACACAAAACAACCGAAATTTTTAGTGTATTCACATGCTAGAAACCCAGTAATAGCAAGGGAAAACATGAAAAATCTTATAGAAAAAATTAGACAATATCAAAAGGTGTAGAATTTTTATTTTAAAAGTGGTATTATAGTATAGTCTGATTTAAGTTATTAGTACTGGAGGGAAATAAGAATGCGTGTGAATATTACTCTAGCATGTACAGAATGCGGAGATCGTAACTATATCTCAAAGAAAAACAAACGTAACAACGCTGAGCGTATCGAGCTTAAAAAGTATTGCAAGCGTGACAAGAAGTCTACGTTACACCGTGAAACAAAGTAAGCAGTAGGAATATTTTCCTACTGCTTCTTTTTTTATTCGATTCCTCTGTTAAAAGTGATACACTATCATCGTAGAGCAAAGTATCACTGTGAGGGGGAAAATGTGTGAGAGAAGAGAAAGTACGTTTACGTAAACGAATAATAGAGCACATGAATTCTTTATCAGAAGAACGGTATACAACTTTATCAGAGGAAATTGCATGTTCGTTGTATGCGCAAAAAGAGTGGACTGAAGCTAAAACAATCGGAATCACTCTTTCAATGGAAAATGAAGTGAATACATATCCTATTATCGAAAAAGCTTGGGAAGAGGGCAAGAAAGTTGTTGTCCCGAAGTGTAATAAAGGAACACGAACAATGTCCTTTAGGCAAATTAGTAATTTTGATCAATTAGAAACTGTGTATATGAATTTACGTGAACCAATTCCAGCACTTACGGAAGAAGTGAATGCAGATGAAATTGATCTTCAAATCGTGCCGGGCGTAGCTTATACAGTGCGAGGAGAACGGATTGGATATGGCGGTGGCTATTATGATCGTTATCTCGTGCATTATAAAGGGAAAACGCTATCATTAGCTTATAGTTTTCAAATGGTAGAACATATCCCAGTAGAGCCGTTTGATAAAAATGTAGAAAAAATTATTACAGAAAAAGGAACAATGGTTAAAAATGGGCTTGTATAGACAAATAAAAATTGACGAGACTTTTTCTTCTTGATTATAATAAAATATGTGAACGTTTTCTTATTATAATTTTTTATAGTAAGTGAGCATAGAGGGTGATGAAATGGTATCTATTTATGATATTCAGCAATTGCTAAAGAAATTTGGTACGATTATTTATACGGGTGATCGAATTGCAGATTTACAATTAATGCAAGATGAATTGCGTGAATTAAATCAATCACAGCTAATCGATCCACAAGACTATCAAACAGCTTTATTTTTATTGAAGCAAGAAATTCAAAAAGAGCTAAATAAGAATTAGATAAAGGTAGGTAAGCAACATGGAAGAGAAATGGTTAGTTGGTGTTGACCTTGGTGGTACAACGATTAAATTAGCATTTATTAATGTGTACGGTGAAATTTTACATAAGTGGGAAATCCCTACGAATACAAATGAGCAAGGAAAACATATTACACTTGATGTAGCGAAAGCTATTGATAAAAAGTTAGAAGAGTTAGGCGAATTAAAAAGTAAGTTAATCGGTATTGGTATGGGAGCTCCTGGTCCTGTACACGTGGCGTCTGGAATGATTTACGAAGCGGTTAACTTAGGATGGAAAAACTATCCATTAAAAGATTTATTAGAAGTAGAAACAGGATTACCTGTCGTTATTGATAATGATGCAAACTTAGCAGCGCTTGGTGAAATGTGGAAAGGTGCTGGTGAAGGAGCGAAAGATTTAATTTGTATGACTCTTGGTACTGGCGTTGGCGGCGGTGTAATTGCCAATGGTGAGATTGTACACGGCGTAAGCGGTGCTGCTGGTGAAATCGGACACATTACAGTCGTTACAGAGAATGCTTTCCCATGTAATTGCGGGAAGTCTGGTTGCCTAGAAACTGTAGCATCTGCTACAGGTATTGTGCGTGTTGCTATGCAAAAAATACAAGAGACTGATAAAGAAAGTGTTCTACGTTCTATGTTAGCAGAAGAAGGGCGTATTACATCAAAAGACGTATTTGAAGCGCATGGACAAGGTGATGAACTAGCAGGCGAAGTTGTAGAAAAAGTAGCTTCTTATTTAGGATTAGCTGTAGCGAACCTTTCTAGCACGTTGAACCCAGAGAAAATCGTTATTGGCGGAGGCGTTTCTAAAGCTGGAGATGCACTATTAGAACCAATTCAACGTTATTTCGAGCAATATGCTTTCTCACGTGCTGTAAAAAGCACGAAGTTAGCGATTGCAACACTTGGTAACGATGCAGGTGTTATCGGAGGAGCTTGGCTTGTAAAAAAGCACAAATACGAAGCGAAGATGATATAAGTTGTGAACTATGAAAAGAGGAAGGGGAACCCCTTCCTCTTTTTTGTGAGATCTCGATGAAGAATAACATGTAGATGAATTAAGCTGCTGGTGGGTACCCGTTATATAGAACAGTCATAATTGTAAACCATCCGAAAACGAGTACAGTTGCAATTGCAAAGCCGCCTGCGAAAAAGTTCTTTTCACGAAGTGTTCTAAGCGTAGCAAATACAGCTAACAGAGTGACTAATGCAAAAATAATAACAAGGCCCATACAATATCCTCCTCTGTCTACCATTCCTAAATATGAGTTTTTAGAATATTAACTCTTTTATATTGTACATGTTTTAAAAATGATTGTCGAGATAGCATCCTTTCTTTTCCTAAGAGAAAAAAATGTTGTATCATTGAAAGTAAGTTTAATAATTGGAGGAGATTTTCATATGAAATGGATACAAATGCCGTTAGGCCCATTACAAACGAATGCTTATATTTTAACGAATGATCAAAATGAGTGTATTATCTTTGATCCAGGTCACGAAGGAGAGAAGCTCGTTACATATTTACAAGAAGAACAATTAAAGCCACTGGCTGTTTTATTAACACATGCTCACTTTGATCATATTGGAGCTGTTGATGCGGTAAGAGATGCTTTTCATATTCCTGTGTACGTACATAAAGAAGAAGCAGATTGGTTAGGTGATGCAACTGTAAATGGTTCTCAAATTTTTATGATGAATCGCAGCATTACAGCAAAACCAGCAGATCATATTATTGATGCAGAAGGTGCATTAGCAATTGGCTCATTTAATTTTGAAATTTTTGAAACACCAGGACATTCTCCAGGTAGTATTTCTTATTATTGTAAAGAGGCGAATGCTGTATTTTCTGGAGATGTGTTGTTCCAAATGAGCATCGGAAGAACAGATTTACCTGGTGGGAGTTTTGCTGAATTAATTGGAAGTATTGAAGAAAAATTATTTGTATTACCCGATGAAACAGCGGTGCTATGTGGACATGGTCCAGAAACAAGCATTGGTTTTGAAAAAGAAAATAATCCATTTTTACAGTAAGGAGCTAGTATGGAGATGGAGCTCATTTTAAAAGAATGGATGGAAAAAGAAAAGGATTATTCAATTTCATACAGTACATATATGAACCTCGCATTATACGCAGAGGAACATGGATATTATATGAAAGAACGTGAAAAAATCGGAAGACAAGGGGACTTTTTTACAAGTAGCAACGTATCCTCTGTTTTTGCAAAAACCTTTGCTAAGTTTTTTATTCGTCTTGTTGAAAATGGTGAAGTTGCTCCGAATATTTGTGAGATTGGTGGGGGAACAGGAAGGTTTGCCTATGATGTTTTGCAAGAGTGGAAGCAATTATCTCCAGAAACCTTTACGGATTTAAACTATTCAATGATTGAAATGAGCCCTTTTCATAGAAAATTACAGCGGAAAAATCTTTATTCGTTTTCTAATGTGTCATATTATACGTCGCATAGTGAAATGGGCGAATCGTTCGAAGGGATTCTTTTTTCGAATGAGTTATTTGATGCATTTCCTGTTGAAGTAATTGAGAAGAGAAATGGAATATTGTATGAAGTACGTGTTACGTACACAGAAGAAGGGAAACTTGCAGAAGTATGTAGACCGTTACATAAACGAATTGGTCGATACTTATTGAAATATAATATTCATCTTGCTGAAGGCCAGCGTTTTGAAGTGCCGATTGCGATGGAAGAATATATAAAAGAAATGGCGAAATGGTTTCAACGAGGTGTATGTATTACAGTTGATTATGGATATACAAAAGAAGAATGGATGCATCCTGCACATCAGGAAGGAAGTTTACGAGGATATTACGACCATAAGTTAATCCGTAATCCTTTAGTGCATCCAGGTGAAATGGATCTTACTACTCATATTCATTGGGACGAACTGAAAGAGATGTTTAGCCTGCAAGGTATGCATACAGTATGGCATAAGAAGCAATCAGAGTTTTTGTTAGCGGCAGGAATATTAGAGCAGCTTACGAATCATCAAGATAGGAACCCTTTTTCTGAAACTCAAAAACAAAATCGAGCAGTTCGTTCTATGATTTTGAGTGGAGGATTAGGGAGTGCATTTGATGTTGTTATGCATACGAAACATATGCAACAGTTACAATTGAATCGGTATTTGAAAATATAAAAAAAACAAGACACAGCATATTTCTGTGTCTTGTTTTTTAATACGACTTATGTAGCATTATATATTTCCTCTCATGATATATATTTATATTAAAGATATGAGATAAAAAATATAGAATACGTCCTTTTTCTCTGTTTATGAGTCCCTAACCCAATAATACGCGAACGAGTTGAATAATTGTTTCGTTTTCTACTTTGTAATAAATTTCTAATCCTTTTCTTTCACTTGAAACGATTTTAGCACTTTTTAATTTTGCTAAATGCTGTGAAATTGTAGATTGTGGCATGTTTAAGCCAGTGTACATTGTAGAAACGTTGCTTGGACCACGTTCAATTAATCCCTTTACAATACATAAGCGAACAGGATGAGCAAGTACTTTCAATAATTCTGCATTGCTTTCATATAGTTCTATTTCTTTTTGAAAGGTTTCTAACATGTTCTTTTCCACCTCCGTGTGAGCTGTTTTACCATACTATACATACCAAAAAATTAAAGAAAAGAAAACAGTTGTTGCAGAAAAAAAGTCCTAAAGTAAAGAAATTGTAAGAAAAGAGACCCTGATGTAAATAAAGTAGATGATTTAGCACGGTTTTGTAAAATGACATTTTTGGGTGAAAATTTCGATGCGTTTTAAAAATTGAAAGATATAGATATATTTGTAACACAATTTTATCATGATTTTCTTATTCTTTCAAATGAATATACAAAATTTTTAAAATAATAAGACAAAGGAATTGTAATGTTATTTATAGAATATAAAATAGGTTAAAAGAAAATGTTTGAGTTTAGCTGATAAATTTTAGAATGATTAATCTGTTGGTTATTTATTCTAGAGTTCATCGTTTATCAGCTTTAAAAATCTGCGATTCCATATATTCTCATAAAAATCAATTGTCTCTTTTGCGGACATAAATGGATTATTTAACGTAGAGGTAGTTTTCTGTACCATGAAGTTTTCGAATCCTAGTCCATGGGAAAATTTAATCGTAGCATCCATGCAGTACTCTGTTTGGGCACCACAAAATTCAATACGATGTACAGATAATTGCTCTAAAATCTCTTTTAAGTTTGTTTTATAAAATGAATTGGCATGTGTTTTTCTTACAAAAAGATCTTGTTCTTGAACATCTAAATCAGCATGAATAGCCCAAAGATCTTTTTCAGGTACTAAATCATCATCACAATGTTGAACGAAAAGAATCGGTTTATTTGATTTTCTGTATGAAGAAATTCTTTTATTTACTTTTGTAAGTAGATTTTGTAAATCGAATAAATGCTCCCCGCTATAACATACTCCATTTTGTAAATCGATAACGATTAAAACATCTGCACAAGTATCCATTATTTTTGCCCCTTTTTTTACTTTTTAATATATCAATTAATTCATTACTTGGAAATAGATGGTGCTCTGTCGTTTTTTATGAACTATACGAAAAGTAAAAAATATACTAAACAGCATAAAAAAGAAGATATGAAAACTTAATTTCATATCTTCTTTTCACTCTATGCATTTACAGGTTCTTCTACATAAGAAAGGGCATTTTCAAAATCGGATATTAAATCGTCAACATTTTCAAGGCCGACGGATAACCGGAGTAATGAATTCGAAATACCTCTTTCATCGCGAGCTTCTTGCGACAGTGCTGCATGTGACATTTTAGCTGGATAGGAAAGAATGGATTCGACAGCTCCTAAACTAACCGCAAAGACAGGTAATTTTACTTTTGATAAAAATTGGCGGAGTGCGTCTTCTGATTGTAAAGTGAAAGATAGGACGGCTCCGGCTGATGTAGCCTGAGATTGTTGAATGTCAAATCCAAGATGTGTTTGTAAGCCAGGATAATAGACATTTTGAACTTTAGTGTGATCTTGTAAATAGTGTGCAATTTTATTGGCGTTAGCCGCTGAATGCTCAAGACGTACATGCAATGTTTTTAGGCCACGAAGTACGAGAGAACAATCTTGCGGGCCTAAAATAGCGCCGAATGCATTTTGTAAAAATCCAAGTTTTTGAGCGAGTTCGGCATCTTTTACAACCGCTAATCCGGCAGTAACATCACTATGCCCGGCAATGAATTTTGTAGCACTATGAAGAACGACATCGGCGCCAAGATCAAGTGGTTTCTGGAATAGTGGTGTCAAAAATGTATTATCAACAAAAGTAAGGGCGTCAATAGATTTTGCAAGTTTAGAAACAGCACGAATATCTGTCACTTTTAAAAGTGGGTTAGAAGGTGTTTCCACATAAAAGAGTTTTGTATTTGGCTTAATGTTTTGCTTTATTTCTTCTAAATTGGTCATATCAACAAATGTATGTGAAACACCGTAACGGGAGAGAACTTCAGTTATAATTCGATAAGTTCCTCCGTATACGTCTTCTGAAATGAGTACGTGATCACCTTGTGAAAGGAGGAGGAATGCAGTAGAAATCGCTGCAATTCCTGACGCGAACGCAAACCCTTTTGTTCCGCCTTCTAATAAAGCAATGATATCTTCAAGCGCTTCACGTGTTGGATTGCCAGAGCGACTATAGTCATATTTCCCGAACGTATCTACATCAAATTGGTGGAATGTTGATGTATTATAAATGGGAACGTTAACAGCTCCTGTTTGTGAGTCATGTTTATATTGGTTGTGTAGTAAGAGTGTATCTATAGAATAACTCATATTCTTACACCTTCTTTTACAAGTGTAATGGCTTGTTGTAAGTCTTGAATTAAATCGTTACTATTTTCAATGCCAACGGAAAATCGAAGAAGACGATTACATACACCGTTTTCTGTTCTGATTTCTTCAGGAATATCAGCGTGTGTTTGCGTTGCTGGATACGTCATTAAACTTTCAACACCACCGAGACTTTCAGCAAATGTAATTAAGGATAAAGATTGTAAGAATGGATTAATCCACGTTTCATCTTTCAGACGAAATGAGATCATGCCGCCTCTTCCAGGGTAAAATACATCTGTCACCCCGTCTTCATCATTTAAATAAGCGACAACTGCTTTTGCATTTTCTTCATGTTGTCTCATGCGAAGCGCTAACGTTTTCATACCGCGGATTAATAACCATGAGTCAAATGGGCTTAAGACCGCACCGGATGCATTATGATAATGGGCGATTTCCTCACAAAGTTCCTTTCCTTTTGCAACGACAAGTCCGCTTAGCACATCGTTATGCCCACCTAAATATTTCGTTGCACTATGCAGTACAATGTTAGCACCTTCTGTTAAGGGCTGTTGTATATAAGGCGTGTAGAATGTGTTGTCTACAATAAGGAGTAGTCCGTGTCTTTTCGCTACAGTTGCGACTGCGGTAATATCAGTAACTTGCATTAATGGATTAGTTGGAGTTTCTATGAAAATAGCTTTCGTTTCAGTTGTGATAGCTTGCTCAATTTGTTTAATAGATTGTGTATTTACGTATCTACATCGAACGTTCCACTTTTTTTCATGCTCAGAAAATAATCGATAAGTCCCGCCGTATAAATCTTCAGATACAATAAGTTCGTCTCCAGAACGGAATAGCGAAAGGACGAGGAGAACAGCCGCCATTCCGGAGCTACAGGCATAACCTTGTTCGCCGTATTCTAAGTCTGCGATTGCCTGCTCTAAAAGACCACGAGTTGGATTTCCAGTTCTTGAATAATCAAAGCCAGTAGATTTACCAATTCCTTCGTGACGATAAGCAGTTGAGAAATAAACAGGCGGGTTAACAGTTCCTGTTGTAGTTTCGCTCCGGTTTCCGATTTGTGCTAGTTTCGTTTCAATAGTTGACATGTGAAAATTCCTCCTTTTTAAATGAACAATTAAGTGAATGTAAAGTGAAACTTTAATCAGTGAGGGATTCATCCCCACTAATTATCAGCCCTCACCAATCGGGCTTTTACGGGCAGTTGATTCCCACCTAACTTCTTTGTTCCAGCTGAATTTTGAGTTGGGAATCTTACTGCCCTCAAATAGCGGGGGAAAATAAAAAAAGCCTTCTAAGAAGAAGGCTTTCGGTTTGAATAGAGTCTTCTTCTCATCTGTCAAATCTTTCACAATTTGCTGGAATTAGCACCTTATTAACAAATGTTAATGGTTGCTGAGGTGTCATAGGGCCAGTCCCTCTACCTCTCTAGATAAGAATGTTCGTATGAAATTTTATTATGTTTTTAACTTTACAACAAAAGATAATTGAATTGCAACTTTATTTTAAATAATTTTTATTTTTCCGCAAGTGTCATTGACTTTTGCATTTGTGCGTGCTAAATTTATTAAAAAATTAACAAACATTGTTAAAAGGGGAACGCATTTCCTTTTAGCTACATAAATAAAATAATAAAGACAAACTCTTATTGAGAGCGGTGGAGGGAAAGGCCCTGTGAAACCCGGCAACCTTCAAACGAAATGTTTGAAACGGTGCTAATACCTGCAAAACGAGTGTTTTGCATAATAAGAGGAGGACCAATTATGTCCCCCTCTTCAAAGTGAAGAGGGGGTTTTTATATTGATAGAAATGAGGGAGATTGGTGAAATTACTAGATTTATTATCGAAAGGAATTGTAATAGGTGATGGTGCGGTTGGGACGTTATTACATTCACACGGTTTGCAAAGTAGTTTTGAAGAATTGAATATATCTGATCCGGATTTAATTATATCGATTCATAAGCAATATGTAGCTGCTGGGGCTGATGTGATTCAAACAAATACGTACGGAGCAAACGAAGCGAAATTACGTATGTATGGTTTAGAAAATCAAGTTACTGAAATTAATAGAGCAGCAGTCAAACTGGCGAAAGCATCTGTTACAGACAGAAACGCTATTTTAGGAACAATCGGTGGTATGAAACATATTGGAGCTGTTACGACAACTGATATGGAAAGAGAATTTATGTTACTTGAGCAGGCAAGTGCTTTACTAGAAGAACAGGTTGATGGATTACTATTAGAGACTTTCTATGATGAGTTTGAATTACTTCATGCTGTTCAGGTGTTACGAAAACAAACGAATATTCCAATTGTAGCTCAATTAGCGTTACATGAGGCAGGTACGACTCAAAATGGAAATGATGTAAATGAAATATTAAAACAGCTTTTAGATTATGGTGCAAATGTCGTTGGATTGAACTGTCAACTAGGGCCGCTTCATATGACAGAAGCTTTTAAAATGATATCGATTCCGAAAAATGGTTACTTATCAGCATACCCAAATGCAGGTCTCCCAAATTATGTGGAGGGACGTTACGTATATGAGGGAAGTCCGGCTTATTTTGAAGCGATGACACCGAAATTTATTGAGCAAGGTATTCGTTTATTGGGTGGTTGTTGTGGCACGACTCCAGAACATATTGAAAGTATGAAACGTGCAATTGCAAATGTTACACCTGTAATAGAAAAGGATACGATTCAAAGACCGAAAGTAGTTCATACACACGAGAAACGTTCGAAAGCTCATGTTACTTTAGCTGAGAAAGCAAAAAAACAAACGACAGTAGTAGTGGAATTAGATCCACCGAAAACGTTAGATACGCAGCGGTTTTTTGAAGGAGCAAGAGCTTTGAAAAGAGCTGGAGCAGATGCTATTACTCTAGCAGATAATTCATTGGCATCGCCTCGCGTCTCGAATATGGCAATGGGAGCATTATTAACGAAGCACGATATTCCGGTATTGACGCACTTAACGTGTAGAGACCATAACGTCATCGGATTACAATCTCATTTACTAGGATTATCAGCGTTAGGCATGGAAGAAGTGTTAGCTTTAACTGGTGATCCAGCACGTGTCGGTGATTTTCCAGGTGCCACTTCTGTATATGATTTGTCCTCTATTGAGCTCATTAAAATGATTAAAGAAATGAACGATGGGCGTTCTATTTTAGGGAAATCAATAGGGCAAGCAACAAGGTTTTCAGTGGGAGGTGCTTTTAATCCGCATGTAAGACATTTAAAAGCAGCGGTTAAGCGAATGGAACGGAAAATAGATGCTGGAGCGGAATATTTCTTAACGCAACCGATTTATGATATCGCGTTAATTGAAGAAGTGTATGAAGCGACAAAGCATTTGAAGCAGCCTATTTTTATTGGGATTATGCCACTAATAAGTAAACGGAACGCAGATTTCCTTCATTTTGAGGTGCCAGGTATTACGCTACCTGAAGAAGTAAGAGAGAGAATGGATGGACATGAAACGAAAGAAGCAGCAATTGAAGAAGGGATTCGTATTTCACAAGAATTGATCGATACGGCGATGAAATATTTTAACGGCATTTATCTTATTACACCATTTCTAAAATATGAAATTACAGAACATCTTGTTAAATATGTGAGAGAAAAGCAAGAAGTGAAAGAAGGTATTAATTGATGAAATGTATAGAAGAAAAATTACAAAATAACATCTTAATATTAGATGGTGCAATGGGAACGATGATCCAGCAAGAGGACTTAACGGCGGAAGATTTCGGAGGAGAAGAGTACGAAGGCTGTAATGAATATTTAGTAGAAACAAGACCAGATGTTATTTTAAAGATTCATAAAGCCTATATTGAAGCTGGAGCGGATATTATTGAAACAAATACATTTGGGGCGACAAATATTGTACTAAGTGATTATGAGTTATCTCATTTAGACGAGGAGCTAAATGAGAAGGCAGCGGGTTTAGCAAAGCAAGCAGTCGAAGAAAGCGGGAAGGAAGTATATGTTGCGGGAGCAATGGGACCGACAACGAAAGCGATTAGTGTTACTGGTGGTGTGACGTTTGAAGAATTAATTGAAGCCTATACACGGCAGGCAAGAGGATTGTTGAAAGGAGAAGTTGATGTATTACTCGTTGAGACGAGTCAAGATATGCGTAACGTGAAGGCTGCTTATATTGGAATTCAAGCAGCTTTTGATGAACTAAGTAAGGTAGTACCTATCATGATTTCGGGAACGATTGAACCGATGGGAACGACTTTGGCGGGGCAAACAATTGAGGCTTTTTACTTATCGATAGAGCATATGAAGCCATTATCTGTTGGATTAAACTGTGCGACCGGTCCGGAGTTTATGAGAGACCATATTCGTTCCCTATCTGATTTGTCAGAGTGTTACATTTCTTGCTATCCAAATGCAGGTCTTCCTGATGAAGATGGACATTATCACGAATCTCCATCTTCTCTCGCTGAAAAAGTGAAGCGATTTGCTGAAGAAGGATGGGTTAATATTATCGGTGGTTGTTGTGGCACAACACCAGAACATATAAAAGCAATGAAATCTGCGTTAGCGTCTCTTAAGCCGCGTGAACACCACGAAAGAGCTGGACACGGTGTTAGTGGATTAGAGGCACTTCAATATGATGATTCTATGAGACCGTTATTTGTTGGTGAAAGAACAAACGTTATTGGATCACGTAAATTTAAACGATTAGTAGCAGAAGGGAAATTCGAAGAGGCTGCTGAAATCGCTAGAGCGCAAGTGAAGAAAAATGCTCATATTATTGATATTTGCATGGCAGACCCGGACCGGGATGAAATAGAAGATATGGAAAACTTCTTGGCAGAAGTTACGAAAGTATTAAAAGTACCGATTATGATTGACTCAACAGATGAAAATGTGATGGAGCGAGCTCTTACTTATATTCAAGGAAAAGCCGTTATTAATTCAATTAATTTAGAAGATGGAGAAGAACGATTTAAAAAAGTGACACCGCTCCTTCGGAAATATGGTGCTGCAATTGTAGTTGGAACAATTGATGAAGATGGTATGGCAGTAAGTGCAGAAAGAAAACTAGAAATTGCGAAAAGAAGTTATGAGTTATTGACGACGAAATATGGTATACGCCCGTCAGATATTATTTTTGATGCACTTGTATTTCCTGTAGGTACAGGTGATGAAGAATATATTGGCTCGGCGGCCGCGACGATAGAAGGGATTCGCCTTATTAAAGAAGCATTACCAGAGTGTTTAACGATTTTAGGTGTAAGTAACATATCATTTGGTTTACCACCAGCTGGACGCGAAGTATTAAATTCCGTCTTTTTATATCATGCAACGAAAGCAGGATTAGATTACGCGATTGTGAATACGGAAAAATTAGAACGGTATGCGTCAATTCCTGAGGAAGAAAAACGTCTTGCAGATGCGTTGCTTTTTGAAACGACGCAAGAGACGTTAGAAAAATTTACAAACTTTTATCGCGTGGCAAAAAAGAAAGATATCGTTATCCAAGAAACATTAACTCTTGATGAAAGGCTCGCAAATTACATTGTAGAAGGTACGAAACAAGGGTTACACGAAGATTTAAGTCTTGCGCTTACAGAAGGAAGAAAACCTTTGGATATTATTAATGGCCCACTTATGACAGGAATGGATGAGGTAGGACGATTATTTAATAATAATGAGCTTATCGTTGCTGAAGTATTGCAAAGTGCTGAAAGTATGAAAGCTGCTGTAAGTTATTTGGAGCCACATATGGAATCTAGTGATAGTGCGAAAAAAGGGAAAGTGTTATTAGCAACTGTTAAAGGTGACGTACATGATATTGGGAAAAACCTCGTTGAAATTATTTTATCGAATAACGGATATGAGATTATTAATTTAGGGATCAATGTTCGCTCGGATCGAATTGTGCAAGAAGTACAAGAAAAGAAGCCTGATATTATTGGGCTTTCTGGTTTATTAGTAAAATCAGCGCAACAAATGGTAACGACTGCTGAAGATTTAAAAGCGGCGGATATTGATATTCCAATCGTTGTAGGCGGGGCAGCGTTAACGAGAAAGTTTACAGATAATCGTATTTCGCCATCCTATAAAGGGCTCGTATGTTATGCAAGTGATGCGATGACGGGGCTTGATATTATTAATAAGCTTCAAAAAGAAGAAGAGAGAGAGAAGATGAAACAAGATAAAAAAGAACGTCATCTTCATATCGTAACAAAAGAAGAGAAAAAAGTAGAAATTCCAGCAGTAATTGAGCCATTACCGAAGGCAGAGGTTATAGTGCCTGATTCAACAAAGCGAATCGTATTACGCGATATCCCAGCCCTTCATCTCGCTCCATTTTTAAATAGACAAATGTTACTTGGACATCACCTTGGATTAAAAGGAAGTGTGAAGAAGCTTTTGCGAGAGGGAGATAAAAGAGCACATGAATTAAATGATTTAATAGACGAATTATTGCAGGAAGGACAATCTTGGTTAAAGCCGAAAGCAGTGTATCAATTTTTCCCAGCGCAAAGCGACGGACAAAATATTGTAGTATATGATCCAGAAGATCATACGCGTGTTATAGAACGTTTCACATTCCCAAGACAAGGAAAAGCACCATACCGTACTTTAGGTGATTATTTACGCCCAGTTGGAGATGAGATGGACTACGTTGCTTTCCTATCTGTTACGGTTGGGGAAGGCGTTCGGGACATTGCTGAAGAGTGGAAAGCGAAGGGTGATTATTTACGCAGTCATGCCATTCAATCGTTAGCGCTTGAACTAGCAGAGGGACTTGCTGAAAAAACACATATGCTTATTCGTGATCGCTGGGGTATTCCAGATTCACCAGAACTGACAATGGAAGAACGTTTCCGCACGAAATATAGAGGAATACGCGTGTCCTTCGGTTATCCAGCATGTCCAGAACTCGCGGATCAAGAAAAATTATTTCGACTTATTCATCCAGAAGAGATAGGTATTTCATTAACGGAAGGATTTATGATGGAGCCAGAAGCATCTGTAACAGCTATGGTATTTTCTCACCCTGAGGCAAGATATTTTAGTGTATTATAGTGTAGAAGGGGGAGACGTATGAAAAAAATAGTCTTTACAGGTGGCGGTTCGGCAGGGCATGTAACACCTAATTTAGCCATCATTCCGCATTTACAAGAACAAAATTGGGATATTTCTTATATTGGTTCTCATCAAGGAATTGAGAAAACGATTATAGAAAAGGAAGGCATTCCGTACTATAGTATTGCAAGCGGAAAGCTACGCCGTTATTTTGATTTGAAAAATATAAAAGATCCTTTTCTTGTAATGAAGGGTGTTATGGATGCGTATGTAAGGATTCGAAAACTAAAACCGGATGTGATTTTTTCAAAAGGTGGTTTCGTATCTGTCCCAGTCGTAATTGGAGGATGGTTAAATAGAGTACCAGTCTTATTACATGAATCTGATATGACGCCAGGACTAGCAAATAAAATTGCTCTCCGTTTTGCTTCGAAAATATTTGTTACATTTGATGAAGCTGCGAAACATTTACCAAAAGAAAAAGTAATCTATACAGGATCGCCTGTACGTGAAGACGTGCTAAAGGGAAATCGCGAAAAAGGTTTAGCGTTTTTAGGTTTTTCACGTAAAAAGCCAGTTATTACAATTATGGGAGGAAGCTTGGGCGCAAAGAAAATTAATGAAACGGTTCGAGAAGCGTTACCAGAACTTCTAAAAAAGTATCAAATTGTTCATCTTTGCGGAAAAGGTAATCTTGATGAAAGTTTACAAAATAAAGAAGGATATAGACAATTTGAATATGTACATGGAGAACTGCCAGACATATTAGCGATAACAGACTTTGTTATTTCACGTGCGGGCTCTAATGCTATTTTTGAGTTTTTAACATTGCAAAAGCCGATGCTTTTAATTCCGCTATCCAAATTTGCAAGTCGTGGAGATCAAATACTAAATGCAGAGTCTTTTGAGAGACAAGGATATGCTTCCGTATTGTATGAAGAAGATGTGACTGTGAACTCTCTTATAAAGCATGTCGAAGAATTAAATCAAAATAATGAAATGTATAAAACAGCTCTAAAAAAATATAATGGAAAAGAAGCAATTCAAACAATCATTCAACATATTTCAGAGGCATGATGAAACAATCATGCCTCTTTTAAATAGGATGAAAGATTCCAAGAAACGGTGTTTGTATGTTACAATAACAAATGGATTAATAGGGAAATTCCAATTAATGAAGCGTGAAAATACGAATGGATTAGGAGTGACTGTGTTGGAGCTAAGTCTCTATGAAAATACTGCACTTATTATATGCTTTGTGTTGTACGTTGGTAGTGTTATTGTTTATATTTCAAGGAAGTTTTCGCAAGAAAGGGAGCTTGAAAAATCAGAAATAACAGCTGAACTAGAAATGTTAGCTGATGAAAGTTATAAAAAACAAAAAATAAAAGAAGATCATGAAGCATCCCATCATTTAAACGCAAATAAGTTTTAAAGATGGGGATTTTTTTTGAAGTCGATCTTTATTATGTTTATAGCAAATAACGCTAAAATGGAGTTTCCCCCTTATATAATGAAGGAGTGTATATAAAATGAATTTTTATATCGCCTCAGGATTCCAAAATAAACATCTTGTACGTTCTATAGCAAATGAACTGGAACATGCAGGATGGAACCATACATATGATTGGACCAAAAACGAAAGAGCAGTGAATCAAGAACAATTAAGAGAAATTGGTCAGGCAGAAAAGAATGCTATTAAAGAAGCGGATGTATTTTTACTTATATTAGATGGCGGAAACGGGAGCCATACAGAGTTTGGAATGGCGATTGCGTTAGAGAAAAAGATATATGTATATCATGAAAGAAATCCGCTCCAAACAACGTTCTATCATTTGACAGAAATAAATATTTTTGAAGGAGATGTAGCTGAATTTGCATCTTATGTTGTGAATCATGTGAAATAATAGTAACTACCTAAAAGGTTATAAAAGGGATATTTTGGGTACAGTGATGATAAGAAACGTATATAAAGGAGTACATAATATGAAATTAGAAAATGGATGGGAAACGAGCTTTTTAGAAGTCGTACAAAATAGTGAATTTAAGAAAGATGCACTGCTTAGTCAATTGCTTTGTGAGGATAGTGAAGAAGTTGAGGAGCTTGTTGATGATTATGGCTATGAAGAAATCATTAACCGCGAACTTGATGATGAATTAGCTGATATTTTAGGAGAAGAACTTTTTAGTGAGATGGAACGATACGTATTCTTATCTTCACAGCCAGAAGAAAAACTTATTTCATTCGTAAATGGATTAGGCTTTCATGTGTTAGATTGGATCGTTCTTCTTGAAACAGAATTTGGTATTGATAGTGCACACTTTACGTCAGACGCCGTGAAAATGTTAGAAAAGCGCTTTAGACAATTTCCATACATAGAGGATAAGACAATTTTTGATATGACATTTGGAGAAGCAATGGATCTGTTAGAGTCCATTACAGGATTACAACTGAAAGAAAAGATGAACGTATAATGTAAAAAAGAACGTGAGGTAATCACGTTCTTTTTTACATTATAATAATTTTGTCATCTAGTTTTGTTTGTCCGCTAAGAAGTGCGTTTAAATATTCCACTTTTCTTATACAGGCTTGTATATGTCTTTCAACCTCTTGTAACTCTGCTTGGTGATGTGTTTCAATCGGATGAATTTGTACGTTGAATTTTTCAAATTGACTACTATATGTTATTTCTGCATAGCCGCTCATAATATCCATTTCGTTATGAAATAAAAATTGCTTCGTTTTATCACAGAATGATACATCTTGAAATCCATATACTTTTAATGCTTCAATTACTTTTTTAATCATTTTTGTATTCATTTTTTAACCCTCTTTACGAAGTTCTACTTATATATTATAACATAAAAAATTACATAGAAAGCGCTTCCAAGTGTATTTTATTATAAACTTTACGTTTCAATCACAAAAATGAAACAAAGAAAAAATAATTGTAAAGAAGGGAGGACTCTTTTATTGTTTCGTCATATATATAGAGAAATAGTGCAATGAAAGGAAATTTTCCGAGGTGGAGATCGTATTTCCAATTTGAGCGCAGTAAAAGAGGTGAAAATCTTGAACTTTGATATTGTAGGACAAAAAGCATATATAAAAGATGGACCGCATCGGAACCGAATTGGAATTGTAAAGAAATGCGAGACAAAATTAGAATCGCAGTTTGCTATTGTAATTGGAGAACAAATCATTGATGTAGAGCTAAAGGATATCGTGTTAGTTGGAGTAGACGTAGGACAATTTCATATATGGTGCGAACAAAATGGTTATTTGTGAAAGGACGGGCTGTGAGATAATGAAATATATTTGAGAAAAGAGAATATGTTATTGTATTCTCTTTTTTATGTGTAAGGAGACGGAAATGAAGTATCAAGAACGAGATTTCACATTGGAATTGAAAGAGAAAATTCAGTGTATGGAGAAGGAAATAGAACGGATATCACTTGAACTTTATAAAGAGTATTCGCATTTATACATAGAAAAAAACATGGAATTAGATATGGGACTTGTTAAAGGTAAAGAGAATCCTTTTGAAACCGGGTATGATTCATCAGTTGCTATAGCTGTATTAGATGAAGAAAAAGGGATGATTGGATTTCAATATATTACAATTTGGAAATGCGAAAGAATCTTTTTAGGAATGTCTATTCAATCAAACATTTTTGGGAGTAAGAAAGTAGGAGAAATTGTTGATGAATTTTGTGATGAAATTGAAGAGGAGTTAAAAGAGCAACTAGAAGAGTTTTTAGTAGAAGAATAAAGCTCGGTTTTTATAAAACCTTACACAAATGTAATTTTTATAAAAATCCGAAAAGATATATAATTTATTTATAATTATCTATTCTAATATACAGGTGGTGTTTTACCATGATTGAAGTAATCGGTAGAGCTTTATACATAGTGTTTGAAACAATATGTTATGCCTTATGTATAAAAGATAAAGAGGAAGATGGAAGGAACTAAAAAAGGACGCTAACAAAACTGTTAGCGTCCTTTTTTATTATGAAGCAATTTCACCAGTTTTTGTATCATCTTGATTGTACGTATCTTGATCTAATTCACCAAGCCATTTACTAGAAATAAGACCTGCTGTCATAGAACCACTTACGTTAAGAGCTGTACGACCCATATCGATTAATGGTTCAACTGAGATAACAAGAGCGACAATACCGATTGGTAAGTTCATTGTAGATAGTACGATTAACGCTGCGAATGTTGCACCGCCACCAACACCGGCAACACCGAATGAGCTAATAGCAACGACAGCGATTAAAGTTAAAATAAATTGTGGTTGTAATGGATCGATTCCTACAGTTGGAGCGACCATCATTGCAAGCATTGCTGGATAAATACCTGCGCAACCGTTTTGCCCGATAGATACTCCAAATGATGCTGCGAAGTTTGCAATCCCTTCAGAAATACCAAGCTTTTCTTTTTGCGCTTCAATATTTAATGGCATTGCACCAGCACTAGAGCGAGATGTGAATGCAAATGTTAATACAGGGAATACCTTTTTTAAATATTGAATTGGATTTAAACCAGAAAGAGCAATTAATAATAAGTGGATAATGAACATTACGATAAGTGCTACGTAAGACGCTAACACGAAGTTACCAAGTTTTAAAATAGCATTTATGTCGCTACCAGCAACTGTTTTTGCCATAAGAGCTAATACGCCGAATGGAGTAAGACGTAAAATTAATGTTACCATACGCATTACGATTGCATATACAGCATCAAGCATTTTCTTAAATAGCTCTGCTTGTTCTGGATATTTTCGTTTTACACCTATAAAGGCGATACCGATAAAGGCTGCAAATATTACAACAGAAATTGTTGATGTTGGACGAGCACCTGTTAAATCAAGAAACGGATTTGTAGGCAATAGTTCTAATAATTTATCTGGAATTGTTGTTTTTTCAATAGAAGTAAATCTTTCTTCAACTAGCTTCAGACGAGCAGATTCTGCATCACCTTGTTGTAGACCTGTTGCAGATACATCAAATCCTGCACTTGCAGCGATACCGACAGCTGCAGCGATTCCGGTAGTAAGAATTAAAATTCCGATAATAAGACCACTAATTTTACCAAGGTTTTTCGTTAATTGTAATTTTGTAAATGCTGAAATAATAGATACTAAAATAAGTGGCATAACGATCATTTGAAGTAATTTCACATAACCGTTACCGATTAAGCCAAACCAAGTATTTGATTCAATAATTACTTTAGAAGTTGGTTCATAAATAAATTGTAATATAAGACCGAATATAATTCCGACTCCTAAAGCAGTAAATACACGTTTATTAAAAGATACATGCTTACGTTGCATATAATATAATACGCCAACTAAGATGAGCATGACTGCAACGTTAATTCCGACAAGCAGTGTATTCATGTTGATTCCCCCTAATTCCAATCTGTTATATAGAATATAAGGTAATAAAACCTATAAGTCAACTAGGAAATTGCGGAATTAAAAAAAAGATGGCAAAATGCCATCTTTTAATGTCCAGCCCCAGGGACAAGTAAAAACGTCGTGTAGTATGTAAATCCTATGAAGAAAACAGTTAAATATGCCCCAAATACGTATATATACATACGCTCTGTTAAATTTAAATAGCTTAAAAGTACGAAGAATCCTGTTTGTCCTAAAAATAGTAGTGCGGTCGAATGCATATCCCCTACGTAAAACATAACCGAGAAAATTCCAGTCCAAAAGCCGAGAACGCGAAACATGCGCTCCATGCCATCTCCCTCCTTTTCTAAAAAAAGTAAACCTCACCTCATTATAGTTTATTTTTCTTACTATTGTAAATATTCGTTCATATAAAAAGAAGCCATTTATAAATGGCTTCTTTTTATATGAGAAATTAAATTGTTAGTTTATAATTACAAGATTTACATCCATCTAGTAGACTATCATTTCGTGTTAATTCCGTGTTAGGGAATAGGATTTCAAAAATCCCTTTCATCATATCTCCGTGCATATTACAAATTTCAGTTGGGTGATGAACAGCAACTTCTTTAAATGGACAATTGTGTACATCATAGAAAATTTTCGTTCCATCTGCACTTAATTCAAATGCAGGTGATAAGCCAGCTGTTGAGAAAGCTTCTTTTGCAATTTGAACTTTTTGTTCCACTGTTAAAGCATCTTCACTTACATTTAAACGCAGCATATGTTGTTGCATTAATTCGGCTCCGAATTGTTTTCCAGTTTCGTATAGCGCTTTTTCACCAGCAGCGCCAAGGCTAAGTAAAGAATTAAATGCGATTCTTGCTAACAATTGATAATCACGGAATGGAAATTGTAATTGAATCACATCATCAGATAATACATATAATCTGCTTGGGCGTCCGCCTTTTCCAGTTTTCTTCGTTTCCGATTTCAGCATATGAACATCTTCTAGTTTAGATAAATGTAAACGCGCTACGTTTGGATGAATGTCAAACTCATCTGCAATTTCTTGTACTGTTACGTAGCTATGTTTTTGAGAAATATATTTATAAATGTAATAACGAGTTGGATCAGATAATACACCTGTAATTTTTAAAGCTTGTTCCATGAGGATCTCCACCTTTATCACTTTATCCAAGATAATAACATTATAATACAGATAAACTTCCATATAGGTAATTTCAGACAATAATTCGGAAATTGTTCATAATTTCACAAACATATTTTCCCTTTTTTCTTTAGTGAAAATGCAAAAATACCGATTTTTCAGATGGATTTCTTCATGCTATATACATAGTGGGGAGGGAAAAATGATGAATGGAATTGAAAGCTTTGCGAATATGATTTTGAAAGAGGCGTGTAGGGTACAAGCTTCGGATTTACACATTGTGCCCCGGAAGAAGGATGTAGCGGTTCAACTACGTATAGGAAAAGATTTAATGACGAAACAATGCATTGAAAAGGAATTTGGAGAAAAACTTGTTTCACACTTTAAATTTTTAGCATCTATGGATATAGGGGAGAGGCGGAAGCCACAAAATGGTTCATTGTATTTACAAATGGATGGACAAGAAGTGTATTTGCGCCTTTCCACGCTTCCAACCGTATATCAAGAAAGTCTCGTTATTCGTCTTCATTTACAAGCATCTATTCAGCCGTTATCTCATCTTTCGTTATTTCCAAGTACAGCGAAGAAACTTCTTTCCTTTTTACATTATTCGCATGGGTTACTCGTCTTTACAGGACCGACAAGGTTGTTTGGTAGGGACTACAAATATATAATAACATTACAATGATGATTCAAAAGGGGTGTTATTATATAAATGGCTTTTACAGAAAATATCAGGCATGTAGCAATATACCTCCGTCTTTCTCGTGATGAGGAAAATAAAGGGATTGATGAAATCCTTGCCAACCATAGGAAAACATTGACGGAGCTATGTGACAGGAATAAATGGTCATATGACTTATATCAAGAAATAGCTTCAGGAGCAGACAGGAAACGTCAGCAGTTAGATGATATGCTCGTGAAGGTAGAACGTAATGAATATGATGCCATCGTAGTTAACGCTGTTGACCGCTTAGGACGAGACAAAAAACATACTGCAGATATACAAGAAAAGTTGTTTGTGAATGATACATTCATTGTTACCCCAGACAGGATTTTCGATTGGGACGATGATAATGATATGATGCTGTTAGATTTCAATTCTTTGTTAGCAGCTCAAGAGCTTCGCATAACAAAAAGACGTTTGCAAAAAGGGAAATTAGCTGCTTCAGAAAAGGGGTTGTGGGTACATGGCGATCCTCCGTTAGGATATGACAAAGACCCCATCACAAGGAAGCTGGTAAAAAATAAAAATGCTGAGCATATTACATATATTTTCAAAGCTATCGCAGATGGAAAAACAATCCCTGAAGTATGTGATGAACTGAATGAAGTAATGGGCGTGAGGACGAGAACGGGAAAGAAATTTGCATATAACAGCATTTGTCGAATTGTTAATAATGAAGTATATACAGGAGATCTGATTTACAATAAATATTGGAAAAAGCGAAAAGAGCGTCCAAAAAATGAATGGAAGCGGATTGAGAATGCTCATCCTGCTATCATTGACAAGGAAACTTGGACAAAGGTCAACGAAATTGTTAATACATATTCGTTTTCAGCTCCAAGGAGCAAAAATAAAATCTACCCAACTACTAAGCTCATTTTTTGTGGAAACTGTGGAAAAGTGCAGGGGACTCAAATGGCACATACAGGGAAGTTATACATAAAAATTTGTCGTTACTGCAAAAATAGAACTTACCAGTATGAACCAATATTGAAACTCATTAAGGAAGATGTAGGGAATCATGTGCCTAAAATCTTAAACGACATTAAAGAGCTTGAACAAAACGACAATGGTGCTGAAATGAAATATAAGATGAATCAGATTCAAAAGCAAATGAATAAAATTACTACAGCTTTGGATACCATTGAAACAATGCGAATTGAAGGAGATTTAACCCCAACTCGTTATCGTGAAAGAAAAGCTGAGTATGAAGGGAAAATGGAGCAGTTGCATTTGGAACTTCAAGAAAGTGCAAAGCAGAACTCACAGGAGAAAATAGCTAATTTACATGAAATGAAACAACGGATTGAATACCTGCTTCAAAATTGGCAATTCCTCGATGGGGAAGGTCTGACAGATGAAGAAGTTAACAGAAGTTTACATTTCATTATTGAGCGAATTGAATGGACGTATGCAAAAGGTGATGAACAACCCACGGTGAAAATTAAATACAAGTAAACGAACCATGCTCGTCACTGGGCGTGGTTTTGTTGTCTGTAATAGTAAATATCGAGAAAATATATAATTCGTTAAGCTGATGTGTCTAGTGGTATAGTAAGGAAATGGATTAATTGATATAATAAGTTAATTAAAGATAGATAGTGGGGGATAGCTTTTGAAGAAATGGTTTTCAAAAACAACAAATTGGATGTTTTTGATCTCAATGTTGTGTATTGTAGGGGCGGTTGGTTCACCGCTTTTCGTTTATTTACGATATAGTGACTATGGAGATTACACAGGGATAGCAGGTTTAGGTTCAATAGGAGATTTTGTAGGGGGGACAACTGTAACTTTTTTAACTGCTGCTAGTGTATTTTTATTAATTGGCACAAATATTATGCAGCGTAAAGAGCTAGAAATGAGTAGGCAAAGTGTTGATGAAATGGTAAACCAAACCAAAGCTTCCGTAAAACAAATGAAAGCTTCAGTCCGACAAGCTGAGGAAGCAAGAAAAGAAACACAAGTTACAAATGAAACGATGAAAAAACAGCAGTTTGAAACAACATTTTTTAATATGTTGTCATTACATCATCAAATTGTTAGTGATACTCAAATAAATATGTATGATGAATGGTATGATGAATGGGTTGAAGGAGATGAAGTAGTATCTCAAGCTAAACTTTATGAAGGTAGAGCGGCTTTTGAGAAATTGAAAGAAGTTTTGGAAGAACGGTTGGCACAAGAACAATATTTGCGTCACATTAACATACAGGCTACACAATCGTGGGAAAAAGAAATGTATATACCTTCAGAAGAATGGAAAGAAGAGTTTCTTGATACTCCTGATGGGATAAGTCAAGACCTTTTAGATATTGTGTATAAAGATTTTCATGATGAATATGGTAACGCTATAGGTCATTACATGAGAAACAATTATCGGATTGTCAAATTTATTGTAGAAAATGTAGTTAAGGACGAGGACGAACAAAAAAGAATTAAAGAAGGAGAAAAAAGAGATACGGTTGTCGGTGATAAAAGATTCTATTTTGGTACACTGCGAGCTCAATGGTCTAATGCAGAATTTGAATTGATTTTTATTAATGCACTGTATGGAAAAAATAAAAAATTTAAAAATCTTATAAAAAAACACGACGTTTTAGATATAAGGGAAACCAAGAAGGAAAAATTAAAAGATAGACCTGAAGGAAGCTTTATCCTTAAAAATGACACGCCAATACCTGTTGCATATAATCACTTAATTGAAAAAGATTCAGATGATGAGAAAGGTTCGTAATAATATTACGAACCTTTTATTGTTGAATATAAATATTCAGTTTAACATTTTTAGTGTGATAATTTGCGTTTAATAATATCAAACTACCAAACGTATATTCTGTGAAGTGTGATATAATATTTGGTATATCGTTACATAGGAGGAATACTTTTGAAGTATGAAATGACAATAAAAGAAGCATGTAATTCTGGATTTTGGTCCTGTCTAACACCTACAGATTGGATTCAATTAGGTGCCGTTATTATCTCATTAATTTCGGTTTTAATTGCTTTGTATGCCAGTATAGTTGGACGACAATCAGCAAAAGCTTCGGAAATATCAGCTGAAAGTGCGAAGAAACAATTAGAAGAGATGATTAATCAAAGAAAAGATGCGGTTAAACCCGAGCTGTTTCTCGAGAAGGAAACGTTTGGATTAAAATATAGCCAAGGAATGGATTTTGTAAGGTTTCATCATGGAAATAATATGATGAATTTCACCATTACTAATACTGGAAATGGAAATGCTAAAAGAATTAGGTTTGAATGGGATTATGATGAAATGTCTTCCAGTATTAAGCTAATAAAGGAAAACCAAAAAGAAAATCAATATATATTGGAATACAAAGAAGGAAGCCATGTAAGTATTAATAACTTTGGTCTTACTTTATTAGACCTTGATTTTAAACAAGAGATACCTATGTTATCTGCAGATAAAAATTGCAAAATACATCTTCCTCTTTCATATACTCAGATACTTACAATTATGATCCATTTATGTAATACCAAAAAGCTTCCACTTGAGCAAATACCGAATTTAAAGCTTTCATTAACGTATGCGGATGTATTGGGCAATGAATATTCCCAAAAATTTATTTTCACGCCTCATCTTATTCCCCTATCAAGTAGGGAAACGAGAACTGAAGTTACTGAATATGAATTACATGTTATTGTGGCAGTTAAAGAAGAAATATAATATTTAAAATCAATAAAAAGGAGGTAAACACTTTACCTCCTTTTTCATTTCATAGTTTTTATCATTTCCATACGTTGAATCCGTCTTTCTTCTCGTTCTTTCTCCATACGTATCGTTTCGGCATCTTTATTAAATAAATTGTCCCACACATTATAAATAAATAACATCATCATTATTATCACTGACAGAAATAACAAGATCGTCTTTGTTCGTTCCGATATTAATATTTTCCTATTCCGTTTCATTGCTTATCCCTTGTAACTTTGATTATTTATCCGTGCAATGCTCTTTCTCAATTCAGGAGAATCTTCAAAAGCGTAACACTGGTATTTTTTATTCTTCCTATTGCGTGTCGTATATTCCAAATCGTGTCCCGCCTTTATTAAATCCATAGCGAGCGTTTTTTTGTAAATCATTTTAATTCCCATATTATAAACCTCCTATTGGCAATTGGTTATTTAAAGATGTGCTATAACTACTGTTTATACCTCATACACACCAAGTGTGTAGCAGACCGGAACAATATTCCGGTGAGAGCCGATACGAAAATTGTTCGTATCAGGTCTGGTGCATATCCTATATTCATCAGGTCTGCTAGGGACAGTATCCCTAGCAGGTATGCTCCGAACATTATTCCGAGCATGAATACCCTCATTTAAAATGATAGTATTCTCCTACACTCTTTTGGTGTAGGAAGTCTGATGGAAATACTGTTTCCCTCAGGTCTCATATATACATTACATATAGCAGGTCTCCTCCGAACAGTAATCGGAGCAGGTCTAATGCAAATACAGCTTGCATCAGGTATGACGCATATAAAATATTCAGCATCAATTCTCATATGGACGGTATTTGACACGCAGCAGTTCAAGTTCTTTTCGCTTAGCGATTACATCATCTTTGAGGAACAGGGACACACACCCTAACTTTTTAACAGGTGTGATTTTACCTTTTTTAATCATGTGACTCATTCTAGCACGGGATACACCAAGGAATTCTATTGCCTCGGGCGTAGTTAACACTTCTTCCTTAATGAATTTTCGTTTAACAATTATTGATATTTCATCAAAATTTGTCATAATTTCCTCCTAAAATATATTTGTGAAACATTGAGCATAATTCTGCGAAAAAATAATTACTGAATATTAAGAAAATAAAAGGCGTATTAGTTGCACTGTCGAGCGACTGCCATCCATAGTCAAAATTGAATATTAATATTCAATTTTTTTCTCTTTCTCAATTAAATCAGTAGTCGTTTCAATTCGCATGTGGCTTGATAATTGAATAAACCGAAATAATCTGTTAATGGTACAGCATCTTTTTCTTTCAGCACCATTGCTAATAACGGTAGATCTCGCAGTATATATAACTCTTCATTCTCCTCATCACATATTTGCTCCATGTAACGCCAAAAGAAAAAATTTCCTTCTTGTGTCGCCATATCTAAGTTCTCTTTAAGTGTTTCGACAATATTTCTTAGATGTTGCTTCTGCATATTAATCACCTACTTTCTCTAATTTTATCATCATAACACCAAAAAAATTGGCAGCCAAGTATAAAGTGTTGAGCCTTAGAGCCAAGCGGACTTTGAGCTATTTACATTTGTTTATAAAGTAAGTTATATGTGTTCGATGTGTGGTTTCGTATATTCTATCTCTAGCCAAAATTGCTCTCAAGCAGAAATAACGCTGGGATGCACATTCATTTCTTTATAAAATTGCTATTTTAATAGTATGTGGCCTCCTGGCAGGTTGCCTGTGGCACTGTTCTGTTCGACGATACAGGCAAGCTGTATCGTCCACTCACTGCGCTTCGCTTGCTCGTGTCTTGTTCTTTTGGGTCAACGTTCTCACAAATATACTATATCTACTTATAAGCAAAACTTGTCCTAGCGTTGGTACTAATGGTTTTCTAATTAACGTTCTCACACTTTTGCTATGGATTTTGTGCAAACGTTAATTTGTAATACTTTTTTATCTGGTTTCTCCTTACAAAATGGCACTTTCAAATAAAATAGTATTACTAGGAAACAGGAGGAATCAGATGTAATGAATAATGATGTAACAAAGATAAAAGTAATAGATGCCATCTGTGGTGCGGGTAAAACCTCATGGGCAATTCAAATGATAAATGACTCTGAAAAAGTAAATGGATTCGGTGAAACGTCAGATAAAAAATATATTTATGTAACGCCATTTCTTAATGAAGTTGAACGTGTTAGTAATTCAACTAAAGCAGATTTTTTTCAACCAGATGCTACAAAAGGGAGAGGATCTAAAATCGAGCACTTCAAAATGCTTGTGGAACTTGGGAAATCCATTGTTACTACACATGAATTGTTCAAACGATTAGATGCGGAAACTTTAGAGGAGATTGAACAAGAGGGATACATATTAATTATGGATGAAGTTGCAAATGTACTTGAAGCAATTAATGTTAGTCATAAAGATATTGAATATCTATTGAAATGGAATGTTATTGAAGTAGATGAGTTAGGAAAAGTTACTTGGTTAGATGTAGATTATGGACAAGATAAAGATGATAGATTCCGTGATATTAAAATCATTGCGGAAAATGAAAACTTGTTCATTCTGAAAGAAAAAGCATTCTATTGGACAATGAATATAAAAGCATTTGAAGCTTTTGATGAAGTTTATATTTTAACGTATCTGTTCGATGGACAAATACAAAAATATTATTATGATATGCACAATGTACAATATACAAAAAACGGTGTACAAAAGAATGGTGACCGTTATGAACTGACAGAATATAACCCAGCCATTGAACCAAGAAAAGCGTTATACGGTTTATTAAATATATACGAGGATTATCAAACTGGGAAATCTGTTAGTAAAATGAACAGCAATTATGATTCTCGAGAAAAGTTGACGAGTAAACAAAAACATTACCAATTATCGTCTACTTGGTTTGATAATGCTCCAGAAGAAGATTTGAAGCAACTAAAAAATAATGCTAACAATTATTTACGTAACATTTGTCCTACTGATAATAACAAAATCTTTTGGACGACTAAAAAGAAATACGCTCCAATATTAAAGAATCCGAAATGTAAATACAATAAGAAAGATGACCGCTTGAAAGATAATTTCGTATCATTTAATGCACGGGCAACCAATGATTATGCTGAATGTAAATCAATGGTATACATGTATAATCGCTTTATGAACCCTAATGACAAGCAATTCTTCACAACAAGAAGTGTTGGTGTAGACGAAGATCTATTGGCGGTAAGTGACTTGATCCAATTTATATTTCGTGGCTGTATCCGCAAAGGTCAACCAATGAATTGTTATATCCCATCTGAGCGAATGCGAAAATTACTTAGTAATTGGGCAGATGATACGATTTAGAGCAAAAGACATTATTGTAGAAAATATGCAAAGTACGGAAAATGCAAGAATAGCAATAAATGAAAATATAGCCCCCTAGGTCTTTTTTTAATTTACCTAGGGGAACAAAGGACAGGAGGGTGGTCCAAAACTAAAAAATCGACCCCCTTCTTTTAGAATTTCGAGAAAATGACGGTTTTTAGACATAGAAAATTGCGTAGAACCGCACCACTGATGGATTCCCATCCCCAACTTGGATAAAAAACATGCGATTTTTACGTCATTTTTATGCGTTTTTTATGCAAAAATCTATAGAAAATTGCACATTTTTGATAAAAAAATCGCATTTTTCTGCTATAGTAAATTGTATAAAACTTACATTTTATGGCGAATAAAGTTAATTGTCCTTGCAATCTCATTTTCTGATTATTAATATTTAATTAAAGGAGGAGGAGAAGATATGCAATCAGTAGAAGCTGCTAAATTGAGAAAAGAATGGAAAGAAAAAGGAAGCCCGCCATGTTCACATCCTCATATGGAAAAAGAACGTAACGAAAGCGGTCTCACAGGAGACAAAATATGCACAACATGTGGTCATGAAGAGTGGATTGTGCGAAAACCAGTGTCAGTGGATGGATGGGCTCATGATTGTTCTGAGTGTAACGCAAAAGGGTCTATGATATTAAATATGGATGATGGCTTACATCATTGTTGTATTTGTCATCACAAGCAAAAATTTGAAGATTTTAAAATGCCATTTTAGAAATGATTAATTTATTGTTAACACATTAGGTTTTAAAGGTTTAATAATTTTAATTTTACAAATTTTACTCGCTAACTTTACATTCAATTTTTTCTCAATATAACAGTATTAAAAAGGTTGAGGGGAAATTGAAATGAAGGAGTTACCAAAAATTAAAGTTATTATTGAAAACGAACCTTCTGCAGAAGCAGTTAAAAATATAGCGGATTATTTAATAAAAGTAGCTCGGAAATGAGCTACTTTTTTATTTTTTGAAGTTAGTTGTATTTGTGAGGATTAAATCCTCATAACTCTCAGTTCCGTTAGGTTTGTAAGTTTCTAATGCGCCTCGATTTCTTAAGGCTCTATAAAAACCATCAACCATGTTAACAACGACTGTATCATAGCCATGTTTCTGCCCTATTAGGAAAGTGATTTCCATTAGTCTTAAAACAATTCCATTTCCTTTTATTTTGCTTGGTAAAAATGCTGTATCAATATAAATTTGTTCAAATTCATCGCTAATTGAAAGAGCAAACATATTAAATATGTCTTGTGCTTTTCCCTCAATTCCAATGTTGCAGTCATTAGGGACAATATGGTAAGTAAAATTAAGTTTTCTACTAAATGGAGCTAAATGAGAGTCGAATGCATTAATAAGTTCAGTTCGTATGATTTGATAATTGCTCATTTTAATCGACCTTTCTTGAATGGGATTTTTTAGCGTATGTAATTAATTATACTTTTGATATTTAAAATAACAAATGATTTGGTATTGCAGATTAATGTGAAGAAGATCGTTATAAAATAATCCCCAAAAAACTACAAAACTGGTTCAGGAAAGACAACAACAATGTATGCATTATTAGAGGTAATTAGAAAAAAGAAAACACGTCGCATCGTTACACTGGAAGATCCAGTTGAAAAAAGAAATGATGATGTATTACAAATTCAAATAAATGAAAAAGCAGGTATCACATATGAGGCGGGACTAAAGGCTATTTTACGTCATGATCCAGATATTATTTTAGTTGGCGAAATTCGTGATGAAGAGACAGCAAAAATCGCTATAAGAGCAAGTTTGACTGGCCATTTAGTAATGACGACATTGCATACGAATGATGCGAAAGGGGCGATACTTCGTTTCATGGATTTTGGTATAACGAGGCAAGAGATTGAACAATCTTTATTGGCTATAGCTGCACAGCGACTTGTCGAATTGAAGTGTCCGTTTTGCAAAAGAAAGTGCTCAACTTTATGTAAATCAATGAGGCAAGTAAGACAAGCGAGTATTTATGAGTTGTTATATGGATATGAATTAAAACAAGCGATTAAAGAAGCAAACGGGGAATGTGTCACATACAAGCATGAGACATTAGAGTCTTCGCTACGAAAAGGATACGCTTTAGGATTTTTAGAAGAGGATGTTTATGTTTAAGAAAATATGGAGTTTAAGTGATCAAGTAGTATTACTGAAACGATTAGGAGAACTATTAGAAAAAGGATACTCCCTTTTGCAGGCATTAGAATTTTTACGCTTTCAATTACCTTTAGAAAAGAAAGTACAATTGCAGCGTATGATTGATGGTTTAAAAGATGGAAAAAGTCTACACGATTCTTTTCATCAATTAAAGTTTCATCAGGAGATGTTAAGCTATTTATTTTATGCCGAGCAACATGGTGATATTTCTTTTGCGTTGCAACAAGGGAGCTCACTTCTTTATAAAAAGGATAAGTACAGGAAAGATATGATGAAAATAATGCAGTATCCTATGTTTTTGGCGTTCTTTTTAATAATCATGATTTTTGTTTTTAACCGCATTTTATTACCGCAGGTTGACATGGTATATAGTTCGTTTGGTTCTACAGCACCTTTACTTACAGAACAAATATTAAGTGCAATTAAGCTGCTACCCTATCTTATTATGAGCACTATTTTTATCGTCTTAATTGGCTGTAGTGTATATATATTTTACTTTCGGAAACTCCCGCATATGAAGCAGATAAAAATTATGCTTCGTATTCCCCTCATAAAAACATTCCTTATTTTAAAGCATTCGCATTATTTCGCTACTCAATTGAGCGGCTTATTACACGGAGGACTATCAGTACTTGAGGCTTTAACAATAATGATGGAGCAAAAGTATCATCCGTTCTTTCAGTATGAAGCGGGCCGAATTAAACACCAATTAATTGCGGGAGAACCGTTGCAATCTATTATTGCAAAAAACGGATATTACGAGGAAGAGCTATCTTATATTATTACGCATGGACAAGCAAATGGTAATTTGGCGATTGAATTAGGTGACTATAGCGATCTTATCATGGAGAAGATGGAGCAAAAAGTTAAACGCATGTTAGTGATCATTCAACCGATTTTATTTACGTGTATTGGAGGAATAGTCGTTCTTATGTATTTAGCGATGATTATGCCAATGTTTCAAATGATGAATTCTATTTAGGAGGTATTTACATGCAGAATGAGGAGGGATTTACCCTTTTAGAAATGTTATTAGTTATGGTGGTAATAACTGTATTATTACTATTAATTATTCCTAATGTAGTTACACAGCGTTCATCCGTTGAAGGAAAAGGATGTAAAGCCTATGTGAAATCTATAGAAGCCCAAATACAAGTATACCAATTACAACATAATAAAATTCCCTCGTTAAAAGAGCTAAGTGATGAAAAATATATTACATCTGATAAGTGTCCGAATGGTGAATCCATTTATATTTCAAATGATGGCACAGTATCAAGTGGGAAACTGTGAAACAAAAAGGTTTTACTCTTTTAGAAATGCTACTCGTTCTATTTGCAATTTCTGTACTAAGTATGGTCATGTATTACAATGTACATTCATTATATGAAAAACAAAAAATCGAACAATTTTTGAGACAGTTTTCAAATGATATTTTGTATATGCAACAATTAGCGATAAACCGTCAAAAACATTATACATTACGATGGTATAAAGATAGACATATGTACTATATAGGGGAATCGAGTACGAATCTTGCTATCATTAAAAGAGAATATGATAGCGATATACAAATTGATTTGAATACTTTTCCCAATCCGATGACATATAATCCGAGTGGAAATATTAATAGAGGTGGTACAATTTTACTTTCGTATCGAAGTTATAAATATGAGGTTGTATTTCAGCTTGGAAGAGGGAGATTTACGTATCGTGAAATGTCAAAAAGGGTCAGTGATGGCTGAAATGCTTGTGGCATTAAGTATAGTAATGATGGCGGTATCTTTACTACTTCCGCAAACAATATTGATTATGCAAGAACGAAAAAACATACAAATTCGTTACAATGCATTTGTATTATTAAAAAGGGAAGCAGCTTTATATATGTATGAGAATGAGGTGAAACAACAGAAAGAAAAAGTCATAAATGGAAATGTATATTACACATATTGGGGAGGAAATGAAGTTTGTGCTATGTGGAAAGATGTGAAAGGAAGAATGATGGAACAATGCTTTTATGCAGGAGAAAAAACAAATTAGAAGTTGGATTTACATTAATAGAAATGATCGTATGTTTTTTTCTGTTATCACTGTTCTTTTTACTCTTGCCACGTTTAAACTTTATCGGAATAGAAAACAAAAAATCGAAAGGATTAAATAATTGGGAATGGGATGTGTTTATAGGACAAGTACAATTAGAATTTCGTGAAGTATCATTTGTAGAAAAAATAGTCCCTGAAAATAAAGATAATCTTTTGCGCTTCCGCCTTCGTACTGGAGATGAAGTGACGTACGAAAAATTAAATAATCGTCTTATAAGAAAAGTGAATATGCGCGGAAGAGAAGTTATATTACAAAATATTGAAATGGTTTCATATGAAGTAACCCCTCATTTGCTCTTTATAAATGTGAAAGATATGAGTGGGAAAACATATGAAGGTGTAGCTGTAAGGTATAGTGAGATGGACATAAATATATGAGAAAACAAGATGGATTTACGATGCCAGGAACAATCATTTTTCTTGTATTATTAACTTCGTTCTTTGTATACGAAACGAATATGTTACTTATAGATAAAAAATTTTATATTGAAATAGAGCAAAAGTTTGTATTGGAGGAACTACTAAGTCAATCGATTACAAATATAAAAAAAGACTTACAGCAAAAAGAAAAGGAAGATACATTTTTCTTTCAATATGAAAAGGGTGAAGCCAGTGGGAATTACGTCTTTGAAAACGATGATATTCTCATTTCGTTGCAGTGCAAAATTAAACAGGAAATTTTCTATAAAGTAAGCTTTCGGTATAGAAAAAAGGATGAAAAAATATTCGATTGGGTAGAAGGATAGTCTGTGAAATATACGGATGAAAACCATAATTTCTCATTTTGTAATAGGTTGTTTTTAAAAAGGAAATGGATAAATAAAACACTTCAAAGTTTAAATTTTCTCAAAAAAGAGAAAGGTAGAAAGAATATGATATATTCAAGCTATCCAAACATATTTTTTAGGGAGAATAGGGAAATGACAAATAACAATCAAATAGGTGAAAATAAGGAACAAACTATTTTTGATCATAAAGGAAATGCAATTATGACAGAAGATAGGGAAATACACATTATTTCAAAATTCGAAGAACCTCTTATTGTCGTGTTAGGAAATGTATTAAGCGATGAAGAATGCGATGAATTGATTGAATTGTCTAAAAATAAGTTAGCACGTTCTAAAGTTGGTTCATCACGTGATGTAAATGATATTCGAACGAGTAGTGGTGCATTTTTGGACGATAATGAACTTACTGCGAAGATTGAAAAACGAATTTCATCTATCATGAATGTTCCTGTGTCGCATGGAGAAGGATTACACATTTTAAACTATGAAGTGGATCAACAATATAAAGCGCATTATGATTATTTTGCGGAACATAGTAGATCAGCTGCTAATAATCGTATTAGTACGCTTGTTATGTACTTAAATGATGTAGAAGAAGGCGGAGAAACGTTCTTTCCGAAATTAAATCTTTCTGTGAACCCTAGAAAGGGAATGGCAGTATACTTTGAGTATTTTTATCAAGATCAATCATTGAATGAGCTTACGTTACATGGAGGGGCACCTGTAACGAAAGGTGAGAAATGGATTGCAACGCAGTGGGTGAGAAGAGGCACTTATAAGTAAAAACGTTTTTTTATTAAATAATGGAATCATTCGTTATAATAACAAATAATAACGAATGATTGAGAGGAACGAACATGAAATCTATATACATAACCGGTTATATGGGAGCAGGGAAAACAACAATTGGAAAAGCATTAAGTAAAGAACTTCATATGGATGTTGTCGATACAGACCAAAAAATTGAAGAGAAGCAAGAGAAGGCAATTCGTGATATTTTTGCCGAAGAAGGTGAAATGGCTTTTCGGGAATATGAAAGTGAAATGTTACGTTCATTACCGAGTTGTAATGTAATTATTACAACTGGTGGTGGAATCATTGAACGAGAGGAAAACCGAAAGTGGATGAAGGAAAATGGAACCATCGTGTATTTATATTGTGATCCACATGTAATTGCGGAAAGACTTCGTGAGGATACGACACGTCCACTATTTCAGAAGAAAGATATAGAGGCATTTGTGGCAAAATTTGAATCGCGCCGAGCTTATTATGAAGAGGCTCATATTCATATTGATACGACGAATAAGTCTGTAAAGCAAATTATGAATGAATTAAAAGAAGAGATTAATGAATAAAAAAGTGGACATACTAATCAAGTAGAGGTGATGATAATATGTCTACTAATGATTATGTTCGCTTTGTGACGCAGCAGTTTGTGTCGTATATGGATGCTCCAAAAGAAGATCGTAAACAAAAGAAAGAACAACGCCGTGCTGAAAAAGAGCCATTTATGAATAAGTGGTTTGGTGTTATGCCGCTAAGTGCTGCTTTGTTTTATCGAAACGTAAAAGATAAAAGAAAAAAATCAAGTTAACGATTTCGTAATATGTGTAGCAAAATGAAAATCCCCTAGTAGTATGATGCTACTAGGGGATTTTCATTTACTGCACAGATTCTTTTTCTTCTGTAACGGCATGTATTTTATTGTTTACCCAAACAAATCCAATTCCGATACAAATGGAAATGCCCCATCCAACAGCGGTCATAATCGCTCTCATTTCACCATAGCCATCTACACCGAAAACAGAGATGAAATAAATTTTTAAGAAGCTTTTTAATATGAATTGTAGCCCGAAAAATAGCGTTAAATATTGTAGTGCTGGATAAATACGACTATCACGATACAGTTCACGACTTTTATCACGGTCATGGCCTTGCAGTGCGGCAATATCTGCTGCGAAATATAACATAAGTGGTTTTTTTATAAAGATTGTACAGATAACGATAATACCGAGCACGATGTGATAATAAGCATCGTTCCATAACATTCGTTCAGCTGATCCAGATAATAGATCTACCGTTGTATTAGAAATGAGTGTAATTAAAATAAAGAACCCTGTCACGTTAAACTGTTTTTCTTTTTTAAAGGTATACAGTGTATAAATAATCCCCGGAACAGAGGAAAGTAACATCGCGTAATAAGGATCGATATAAGGTTTTGCAAATTTCCAAATGAGGAATGGGATAACGAGATAAAAGACAAGATCTAATATAGCTTTTTTATTTTGATTCATACAAATCCTCCTTAAGTCATACATATATTTTATAATATAATTTCTGAAAATTGTATAAGGTTTAATGGGAAAAGAAAAAATATATCAATTTTTGAGGGAGTAGTAGATTGAAAAAATTGCCCCTAGCGTAGTAAGTTTTTTTAGTATATAATAAAGGAAACGCTTTCATTTTTATTTTGTTCACAAAATGGACGGAAAATCACATATTTACTATCGATATGTTGCTTTATAATGAAACTAATTAAATATACATGCATACAATATTGTGAAATAAATAACATAAATAATTTATATAAATGTAAACGTTATCAAAAGAGAGAGGTGGAGACGATGAGTAAATTTTTCTTCAATCATAATCCAGCAACAGTAGAGGATGGAAGGCTTGTTAAATATGCTGAAATTATTTATGGAGAAGGTGGCCGTTCTGTATTAGAAAATTTAATGGTGAAGGCATCTATCAGATTGCGTGATCGTTATCCGAATAAATCTGACGAGCAGATCTCGAACCTAGTAAATAAAGGCATCCATGATATGTTTCAAAAATATGTAAGCGAGTAAGAGTAGCCAATGGCTGCTCTTATTTTTTTGTATAAGGATGGTGCCTCTAGCTGAAAATAAGGGTGTATTTTGAAAGATATAAAAAGGAGGGGAAAAGATGAGCAATGGAATTGGTCGTTCAAAAGAAAATCTTCCAACTGATGCTAATCATGTGAGCGCAAAGGATCGCGCGTATCAAAAACGCATGGCAAAGCAAAAACAACAAGAGCGTAATGGCGATAAAGGGTAACTCAAAAAAGCTCCTTCTAAAAAAGAAGGGGCTTTTTAAGGTAGAAAATGATTAGCGGTAACGTAAAAGAGTCCGCCATTAATGATTTGCACTGTAATGCGTGGTTCATATTGTTCTTGCAAGGCTTGTTTTTCAATTTCATAGCTTTCGGGAAGTTCATCACTTTCTTCATAAAAACGATTTAAAAGGTCTAAATCGTGATTCCAGCGCACTCTTGCTTCTTTCGCCCACGTATGGTCATCTTCTGCAATTATATTCTTTAAAGCGTCCTCTATACGTTGTAAACCACTTTGCGGTTTAATAATAGGCGAGAGCGTAAAACAAAAGTCAGGTATTTTCGGTGTAAGTTTAATTTTAGTTAATGTTTCATGAAAGTTTGCAATCATTGTGCCAGAAATGAGATGAATACCAATCGAGTGGAGGATGTCCTTTTTTCGATCACATTGATAGGAAACTTTAATATTTACACCGAGCCACGGATGGAGCGGTGTATGTGTTGCTCCGCTATGCCGTACTTCCTCATATAAACGTATGTAAGAGCCTAATTCTTTTGTCGTTTGAAAAATTTGATGAAGGCGTGGGGAACCGTAGTGAATAAGTTCACCATCGTTTTCTTCATTTTCTGGATTCGTAACAAGAGTAAGGCGCATCGGATTCGGTACGCCTCCTGTTTTCTCAAGATAGTGCCAATAAAAAGGGCGATTCATTAATAATTTATCCATCTCAATTGTTAACTGCACATCTAATAAATGAGGAGAACGTTCTAAAATTTCACAGTTATTCGCCTCAAAAAAATTGTATAAGTAATTATGAATTTCATGTTGCTGCATAGCCTTGCACCTCAGCTTCATTTCGTTTCGCAAAGTCGATAATAGATGTTAAGTTTTCCATCTTAATTCGGATTTCTCCTTCACTTTTTGATTGCGCAAATATTTCTTGAATGTGCGCGTCGATGTTTTTCATATTAATTCTCGTTAAAATTTCATCAAGTTCACCGATAACACGCTCAAATAAATTGATTTTTTCATATAACAGTTTCAAAATATGTTCTTCCACAGTGTGTTTTGTAGCTAGGTTATAAATATGAACATCATTCTTTTGACCAAGACGGTGAATACGTCCGATTCTTTGTTCAAGACGCATTGGATTCCATGGCAAATCATAATTGATCATATGGCTACAAAACTGTAAGTTAATTCCTTCACCACCAGCTTCAGTTGCAATTAATACTTGTGCGTGGTTTTGGAAAAGTTCTTTCATCCAATCTTTCTTCCCACGTTTAAACCCGCCGCGGAATGGAACGGAAGAAATACCGTGTTGTTGTAAAAACCATTGTAAGTACATTTGTGACGCTCGATATTCTGTAAAGATGACGACTTTATCGTCAATTTCTTTTATAAGCTCAAGAGCTTTAGTCGCTTTTGAATTGAAAGGAATATGATTAATTTTGTCCATTAGCACATCAATATGTGGGTCTTTTATGTAATGCTCATTTTCTTTCTGCCTTTTTTCTACATGTTTTTTTAATGAATAGTACACAGCCTCGCGACTACTACACGCTTCTCGTTTTAAAGTTAACGATGAGAAAGCGGATGTGAAGGCGTCTTGACCTCGCCAATTTTCGATATCATTATATAGAGCTTGTTCTTGCTCATTAAACTCAACAAAAATTGTACGTACATGTCTCTTTGGCCAATCAATTCCGGTATTATGCCGTCGATTTCGGACCATCACTTTATTAATAAGAGCTTTTAAATCTTCATCAGATTCGGCAGAACGATTTTTTGAAGCGTAATATTCTTCAAAGTTGGATTGATTGCCTAAATGTCCTGGCTTTAATAAAGATACAAGGTTGAAAATTTCATCGATCTTATTTTGAACAGGAGTAGCGGTTAATAATAAACAAAATTTCTTTTTTAAACGCTGTGCAAATTCATAGTTTTTTGTTTTATTATTTTTAAGTTTATGTGCTTCATCGATAATAATAAGGTCATATTCTAAGTTCAAAACGATATCGCGATGCGGTGAACGTTTTGCAGTATCAATTGATGATACAATCACATCGGCTTGTTCCCATGAGTAGCTTTTCTTCTGGGCTACAGCGGGAATGAAAAACTTTGTATTTAGTTCGTATGCCCATTGTGATACGAGAGAAGCAGGGACGAGTATAAGCACTTTTTTCACAAGACCGCGGACCATATATTCTTTTAAAATAAGCCCAGCTTCAATTGTTTTCCCAAGTCCCACTTCATCTGCTAGTATCGCTTTACCATTCATTTGTTCAATGACATTTTGAGCGACTTCCAATTGATGAGGAAGTGGTGTGAAATGAGATAAATGTTTCGGTGCTTGTAATCCATCGAAAGTAGGAACAAGTAATGATTTTTCTGTTTCATAAGCTAAATGGTATAAATCCCAGTTTGTCCAAGGGCCATCTTCATCAATTCTATTTAAAAAATTGTTTTGCCACGTTCGATCTACGGAAATATCGACATTCATTACGACTCTCCCACCTTTTATAAACTAAAGTAATTATTAAAAAATCTTTATTATATAAACCTTGTAATAAGGCACTATTACACATACTAAAAGTTAAAGAATAGATAAAGATAAAGGGCTAAATTTTGAAAGTTGTATTTAATAAGATTAAGAATGAAAAATTCTAAATTATTTTTTATGCTAGAATATTGATGAAATATAGCGAATAATGTTAGGATAATGGTGTGAAATGTGTGGAATCTTTCGTATTTTATCCAAGAAAGTGATTTTTTATTTACGCTTTCATAAAAAAATATAATGAGATTCCGTATATCCTATCTTTTCAGAGTGAAAATGTTTAGATAAGGGAAACAACTTTTATTGATTTGTCAGAGCATAAGGGGGAGAGAGCATGATTACATTACAACGTACACCGTTATTTGATGTATACGCGAAGTATGGTGGGAAAACAATCGACTTCGGTGGTTGGGAGTTACCAGTTCAATTTTCAAGCATTAAAGAAGAACATGAAGCTGTGCGTACAGCGGCAGGTTTGTTCGATGTGTCTCATATGGGAGAAGTTGAGGTAAAAGGTGTAGATAGTTTAGCATTTTTACAACGAGTTGTTACAAATGACGTTTCTACCTTAAAGGTAGGAGGCGCACAATATACAGCTATGTGCTACGAAAATGGTGGTACAGTAGATGATTTATTAATCTACAAACGTGGTGAAGAAGACTATTTATTAGTAATCAACGCATCAAATATCGAGAAAGATTACGAATGGTTAGCTAGCCATGTAATTGGCGATGCGAAAGTAGTCAATGTTTCTAGTGAAGTTGCACAGCTTGCAATTCAAGGACCAAAAGCAGAAGGCATTTTACAAAAAGTTGTGTCAGAAGATTTGAAAGAAATTAAGTTCTTTAAATTTAAAAACGATATTCTTGTAGATGGAATTCCAGCACTTGTATCTCGTACAGGTTACACAGGTGAAGATGGATTTGAAATTTACTGTAAGAGTGAAGATGCTGCAAAACTTTGGGAGAAACTTCTTGAAGTTGGAGCAGAAGAAGGCTTAAAAGCATGTGGTTTAGGTGCTCGTGATACACTTCGCTTCGAAGCAACATTACCACTTTACGGTCAAGAGTTATCAAAAGATATTACACCGATTGAAGCTGGAATTGGCTTTGCGGTAAAACCAAATAAAGAAGCAGACTTCTTTGGAAAAGCGACTTTAAAAGAGCAAAAAGAAAACGGTGCACCTCGTAAGTTAGTCGGCATCGAAGTAATCGAACGTGGAATTCCTCGTACACATTACCCTGTATTTATTGGAGAAGAAAAAATCGGGGAAGTAACGAGTGGTACACAATCTCCAACGTTAAAGAAAAGCATTGGTTTAGCACTAATTGATGTAAAATACGCAGCAGTTGATACAGAAGTAGAAATTGAAATTCGTAATAAACGCGTCAAAGCAGTAGTTGTTCCAACACCATTTTATAAACGTTCAAAGTAACGGGGAGAGGGGTAGATTTCATGTTGCATCGTTATCTTCCAATGACAGAAGAAGACAAAAAAGAAATGTTACAAACGATCGGCGTTCAAACGATCGATGAGTTATTCTCTGATATTCCAGAGAGTGTTCGTTTTAAAGGGGATTTAAAAATTAAAGAAGCAAAATCAGAGCCAGAGCTGTTAAAAGAGTTAACTCAAATGGCTAGTAAAAATGCTAACTTAAAAGAATACGCTTCTTTCTTAGGAGCAGGCGTATACGATCATTACGCTCCAGTAATTGTAGATCACGTTATCTCTCGCTCAGAATTTTATACAGCTTACACGCCATACCAACCAGAAATTTCACAAGGGGAATTACAAGCAATCTTTGAATTCCAAACAATGATTTGTGAATTAACGGGAATGGATGTAGCAAACTCTTCTATGTACGACGGAGGTACAGCTTTAGCTGAAGCGGCGATGCTAGCAGCTGGCCATACTCGTAAAAAGAAAATTCTTGTATCTAGCGCAGTTCATCCAGAATCAAGAGCAGTACTTGAAACGTATGCAAAAGGTCAACATCTTGAAGTTGTTGAAATTAACCATAAAGATGGTGTAACTGATTTAGACGTATTACAAAGTGAAGTAGATGATACAGTTGCTTGTGTAATCGTTCAATATCCAAACTTCTTCGGACAAGTTGAAAAATTAGCTGATATTGAAAAAATCGTTCATCAACAAAAATCATTATTTATCGTTTCTTCAAATCCGTTATCATTAGGCGCATTAACACCACCAGGAAAATTTGGTGCTGATATTGTAATCGGTGATGCACAACCATTTGGTATCCCAACGCAGTTTGGTGGACCACACTGTGGTTACTTTGCAACAACGAAAGCATTTATGCGTAAAATTCCAGGACGTCTTGTCGGACAAACTGTAGATTCAGATGGTAAACGTGGATTCGTATTAACGTTACAAGCACGTGAACAGCATATTCGCCGTGATAAAGCGACGTCTAACATTTGTTCAAACCAAGCGTTAAATGCATTAGCAGCATCAGTTGCAATGACGGCACTTGGTAAACAAGGTGTGAAAGAAATGGCACGTCAAAACATTTCTAAAGCACAATATGCCAAACGTCAATTTGAAGCGAAAGGCTTCACTGTAACATTTGCTGGACCATTCTTCAATGAGTTCGTTGTAGATTGCAAGCGTCCAGTGAAAGAAGTAAACGATGCATTATTACAAAAGAATATTATCGGCGGTTACGACCTAGGCCGTGATTATAAAGAGCATGAAAACCATATGCTTGTAGCAGTAACTGAGCTTCGTACAAAAGAGGAAATTGACACACTTGTAAACGAAATGGGGGCTATCCAATGAAGAACCAAGACCAAGCACTTATCTTTGAAGTGAGTAAAGAAGGACGCATAGGATATAGCCTACCAAAATTAGATGTAGAAGAAGTGAAACTAGAAGATGTATTTGAGAGCGATTATATTCGAGTAGAAGATGCGGAGCTACCAGAAGTATCTGAACTTGATATTATGCGCCATTATACAGCACTTTCAAACCGTAACCACGGTGTTGATTCTGGATTCTATCCACTTGGATCTTGTACGATGAAATATAATCCGAAAATTAATGAAAATGTAGCTCGTTTCGCAGGATTTGCAAATATTCATCCGTTACAAGACGAAAAGACAGTACAAGGTGCATTGGAATTAATGTACGACTTACAAGAGCATTTAATTGAAATTACAGGTATGGATACTGTTACATTACAACCAGCAGCTGGTGCACACGGAGAATGGACAGGCTTAATGTTAATTCGTGCATACCATGAAGCAAATGGTGATTTTAACCGTACGAAAGTAATTGTTCCTGACTCTGCTCACGGAACGAATCCAGCATCTGCAACTGTAGCTGGTTTTGAAACAATTACAGTAAAATCAAATGAACATGGTCTTGTTGACTTAGAAGATTTAAAACGTGTTGTAAACGAAGAAACAGCAGCACTTATGTTAACAAACCCTAATACATTAGGTTTATTCGAAGAAAATATTTTAGAAATGGCAGAAATCGTCCATAATGCAGGCGGTAAATTATACTATGATGGTGCAAACTTAAATGCGGTATTAAGTCAAGCGCGCCCAGGAGATATGGGATTTGACGTTGTGCATTTAAACCTTCATAAAACATTTACAGGTCCTCACGGCGGCGGAGGCCCAGGTTCTGGTCCAGTAGGTGTGAAAGCTGATTTAATTCCGTACTTACCAAAACCAATTTTAGAGAAAACGGAAAATGGCTATCGCTTTAACTATGATCGTCCAGAAGCAATTGGGCGCGTAAAACCATTCTATGGTAACTTCGGAATTAACGTTCGTGCATACACATACATTCGTTCTATGGGTCCAGATGGACTACGTGCAGTAACGGAGTATGCGGTATTAAATGCGAACTATATGATGAGAAGATTAGCACCATTCTATGATCTTCCATTCGATAGACATTGTAAGCATGAGTTTGTATTATCAGGTCGTCGTCAAAAGAAACTTGGTGTCCGTACATTAGATATTGCAAAACGTCTGCTTGATTTCGGTTACCATCCACCAACAATTTACTTCCCATTAAATGTGGAAGAATGTATTATGATTGAACCGACAGAAACAGAATCAAAAGAAACATTAGACGGTTTCATTGATAAGATGATTCAAATTGCTAAAGAAGTAGAAGAAAATCCAGAAGTTGTACAAGAAGCACCTCATACAACAGTCATTAAACGTTTAGACGAAACGATGGCTGCACGTAAACCAGTTTTACGTTATGAAAAGCCAGCTCCTGTACAAGTTTGATTAGAATAACGAAGGAAGAACTCGCTGTATGCGGGTTCTTTTTTTATATGGAGAATCTGTGCAGAATTAGTGAAGAAAATGTTAAAAATTTATATTTTTTGTTTCATAATGGTGTAAAGAAGCAGTTTCATAGGTGATTTTGTTGAAAAAGTCAGTTTGATAAAAGTATTTATTTTTGTTAGAATTTTATTGAAATTAAGAAGATGTAATGAGATAGGAATGACTCATTTTTATGTATATGTGAAAAAACGAGCAAGTTGGGGGTGAAAATGTGGGATATCGGTGTTATAGAATGATATACCATTTAGAAAACGGAAAAACGATTAAAGATGTAAAAGAATTTTGTTATAGAGACCAAGGAAAAGTACTAGAAAGAGTAGCGCATCGAGTAATGGATAATAGAGAAGTGACGGCAATTGATAAGCAAGGAACGATCATTTCAATAGCATGTGAGGACATTGTAAAGGTGGAACTTGATTACATAACAGAAAGTTAACCTTGAGTCATATCGAATTATTCGATAAAATATACTGTTGAATGGTGAAGTGAGAAGAGAGGAGTTTATCATGGGTAGTACAAGACACTTTTATATGTTTATCTTAGCGTTTGTTCTAGTTGTGGCATTAACGATTTATTTAATTGTTGATAGCACTTGGTACAACACAGTTCATCCGGCGTTCCTTCTGTTTATGTATGTAGGAATTGCGGTAGTGAGTTTTGGAATGAGAGATGAGATGTTAGATCGCTTTGAAAAGTGATACATATACGAAAGACCAACAGGAAAATGTTGGTCTTTTTTTCTTGCCAAAAATAGGATGTTGTGTATATACTGTGTATATAAGGTATACACAGTATATACACACACTGGAGGAAAACATGAATATTATTATTTCGAATTCTTCCCAAGACCCTATTTATGTGCAAATAAGAAAACAATTAAGCCAGCTTATTTTAAATGGTGGTTTAAAGGGTGGAGACCAATTACCGTCTATTCGTAGCTTAGCAAAGGAATTACAGATTAGTGTAATTACTACGAAGCGTGCGTACGAGGAGCTTGAAAAAGAAGGATATATAGAAACTGTTGCTGGGAAGGGGACTTATGTTTCACGTAAAAATAATGAACTACTAAAAGAACAAAGGCTTCGTCTATTGGAAAGTAAAGCGGAAGAGGTTGTAAATGAAAGTAAAGCGTTGCAGCTTTCACTTGAAGATTTACAGCAGATGATTGCGTGTTTATATGAGGGGGAATAAAGGGTGTTAGAGCTAAAAAACGTTTGTAAAAGTTATCAAGATTTTGCAGTGAAAAATATAAGTTTTACACTACCACGCGGATATATTATGGGATTTGTCGGGCCGAATGGAGCAGGGAAAAGTACGACGATCAAAATGATTATGAATTTAATTAGAAAAGATAGCGGCGATATAAAAATTTTTGGCAAGGACAATAAGAAAGCCGAAAAGGAAATAAAACAAAATATCGGTTTTGTATATGATGAAAATCATTACTACGAAGATTTAACGTGTGAACAAATGAAGCGTATTATCGCGCCGCTATATAAAAAGTGGGACGAAGAGCAGTATCAATCGTATATGGATAGATTGCAAGTTCCGAAGTATAAAAAAATTAAAGAACTATCAAAAGGGATGAAAATGAAATTTGCGATTGCCATCGCGCTCTCGCACCACGCAGAGTTTATTATTATGGACGAACCGACAGCAGGATTAGATCCAGTTGTTCGAAGTGAATTGCTTGATATGTTGCAAGAGATTGTAATGGAAGATGAAGTATCTGTATTATTCTCAACGCACATTACAACAGACTTAGAGCGTATCGCTGATTATATTACGTTTATCAACGATGGGGAAATTATATTTACTGGTGAGAAAGATGAACTAATGGAGAACTACGTAATCGTAAAGGGAAGTAATGATTTATTAGACCGAGAAGGAAAAGAGCTATTTGTTGGATTACGAAAAAATAAATTTGGTTTTGAAGGGTTAGCGAAGGATAAACAAGCAATCATAGATTGGTTTGGGAATGAGGTTGTACTAGAAAAGCCTACATTAGATGATATTATCGTTTACACTGCGAAAGGGAGAGGTGCCTATGCGTCAGCTCATTTATAAAGATTTGTTCTTTTTTCGGGGGATATGGTTCGTATACTTTATTATACCCTTTATATTCTTTTTATTTGAAAACGGTGATGGAATGCTGTTTCCTATGAGTTGTTTATTTATAACTCTTTCCTCAGTTATGATATTAGTCGCAATAGATGAACGGAATACAAGTGACATTATGATGAATAGTTTACCACTAAGTAGAAAGGATATCATAATTGCTAGATATATTTCCTGTGCAATATTTATTGTAGGGGGCATGGTTTCTACTATGCTAGTTGTTTTTCTTATAAGGTGTATCGCTGTTATTGGTGATATCGGTGCATACTATCCTAAACTTTATATTGAGATTTCATGGTATGAAGTAATAAATGGAATTGTTTACGCCGTATTTTGGATGGGCACCTTTTTCCCTATTTATTATGTTACAAAATCAAAGGCGGTAATAAGTATAATAGCAGCAGCTTCAATAATAGTTGGGGGGATACTTTGGATATTTATTAGTGATGGGCTGAAGGAAGTAGCACCTTCATTCCTTGAGTGGATTATGAATCCTCTGCATATTGGTGTATTTATATTTGGATTCATTGTATTAGTCAGTATTTATATCGCTTCTATGTTTCTTACAATTAAAATTTATGAAACACGTGATTTATAGAGAGGAGAATTCATATGCAACAGTTGATTTTGAAGGAGTTTTTCTTACAGAAGAAGATATTTCCTTTCTATTTTTTAATCCCTATGTTATCTATTTTTAGGGATTCCGTTCAACCAATGGGGATTGCAATAGGATTATTTATAACATGTAGTACAATTATTTATATTTCTTTTTATCATGAGGAGAAAAGTAAAACAGAAAAAGTATTAGTGAGTTTGCCTATAACGAGAAAAGAGATAGTTATAGCTAAATATATTTCAAGCTCATTATTTATTATAGCTGGTTTGAGTATAACTTTTATAGTCATAATATTAGGAAATGTTTTATTAGACAGAGATATAGTTATTCCTGGATATGCGATATTTTCAGCAATAGTAGCAACTTTGATTTATTGTGTAGTAACGATACCTACTAATTACATTGGAGGATATAAAGCTATTACTGTCTTGAATGTGATTATGATTTTTCCTTTAATGGGTATGATTGGCTTTATGTGCAATATTTTTGGTGATGAAATAATCATGTTAAAAGTACTTCACTCTGAAGATGCTACATTATCAATGAGTGTTCTTGGTATCGGAGTGTTAGTAAGTATAGTCATATCAATGTTGCTCTCAATGAAAATGTTTCAGGAGGCAGAGTTATAGAAGGGGCATTTTCATATTAGGAGGGTAAAACATGATCAAGCAATTAGTCTTAAAAGATATGATGTTGCAAAGAAAGTTAAGTTTTGTGTATTTAATATGTTTGTTCTTCCTTGCTATTGTTGATTTTCGTAGTGATAGTTTTTTGATGACATTTATTATGTTTATACCTGTTCTTGGCATGATGCTGTCGATGATTTATGAGGATAGGAATAAAAGTGAAATGGTAATAAATAGTTTACCGTTTCAGCGTAAGGAAATTGTCATAGCAAAATACATATTTATAAGTATTTTAGTTACTTTAGGTGTTTTTTTCTCACTTGTGATTAGTTTAATCCAGTTGCAAAATGAAAATACAACTGCGTTTATGTTATGGGGAGAGATTCTTGGCGGAATAACGGGAGGATTGGTTTATAGCATAATTGTACTCCCAATTGAATTTTCAGTAGGATATAGCAGTGCAAAACAAATTGCTCCCTTCATCGGAATTGCATTTGGGTATTTAAGTGGACTGATTGTAAGTAACGTATGGTTAGATGTAGAGAATGTTTGGAACACGAGTCTTGTTGTAAATAGTTGTTTTATAGCAGGATTGCTTCTTTTATATGTTATGTCTATGTTTATCTCAATTCATTTGTACAATGAGCGTGATTTATAAGGAGGGAGCGATTGTGAAGCAACTTATAATAAAAGACTTTATCATGCAATGGAAGTATTTAATATGGCACTTAATCTATCCTCTTCTCTTGTATATGACATTAATAGATATTAAAAGTTTTTACATAATTATGTCAGCTATAATTCCAGTAATAGCAATTTTAAAAACATTCAATGACGATAAAAAATATAATAGTGAAGTAATAGTAAATAGTTTACCGCTAGCGAAAAAGCAAATTGTGTTAGCTAAATACATAATGGCACTTATTATTTTTATTATAAGTATGATAGTGTCTAGTCCTGTAGTAATCAATCGATTTGAAGATGGAACTTTTGAATTTATAACGACAACAGTAATTACGATTTCTGGCTTTGTTTTTATATATTTAAGCATTGTATTACCGATATTGTTTTGGTTTGGGTATAAAAAAGCTTCTTTTATTACGCTTTTCATACTAATAGCACCGACAGCAATTGGTACCATGTTCTTTGAAATCAGCATGGAACAAATTCAATTATATAACAGCATGTTATTCGTTAGTTCAATATGCATGTTCATAGTATCTATCTTCGTTTCAGTGAAATTGTATGGGAAGAGAGAATTTTAAAAGGTGCCTTATGTAAGGCACCTTCTTCAATAACGACAATATGAAAGTAAGAGTTTATAAACAGAGAGGTTATTCGGTACAACATCTTTTGGAGTATGTAATATAAAGCTGAAAACGATAACGAGAATGAGAAAGAGGAAAAATAAAAATAGGATCTGCTTATGTATAGAATTTTGCATATTATTCACTCCTTTTTTAGGTAGTATGTCCAAAAGAAAGGAGTGTATGAAAAATGTTAGGGGGAGAATGATGAACAAAAGAAAATGGTTATATAGAATAGGGATATTTTTATTTTCAATTGGTCTCATATTAGCAAATTTTTACTCAGATATACCATCACCATTTCCTAATTTGCATAAAGGGGTTGGTATAAGTGTTGTCATCGTTGGTCTTCTTTGTCTTATCACATCAAACTTCTACAGAAAGTCTGAATGATTATAAAAAAGGACAGTTACTCTTTTTCAGAAGTACTGTCCTTTTTAAATAATTTATTCCATAGTTTGGCGATACTCCATATAATGACGATTGCAATGGAGGCAATAATGGACCAAACAATAGATGCAATTTCAAGTGTCATGTTAGGAAGAAATGTAAGAATGGATACGACTCTATGAAACAACCATTCTATTATATGAAAACTGATTTGCAGTAGAATGACGATCCCGAGTGTAATCCATGCTAGCATTTGTTTTCCTTTTTCTTTCCACATGACATTCACCTCACGTTAGCTTAATAGTTTTAAGCCAACAGCGCCGCATAGAATGCAGCTTAAGAAGGCAAGACGACGCCAATCCGCTGATTCACGGAAAATAAGAATACCTAGAAGTGCACTTCCGGCAGTTCCGATTCCAGTCCAAATCGCGTAAGCAGTTCCCATCGGTAATGTGTTCATCGCAAGAGATAAGAAGAAGAAGCTTACGCCGAAGTTAGCGATTAAAATAACTTTTGGTGCCCAGCCTTTCTTTTCAGTGGCTACTTTCATAAAGAGTACACCAATAATTTCACAAATACCAGCTAGAATTAAAAATACCCAAGCCATTTTATGCGGCCTCCTTCGTTTCTTTTTCTTCTGTTACTCGTTTTAAACCAATTACGCCGAAGAAGATTAAGCCGATTAATAAAACTTTTACAATAGAGAAAGGTTCTCCGAAGATGAAAATTTCTGTAAGAACGATCCCACCAGCTCCAATTCCTGTAAAGACGGCGTATACAGTGCCGACAGGTAAATCTTTATAAGCTCTAAATAATAAAACGAAACTAATTGTAATTAATAATGCAACACCAGCCCATTCAAGTGGTGCCTCCGCTTTTTTTAGTCCAATCACCCAAAAGATTTCAATAATACCAGCTATGATTACATAAATCCAAGCCATATGTCACTTCTCCTTCCTACCAGTCGTTAGGTAAAGGGCTTAAAAACGACGCATTGCAAAGGAGCAATCCGTCAGTTTGAAAGGCCTCGCCAAAATACTTGCCAAGAGGCGTTTAAACGAGTCTCAAAGCGATTTAAACCTGCGAATAGTAGCTCAACCATAAGTCCGTCTAGTAAGCATAGGAAAGCTTCTAGAGCGGCTTTTACTTCAATGTTATGCAGTTCACTTTTCTCGTTTGCCTGTTTAAATATAGGGAATAAAAGTTTTCCAACGTTTTCAATGTGTGCATTTGCTTTTTCGATAATTTGTTCGCGAAATGCATCGGGCGGAAAATAAGAAGTTCGTAACCAAAACATTGATTCTTCACTTTCACCAAATCGTTTTGCATAGCCCTTTAGTAACTGTAAGAGCAATTCTTCAGTAGACGAATTTGAAAATTTTTCGATATCGTCAGTGAAGCTTTGCAAATCTTTTTGAAGAGCGGATTCTAAGCATATAAAATATAGCTCTTCTTTTCCTTTAAAGTGTGCGTAAATCGATGGCTTTTTAATCCCAACTTCTTGAGCAATATTTGCTAATGAAGTTCCTTCGTAGCCGTAGCGTGCGAAATGAGAAAGTGCTACAGCTTTAATGCGGTTTGCTGTCATTTTCATCCCCTACCTACCGTTCGTTAGGTTTATTATATGAGATGGAAAATATAAAGTCAATAGGTGAAGGGCTGAAAAAAGAGCGCTATAGGTAACGCTCTTTTTAGACAGTATCTCGCTCAATTAAATGGAATGAAAGCTCTTTTGCGTTCCCGACAATTTGCTCACTCTGGATCTGCTTATGGAATAAAGAAAAAGCATGTGAGCCCATTGCGAGACCAGGATGTTCAATTGTGGAAATTTCTAACGCCTTTGAAATTTCATGATTATCAAATCCAAGGATAGCAAGGTCTTCAGGAACGCGAATGCCATGTTTTCGCGCCTCTGTTAATAAACCAGCTGCAACTTGATCGTTCGCTGTAAAAATAGCGGTTGGACGATTTTTCATGTTTAAAATACGATGGAGTATTTGTGCACCGTCCTGCATTGTATAGCATTGATGAAAAATCCATTCGGGATGTAACGTTTTGCTTTCATTACGAAGTGTATCAGCAAACGCTTTTTCACGTTCTACAGAATTTACACTTGTTTTTCTTGCTAAACAAATCCCGATTTTTTCATGGCCTTTACTAAGTAAATAGGCGGTGCCGAGACGGAAGCCTTCATAATGATCTACGTAGACAGATGAAATGAGGGGGTGGTTCATTTTTTCGCATGAAATAATAGGAGCAAATTTTGCGAAAGGTTCAATTTGTTCCCATGAACTCGTTCGAGAGCAAATAATCATCCCGTCGAATTGTTTCATTTTCATCATTTCAAGAACACGAATTTCTTCAATACTATCGTAATTTGTTTGACATAAATTAATGTGATAGCCAGCTGCTAACGCTTCGTTTCCGATTCCTTCAATAATGGTACTGAAGTATGGAAGGTTAATGAAAGGGAGCATAACGCCGATCGTATATGTTTTTCCCTTTATTAAGTGAATAGCATTTATATTTTTTGCGTAGTTCAATTCTTCAACAGCATCTAGAACACGCTTACGCTTTTCTTCTTTTACGTAAGGGTGATTATTAAGAACGCGGGAAACAGTTGATATGGATACACCAGCAGTTTTTGCAATTTGTTTTATATTGGCCATATGTATCACCTCTTCCACTTATTATAAAGGGAAAATAATAAGAATGAAAAAATCTTGACCTGAAAAGCTTTTCACAAACTATGGTATTAATAAGGCTTCTTTTTATTCGCGTAACCTTTTTATTTGGGCGTGAGAATGATAGAGGTCTTTTTTGCGTCTGTAAAAGAAGTTTTGTCAAAATGTGTGAGAATAACGTGGAAAGTTTTCAAAGGTGGAGTTTGGTAGCGAAGCGAATATGAAGAGCATATAAACGCTTCGTTCGTTAAGAGAGCGGTATGAAAGGGCGGAAACAAATTGAAAAAAAGAATCATTTGTTTCGTGTTTTCTAGTTTCGTGCTTAGTTCGTGTTCGTTTCAGCAAACGATGCAAGAAGAAAAACACTTTGTGGGAACAACAGGAGGAACTATGGATCGTGTTACGGATCCAATTCCGCTGAAGGAGCTTCCAAAATATTTTCCAGTGAAATTTAAAGTTCCGGCGTTTTTACCGTATGACACTACGAGTGATGTAAAGGGAGAAGTCAGAACGATTGAAAAAAAGAACGCTGTCTTAATGATTAAATATAAACAGCGGGAGCCGGGGAGAAATGAGTATATTGAGTTAAATGTTGCAAACTTTCCTTATAGTTTTCCAGATATCGTGGAAGAGAAGCGATTTCAAGAACAAATGAAATTGAATAATGGAGCATTCGCTTATTTTAAAAATAAGGATGACTCTGGGCAAGGAGATGAATTTGCTACGCTTATATGGAAAGAGAAAGGACTTGAATATCAGCTCTTGTATCGTAATGTACAAGAGAATGATCAAGATGTGATTAAGAAAAATTTATTATACATTGCGAATAATATGGAATGAAAAAACTAGCTGAATCATTCAGCTAGTTTTTGTATGTTATTATTTCTTTTTAATTTTTCCAGTCCACGTTTTGAATCCACCTTGTAATTGGTAGAAATCTTTGTAGCCTTGTTTCTTTAAGTATTGAGCCGCACGACCAGTACGGAATCCGCTTTGGCAGTATAAGTAAACTGGTTGATCTTTACGAAGTTCTTTATGACGAAGGCGAATTTGTGATAACGGAATGTTACGTGCGCCTAAAATATGCCCTGCAGTATATTCGTCTGCTTCGCGAATATCGATAAGCTGTGCTTTACGGTAGCCAGCGCGAAACTCTTCTTCTGAAAGTGTTTTAATTAATTTTTTCTGATAGAAATACATCCATACAGTGTAACCGATGAACGCTACGATTACGGCTAATAAAATAATCCAAGTTGTTGACACGATTCTATCGCTCCCTTTTTTCTTATCCTACTTTCAATATTATAATGCCCGTATGTATTTATGCAACAGATTCATTTGTATATAAGAAGAAATTTCGTATTCTTTCACAAATTTTGTCGAATTTGGTAGACTAGAGAATGTGAAAAATAATTGGTTATATGAGGTGCAGGATGGGAAAAGAAAAATGGTGTTATATTAACTCTGGTCAATGTTCACCGGCATTTAATATGGCGTTAGATGAATGTTTATTAAATTGGCAAAGTGAAAAGAAAATGCCACCAACTATTCGTTTTTACGAATGGGAAGTACCAACATTAACAGTCGGGTATTTCCAGCGTGTTGAAAAAGATATTAATATGGATGTAGTTAACGAAAAGAAATATGGATTCGTTCGTCGTCAAACAGGCGGCAGGGGTGTACTACATGATAAAGAATTAACGTACAGTGTTATTGTGTCTGAAGATCATCCAAATATGCCAAAAACAGTTACAGAAGCGTATCGTGTTATTTCGCAAGGTTTACTAGACGGTTTTAAAGCATTAGGGTTAGAAGCGTATTATGCAGTTCCAAAAACAGAAGCAGATCGTGAAAATTTAAAAAATCCACGCTCAGGCGTATGTTTTGATGCACCATCTTGGTATGAAATCGTAGTAGAAGGAAGAAAAATCGCAGGTAGTGCTCAAACACGCCAAAAAGGTGTGATTTTACAGCACGGGTCGATTCCGTTAGAAATAGATTTAGATGAGTTATATGATCTGTTTTTATTCCCGAATGAACGTGTAAAAGAACGTATGAAGAGTATGTTCTCTTCTAAAGCGGTAGCAATTAATGAATTAACAGACCGTACGTTTACAATCGATCAGTTAATTAAAGCGTTTGAGGTTGGGTTTGAAAAAGGATTAGATGTAGAGCTTGTTCCGTATGAATTAACAGAAGAACAATTACATGAAGTACAAACATTAGCAAAAGAGAAGTATGAAAGTAAAGAATGGAATTATAAAAAATAAGAGGTGGCAATTGCCACCTCTTATTTTTTTATAGTAAATTAAGTACTTTTTCTACTTTGATTCCTTTATCTTGTAAAGAACGAAGGCGATTTACAACGTCCATAATTTCTTTGTCAAATGTAACGCTAATACCTTGGCTTTGTAATTCTTGTTTTAATCCTTCAATAGAATCATCTATGTCGATGCCAAGCTCGTAATCTTGACAAACCTCAATTGTCTTTTTCACGAGTTTCACATAATTTTCTTGTAGTTTTGTATTTGTTTCAGTCAAAGCAGATTGCTTCGGTTTTGCAGGCGCAACCGGTGCTGTCTCTTGCTTTGTAACTGGAGTTGGTACTGCTTTTTTCACAGGTGCTGGAGTAGATAATTCCACAGCAGCTTCTACACTTACTGGCTTCGGTGTTGGTACCGGAGTAGGTTTAGGTGCTGCAGGTGTTTCTACTCGCGTAACAGGTTTTGGAGCCGGTGTAACTGCTTTTGGAACTTCTACAACTACTTCTTTTTTCGGAGTAGCTTCTACAACAGTTTCTTCTTGCTCAGCAGCTTCTTTATTCTCTTTGCTCCACATAACGCGTTCAACTTCTAGAGAAACATTGTTTTTGTTCATCGCTGTTAATGTAACTTTACCAACTTCAGCGTTCCCAGTGAAATCAACAATTTTATAAATAACACTCTTGTTCCAATCCACGTTTCCGCTCAAAAATAATTCTTCGTTACATTTCGGCGTTAAGCCCTCGATTTTAATTTCTGCGTTTACACCGTTTTCACTATATACCATAATTAGCGAAGCATTTACATCTTCGTCTGCTAACATTAGTTCACGTACCATTTTGCCGGTGCGTACTTGCGTTTTCTTCTTAACTGACATCTAATTTCTCCTCTCAAAAATTCAGTAATAATAAAAAAATCGTATAACGAAAAATAATTGCTCACGAAGATTTATGATACCGATAATAAAAGCATCACGTCAACAATTAACTTTAATTATTTTGCATTTTTCTTATTTTCTTTATGAAATTTTTCAATTTGTAAAATTAGACAGAAGAAAAACAGCCTTTTGAAGGGCTGTTAAAATTTAGATGTTTTATATAAAAATTTGTACAAAATATAAAAAGAAAGTGAAACAAGGGCACCTTGCCAAATAGACAAATTATAAAATAAGAATGGTTGTGTTTTAAAAAATACGTTTGAAAAAACTGATAAAACAAAAGGTATGAATACAGATAATAAGAGGAGTGCTTTTTGTTTCCAGGAAACCATTATTGTAAAAGAAAAACGCCTAAATAACGAAAAAGTTATAAAAGCACCAATTGCTAAAACAATAGCAGATAATATTGTTCCAGGAATACTAAATGGAATTCCCGAAGCGTTTGCATCTGAAAATAGTTTTTGCATAAGAGTAGTGAATGTATCGTATCCAATTTGGATAGCTAATAATAAACTAACTGCAAATCCAATAACGGCAGTTTGTTGCAAAGTATTTTGATGTTCTGAAGAGCCAATCAATTCATCGCAGTAAGTTTTTAAATCTTCTCCGAAAATATCATGTGCATTTTTACCGTCTTCTTGTGCTTCTAAAAGATGATCCAATATTTCTAAAAGTAATTCCTCCATTTGCTTTTGTGGAACGCTAGTAAAGCGTAAATAAATAAGCATATCACCATAAGCAGCTTCGTTTTCAGGTGTTAATAACTTTCTTTTTTCATTGTTTAACTTAACCATTTCTTTTTCGGTCATCGTATCGTTACTCCTTTTTAAAGTCTAAATATTCTTTTTTGAAGAAGATTTTGTATAGTGCATAGCAAGAGATAGCCAATAAAGCACCGATCCAAGGTGAGATTTGTAATGTAGTATAGGGCTGTTTAATAAATAAAAAGGAAATACCGATTAATAGTATCCATAGGCTATGGCGTATGAAAAATCCTCCAATATGCCTCCAAATAGTTGTTTTATTTTTAAATAAATCAGTGTTTATAAAATCGAAAACAAAACGTATCATAAGATGTACGGACAAGATAAATGCAAGCAGATAAATGAAATCAATGTGTACAAATTTAAAACGTGGTTCATTTGAAAATAAGGAAAATACCAATGCAATTACGGAAGAAACAGCAAAATATATTGCTAACAGGTAACTAGTTATAAATAAAGGAATCGATAATTGTTCCCATAAACTTTGTTTCGGTAGGGCAGCAATTAGTTCGTCACAGTATGCCTGTAAGTCGTCGCCAAAAATATCATAAGCACTTTTTTCTTCTTGCTGGGCTTCAATAAGGTGATCGAGAATTTCGATTAGCAGTTCTTCCGCTTGGTATTCTGGCACTTTAGCTAAGCGGATGTATATTAACATGTCACTATAGGTGATTTCATTTTCTGTGGTTAATAATTTACGCTTTTCGTTATTTAGTTCGATTAAATCTTTCGCCTTCATCCCTATCACTCCCCTTGTAATAAATTGTTCACCGTAGTTGAAACCATTCCCCAGCTTTGCTTAAATTCTTCAAGCTGTTCTAATCCTTTATCGGTTACGTGATAATATTTTCGCTTTGGACCGAGTGAGGATGCTTTTAATGTTCCTTCAATCAATTTTTCTTTTTGCATACGTAATAATAACGGATATATGCTTCCTTCGCTTACAAATGTAAATCCGTGTTTATTTAATTTTGTACTCAGTTCATATCCGTACACTTCTTCTTGTGAAATGATGTATAGGATGCAACCTTCGAGCACGCCTTTTAACATTTGGCTGTGCATGATTTCACCACCTTTTACTCAGGTAACTTGCGTTGCAAGGTAGCTGTTATCCAAATTATAACATTCAGTAACTTGCAACGCAAGTTACTGAAGTGGAAAACTTTAATGCGTGTTAATTTTTCAACGTTTCTCATACTAACGAGAGGAGGGAAGTGTATGAAACCATTTATGCCAAAAATCGTGTACTTTGAACCGAAGGCACTTGAATATCCGCTTGGAAAAGAGTTGTATGAGAAGTTTACGAAGATGGGATTAGAAATTCGTGAAACGACATCTCATAATCAAATTAGAAATTTGCCAGGTGAAAATGATTTGCAAAAGTATCGTAATGCAAAAGCAACGCTTGTCGTTGGGGTGAGGAAGACATTAAAGTTTGATACGTCAAAACCGTCAGCTGAATATGCAATCCCGCTCGCAACAGGGTGTATGGGGCATTGCCATTATTGCTATTTGCAAACGACACTTGGGAGTAAGCCTTACGTTCGCGTGTATGTTAATCTCGATGAAATATTTGAGAAGGCAAAGCAATATATGGATGAAAGAGCACCTGAAATAACAAGATTTGAAGCGGCTTGTACATCAGATATCGTTGGAATTGATCATTTAACACATGCATTAAAGAGGGCGATAGAGTTTATTGGAGAAAGTGAATACGGGCGTTTACGTTTCGTTACGAAATATTCGCACGTTGATCATTTGTTAGATGCAAAACATAACGGGAAAACTCGTTTCCGGTTTAGTATTAATTCACGGTATGTGATTAAAAATTTTGAGCCAGGGACATCACCGTTTGAAGAGCGTATTGAGGCGGCACGTAAAGTAGCAGGCGCGGGTTATCCACTTGGGTTTATAGTTGCGCCGCTTTATATGCATGAAGGGTGGGAAGAAGGATACCGTGAACTATTTGAGCGACTGTACAATGCACTAAAAGATTTGTCGATACCAAATTTAACATTTGAATTAATTCAACATCGTTTTACAAAACCGGCAAAAAAGGTCATTCAAGAGCGTTATCCGAATACGAAACTTGAAATGGATGAAGAGAAGCGTAAATATAAATGGGGACGATACGGAATCGGAAAATACGTTTATAAAAAAGATGAAGCGGAAGTATTAGAAGAAACAATAAGAGGTTATATACATGAGTTTTTTCCTGATGCAGAAATACAATATTTTACTTAAGAAGAGTCTGTATACAAATACAGATTCTTTTTTGTTTTATATATTTAGGCTTGTTTTCAACTTGTCACGTTATTCTTTCTGGTGTATCATTTTATTGATTGCTTCGTACGGAATGAGCAAAATGAAATTGGATGGAGGAAACCGATGCCTACCCCTAGTATGGAAGATTATATTGAACAAATTTATTTGTTGATTGATGAAAAGGGTTATGCCCGCGTATCTGATATTGCTGAAGCGCTTAGTGTACATCCATCCTCTGTAACAAAAATGGTGCAAAAATTAGACAAAGATGAATATCTAATTTATGAAAAATATAGAGGGCTTGTATTAACATCAAAAGGTAAAAAAATTGGAGAACGTCTCGTATACCGTCATGACTTGCTAGAGCAATTTATGCGTATTATCGGTTTGGATGAAAGTAAAATTTACAATGATGTAGAAGGAATTGAACATCATTTGAGCTGGGAAGCAATTGACCGCATTGGTGATTTAGTACAATACTTTGAACAAGATGAGGTTCGAGTGGAAACACTTCGTGGCGTTCAAAAAGCAAATGAAGAGAAAAGTAATTAAGGGGAACGTATGTCGTTTCCTTTTTTATTTCAACCGAAAAGGATGGGAGAATTATGAAAGCAATTATTTTTGATTTTGATGGATTAATTGTGGACACAGAAACAATATGGTTTCACTCTTTCAGAGAAGTCGTTCGTGAGTATGGCGGGGAGTTACCTTTAGAGGAATTTGCAAAATGTATTGGAACGACAGATGATGTACTATATGCATATTTAAATGAGCAATTAAAAGAGAAGTTTAACAAGCATGTATTAAAAGAAAAAGTGAAAAATTTACATAAAGAGAAAATGAAAATAACAGAAGCTCGTGACGGTGTAAAAGAATATTTAGAGGAAGCGAAAGAAATGGGATTGAAAATCGCATTAGCTTCCAGTTCATCTAGAGAATGGGTTGTTTCTTTTTTGGAAGAGCTACAAATTCGAGATTATTTTGAAGTCATTAAAACGAGAGAAGATGTTGAAAAGGTAAAACCAGATCCAGCACTTTATCGAATTGCGATAGAAGATTTAGGGATTGATTCGTCTGAAGCTGTTGTATTTGAAGATTCATTAAACGGATTGAAAGCAGCAATTGCGGCAGGGTTAAAGTGCGTTGTTGTACCGAATGATGTAACACGGAATTTACCCTTTGAAAATCATCACCTTCGAATTGAAAGCATGAAAGATAAAAGTTTGAAAGAAGTGCTTCAAAGTATAAAAAAAGACCGTATTTCCTAAAAGGAAGCACGGTCTTTCTTTTTTGTTTTTTTACCTTCAATGACAGTTAAATGAGATTGTTTTCTTTTACGCTTCAAAGTGGAAGGAGTGCTTTTTTTCCCTTTGTCATTAGAAGCGTTTGATTTAAAGAAAGAATTGCTTAGGGGTGCTACATTTTGTTTCCCATGTTTGCGGTTCGATTGTTTTGCAGCACGCTTATAAGAGCTTTGCGAATTTGCAGAACCACTAGAGTTTGTAAACATTTTGTAGAGTAAATAAAAGATACCAACGACAGCCAACATGATACCAATATTTCTTAACACTCCCATTGGATCTGTAATGACAGATGAAACAAGGCCGAATATTGCTAATCCGATAATAAGCACAAATATAGCGAAAGTAAACGAACGACCGTTCATAAGGAACACCTCCTAAAAACATATATTAAAAATAGTATATTAACGATGAGGAAAGGAGTTGAACACCATTTTTAAATAATTATTGTTTGTTTTCTAAACGTAATAATTCTTCAAACGATGCAATGGCTACTTCCACTTGATCATCTGTTGGTTCTTTCGTTGTTAATAGTTGCAGCCATAATCCGGGATATCCAAGTATGCGTAATACTGGAATGTCGCGTAATCGATTCGTAAATTGTAACACTTCAAAAGAAATGCCGAGAACGACTGGAATTAATAAAATTCGGTTTACGACTCTGGCCCAAAGTGGATCTGTAGGGACAAGGAAGTAAACAAACATTCCAATAATGACTGTAAATATAATAAAGCTACTGCCACAACGATAATGAAGGCGAGTTTGTTTTTGAACATTTTCTACAGTCATCGGAAGATTATTCTCATAGGCATTAATTACTTTATGCTCCGCACCATGGTACTGAAATACCCGCTTAATAAGTGGGGTTAAAGAAATAAAGTATATATAGCTCAATAATAGCATGAGCTTAATGACACTTTCGACAATGATTTGCCCTGTATGAGAGGGAAAAATCGGTCTCGTTAATTCAGCTAGTAGTGCAGGAACTGCTGTGAAAATGACTTTACCGAATATGAAAGATAAAACACCAACTGCTGCAACTCCTAATACCATCGTTAATTTCGATTGTTCTTCTTTTTTATTTGCAATTTGTTCGTCTTCCTCTGGGTGGACATCAAATCGTTCTGAAGCAAAGTTTAAATGTTTTGCTCCGTTCGCACTTGCATCCACAATAGCGGCAATCCCTCGTAAAAATGGAATTTTTTTTAGGATAGATAATGCTTTATTACGAACGCGTGGTAATCGATAAAATTCAATCGATTTATCTTTACGACGAACCGCTGTAACAGTATATTCTCTACCGCCAAACATAACTCCTTCTATGACTGCTTGCCCGCCATATATTTGTTTTGACTCTTCTGCCATGTTAACACCAACCTGTATTTGTTTCTCTCTTATGTAGAAAAAGAGGCAATTGTCATACTGGGTTCTGTCATTTTGAAATAAGACAATCACCGAGTTTCCTTTATTTTATCGACAAATACAAGTATATGACAAGGAAAAATGTTACGAGAGTCGGACATTTCTTATTCTTTTTATAGACAAATTTCGCAGTATTTAAACATGGTTCAAAATAGTTTCGGGCATACTATTGAGCGGAGGTGTCGATGTGAGTCAAGAACAATTAGGAACAAGGAATTTTGTGCAAATTGGTTTATTTGGTGGAATCTTTTGGGGGGGAATATGGTATTTCCTTCATATATTTTCATTTACTGAAGCGGGACCGAACTATTTACTTTTACCATTTGCCTTTGGAAGCTGGAAAGAAGGGGTATGGGGCAATGTGTCAGGAATTGTTTGTATGGGACTACTTTCAATTTTAATTGCCTTTTTATATAAAGCGTTTTTGGCAAAGTTTGAAGGAATTCTTCCAGGGATGATTTATGGTCTATTTTGGTGGGCGTTATTATTTTTCGGAATGGGGTTAATAGCGCCTGCTATTAAAAGTGCACTTCATTTACCAAAAGAAACACTTGTGACGACGATATGCATTTTTATATTGTATGGTGTATTTATAGCATACTCTGTTTCTTACGCAGTAAATACCAATAAGGCCGAGCGAGAAGGGGAAGAGAAGACAAACTATTCAAATAAGTAACTCCTATGTTAAAATGTTGTATAGACATTTAATATTAAGGAGTTTTAAGCATATGAAAAAGGTACTCCTCGTAAACGGTCCTAACCTAAATCGCCTCGGTGTCAGGGAGGTAAATGTATATGGAAAGGGCACGCTAGCGACACTTGAAGCAGATATGAAGCAAGAAGCAGAAACAATGGGAGTGGAGTTAGAATGTTTCCAATCGAATCATGAAGGTGCAATTATCGATTGTATTCATGAGGCGGAAGATATATATGAAGGGATCATTTTAAATCCGGGAGCATTTACGCATTATAGCTATGCGATTCGAGATGCAATTGCGAGCATTTCGATTCCTGTTATTGAAGTACATATTTCTAACATTCACCAGCGTGAGTCGTTCCGTCACGAATCTGTGACAGCAGCTGTTTGTGCGGGACAAATTGTTGGATTTGGTTTTTATGGCTATAAGTTAGCGTTATTTGCATTAATGGAGAAATTGAGGGAGGCATAAAGTAATGGAGAAAATCGAAAGATTAAGAAGTGCATTTGATGAGGCTGATATTGATGGTATTTTGTTAACAAATGAACATAGTCGTAGATATATGGCTAACTTTACAGGAACAGCTGGTGTTGTACTGATTTCGAAAAATCGTGCTCAATTTATTACAGACTTCCGTTACGTAGAGCAGGCTACTAAACAAGCTGTTGGATATGAGATTGTACAGCATGCAGGATTAATTATCGATGAAGTTGCAAAGCAAGTGAAGGAACTAGGAATTCAAAAGCTTGGCTTTGAGCAAGATACTCTTACATATAGTTCTTATTCAGCTCATAAAGAAGCGATCGATGCTGAATTTATCCCAACTTCTGGGCTTGTAGAAAAGTTACGCTTGATAAAGACTGATTCAGAGATTAAGATATTAAAGGAAGCTGCACAGATTGCAGATGCTGCCTTTGAACATATTCTATCATTCATTCGCCCGGGAGTATCTGAAATTGAAGTGTCAAATGAACTTGAATTTTTCATGAGAAAACAAGGAGCAACATCTTCTTCGTTTGATATTATCGTTGCTTCAGGTCTTCGTTCGGCATTACCGCACGGCGTGGCATCTGAAAAAGTGATAGAAACAGGAGATTTCGTTACATTAGACTTCGGCGCTTATTACAAAGGGTATTGCTCTGATATTACTCGTACGATCGCAGTTGGTGAACCATCTGATAAATTGAAAGAAATTTATAATATCGTTTTAGAAGCGCAATTACGTGGTGTGAACGGTATTAAAGCTGGTTTAACAGGCCGTGAAGCGGATGCGTTAACGCGCGATTACATAACGGAAAAAGGATACGGTGAATACTTCGGACACTCTACTGGTCATGGAATCGGTCTTGAAATCCATGAAGCACCAGGTTTAGCGTTCCGTTCTGATACAGTTCTTGAACCAGGTATGGCTGTAACAGTAGAACCAGGTATTTATATTCCAGGTATTGGCGGCGTACGTATTGAAGATGATATCATTGTAACAAGTGAAGGTAATGAAGTAATTACGAAATCACCAAAAGAACTTATTATTTTGTAATACACAGGAGGATTTTTTTACATGATTTCAGTAAACGATTTTCGTACAGGTTTAACAATTTCAGTGGATAATAGCCTTTGGCAAGTACTTGATTTCCAACACGTAAAGCCAGGTAAAGGTGCTGCATTCGTTCGTTCTAAACTACGTAACCTTCGCACAGGTTCTGTTCAAGAGAAAACATTCCGTGCAGGTGAGAAAGTAGAAAAAGCACACATCGAAAACCGTCGTATGCAATACTTATACGCAAGCGGTGAGGCTCACGTATTTATGGATAACGGAACTTACGAACAAATCGAACTTGGTGAAAACCAAATCGAGCGCGAGCTTAAATTCCTAAAAGAAAACATGGAAGTATCTATTATGACTTACCAAGGCGAAGTACTTGGTGTTGAACTTCCAAACACAGTTGAATTACAAGTTACAGAAACAGAGCCAGGTATTAAAGGTGATACTGCTTCTAACGTAACAAAACCAGCTACATTAGAAACTGGTCTTGTTGTACAAGTACCAATCTTCATTAACGAAGGCGAAATGCTTATCATCAACACTGGTGAAGGTAAATACGTTTCTCGTGCATAGTAGAAAAGCACTCGTGATTATCACGAGTGCTTTTTTTATAGAAAATAGGGCAGATAATAAATAGTGGTTATTATAAAACTGAAAGCTGTAAGACTAGCAGTACCTGTTGTGCAAGGACCCCATGTTATTTGAAAAGGTTTTACCGTACCTGTTTTATATATAGTGTGATCAATATTGGCGTTTCGATTTATATTTAAAGCAATGAGCCAAATTGCACCGAATATCGCTAAACTACCAAGGAAAAAGGTCTCCATAAATGACCAACCGACCAATAATGAAAAAAGATAAATATGAGCTAATTCTACTACGACAGTTAAAGTAATTTTTAATATCTTCATATTTTCCCCCTCATTTTGCACATATAGCTAATTTTAAAAATGGCGCGATAAAATAGTACGCGAGATGAATTTAGTTCTGTCCCTCATGCTGCATCATCTACACTTCCCATTTTTATAAAATATACCATAATGATCCATAAAATAATGTGAATATTAAGATTTAAAGGAGGAGATAGAGAAAAATTATGTTTTTAATTCTGAAATAGACAACCTCTGCATATGGTTGTACAAATATATTCTTTTTTAGTATACGCACTAGTAACCGTTATGGGAGAAGGTGGGAGAATGAAACAGTGGCTAGCGGCAATGGAAACATCTGTGCTTGTAATGGGATTACTTCGGTTGTTTTCAGGTAGCGCGGAAATATTCGCCGCTTTGCTTATGCTCTATGTGAATGATGCGAAGAAAGCATTGTTTATAAATGGTATGTTGGCGTTTGTTGGACCGACCGTATTAATTTTAACAATGACAATAGGTATAGCGAGTGTGGCAAGTGAGATTTCTTTCTTGAAACTCTTTTTTCTAGCGCTTGGAATTGGCTGCATTTTTATCGCGTTGTTGAAATAAGTAAGTCGAGTATAGTGGGGCGAAGCTGATGAAAGAAGTATTAGAAGTTTTACCGAAAACGATGAAGCAGTTAGTGGAAAGTTGTAAGCAGTACGATGCTCTAGAGGAAATCCGTGTTCGAATTGGAAGACCGCTAGAGTGTATTGCTCATGGTGAAGTGTTTTTTTATGATTATGTCGTTACAGCAGAGGATGCGATTTACTTATTGAATAAGTTAAGTCAATTCTCAATTTATACGATGGAAGAAGAATTAAAGCGTGGGTATGTAACACTTCGAGGTGGGCATAGAATCGGCTTAGCAGGAAAAGTCATTACAGAAAAAAGCGCAGTGAAAATGATTCGAGATGTCTCTTCCTTTAATATTCGTATTGCTCGTCAAAAAATCGGAATTGCAGAACCACTTTTGCCGTATTTATATAAATCACGATGGTTAAACACGATGGTAATTGGCCCGCCGCAAACGGGGAAAACAACTCTTTTAAGAGACGTAGCACGATGCATGAGTCAAGGTGTAAGTGATTCGAAAATTCCTTCTTGTAAAGTGGGGATTGTTGATGAGCGGTCAGAGATTGCTGGCTGTGTGAAAGGCATTCCGCAATATGACTTTGGCACAAGAGTAGATGTGTTAGACGCATGTCCAAAAGCTGAAGGAATGATGATGATGATCCGTTCTATGAGTCCAGATATTTTGATCGTAGATGAAATCGGACGTAAAGAAGATAGTGAAGCAATTATGGAAGCGGTGCATGCAGGGGTTCAGCTTTTTATAAGTGCACATGGATTTTCTTATGATGATGTTGTGAAACGTCCATCACTAAAGGCGGTGCTGGAGCTCGGCATATTTGATAGGTTTGTGGAGCTATCAAAAGCAAGAGGGCCAGGAACAGTTATGCAAGTGAAAGATAAGAATGGAAAATCGGTATTACCTCATAGAAAGGCTGAGGGCGTATGGTGAAAATCTTTGGTGCAGTGTTAATCGTTGCGGTCAGCACCTTTTTCGGGTTTTCATACGCTAAAAGGTATAGTGAGAGACCGAGGCAACTTAGATTATTAAAAGCGGCGCTTCAATCATTAGAGGCAGAAATTATGTATGGGCATACACCTTTGTCTGAAGCTGCTGAGCGATTAGTGAAACAAATGCCGAAGCCGTTAAATTGGATATTTCAAAGTTTTGCCAGAAGGCTAGAAAGCGGAGAACAAACAGTAAGAGAAGCTTGGATAGATAGTTTGAAAGAAAATTGGAAGCTAACAGCATTTCAACAAACTGAGTATGAGATTTTGCAGCAATTTGGTGAAACGCTCGGACAACATGATCGTGAGTCACAACAAAAACATATTCGCTTATGTATTACACATTTAGAGAGAGAAGAAGAAGAAGCGAAAGCATTACAACTACAATATGAAAAAATGATTAAGAGCTTAGGGGTACTAGCAGGGCTACTTATCGTAATTTTACTGCTATAGGAGGGAGAAAGGCGATGTCCATTGATGTTGGATTAATATTTCAAATCGCCGGAATCGGCATTGTTTTAGCTTTCATTCATACCGTACTAAAAGAATTAAAGCGTGAGGATATTGCAAATTGGGTTATCCTCGTCGGTTTTGTCGTTATTTTATTTCACGTTGCATTTTTAATTAATACGTTATTCGACAAGATTAAAAGTGTCTTTCTCTTCCAGTAAAGGGGGCGGTTCGCATCGAAATTATACAAATTGTCGGATTAGGCCTCGTTGCTACGTTTTTAGCAGCTGTATTGAATCAGCATAAATCTAGCATTACGTCATTATTTATTGTGTTCGTAGGTAGCGTGATGTTTCTTATTTTAATTGATCAAATTCACGCTATTTTACAAATGATTGAGAGAGTAGCGAGTGAAGCGAAAGTTAGCAACGTATATGTAGAAACGTTGCTAAAAATTATTGGGATTGCTTATATTGCTGAGTTTGGAGCGCAAATTACAAAGGATGCCGGACAAGGTGCAATTGCTTCGAAAATTGAATTAGCTGGAAAGATTTTAATTCTCGTTATGGCGATTCCTATTTTGACAGTTGTAATTGAAACTATTCTCGGATTTTTACCGACGGGATAAGGGGGAGTGAATGTTGAGGGGCTTTGGAGCTAAGCTGCTATTTGCTTGCTTCCTTTTCTTTTCTTTACCAGTTGTTGTACAAGCTTCTCCTGTAGAAACAAACGTCGTTGATCAACAATTGGATAAGCTCGGAATTGAAGATGTGAAGCAATTTTGGGACGGGCTTGTTACAAAATATGGAGGTTACTTACCAGAGAGTCAAAAAGGTAGTTTTATGGAGTTTGTAAAGGGAGAAAAAGAAATTTCTATAAAAGAGTGGATGCTCGGTTTATTAAAATATTTATTTCATGAACTTGTTGCAAATGGGAAGCTACTTGGAACGCTTATTATGCTCACAATTTTTAGTGCATTGTTGCAATCACTGCAATCTGCATTTTCAAAGAGTAGTGTAAGCAAAATTGCCGATGCAGTTGTATATATGGTACTGATTATTTTCGCTTTAAACAGCTTTTATGTCGTCATGACATATGCAAGAGAAACAATACAAACAATGGTAGATTTTATATTAGCGTTATTGCCAATCTTGCTTGCACTCATAGCGACAGGGGGCGGTGTTGTATCTGTATCGTTTTTTCATCCGATTATCATCTTCTTAATGAATACGAGTGGGCTTTTGATGAATTATATCGTTCTACCACTTTTATTACTTGCAACGATATTAAGTATTGTAAGTACGATGAGCGATCAATATAAAGTTACGAAATTGTCCAAGCTTCTGCAAAACGTTAGCGTTGGGATTATAGGTATCTTTTTAACGATTTTTTTAGGGGTATTATCTGTACAAGGAACAGCGACAGCTGTTGCTGATGGAATCGCTGTGAAAACAGCTAAATTTGTAACAGGGAACTTCATTCCCGTAGTAGGAAGAATGTTTACTGAGGCAGCGGATACTGTTATTAGTGCATCGGGATTATTAAAAAATACAGTCGGAATTATCGGGCTCGTCATTCTATGCTTAATTGTCGCTTTTCCAGCGATTCAAATTTTTTGTATCGCATTTATTTATAAGTTCGCAGCAGCAGTATTGCAACCAGTTGGCAGCGGAGCAATTATTCAATGTTTAGATATCATTGGCCGGAGCATCATTTATGTATTTGCTTGCTTAGCTATCGTATCGTTTATGTTCTTTTTAAGTATCACAATTATTATTGCTGCGGGGAATATTACACTTATGATGCGGTAGGAGGTGAAGGGTATGCAATTTGTTACAGAGTGGATTCGAAATATTATCGTTTTTTTACTCTTAGCGACAATGCTTCATCTTATTCTTCCAAATTCTAATTTGCAAAAGTACGTTAAATTTGTTGTAAGTCTATTATTAGTAGTTTTAATCTTAACGCCCCTATTTAAACTATTGCAAACAGATGTAAATGAAGTAATCGCAAATTTTAATGAAGAGAAGTACGTAGCAGAAGGATCTGTAAAAAATTCAATAGATTCGAAGAAAAAAGAAATACAAGCTCTAACACGTGCATATAGTTTAGAAGAGATGGCTACCAAAATGAAAAAAGAAGTAGGAAAAGAGTTTGAGAAACAATATGGTATGACAGTCTCTGAAATACAAATAGTCGCAGCGGAAAGTACAGCCGAAGTAAAGTCAGCGAAAGATATTCAATCTGTTGTTGTGACGTTGAAAGAAAAAGAACGTAGTAAAAATGATGCAATCGAAACAGTAAAACCAGTTGAAATTAACACGAAGGAACCACCGAAAAAAGTAGAGGAAGCGAATGTAGAAATGAAAGATTTCTTTTCAAGCAGGTGGCAACTAGAGAATAAACAAATCCAAGTTCAAATGGAAGGGAGGACAGGTAGAGTAAATGGACAATAAAGATAAAAATTCGAAGTTCTCATTTTTTCGAAACTTATTGAATGGGGATGAAAAAGAAAGCAATGAGAAGGGAAAAAAGGTGACACCTAAGTTTTTACTTGTCCTACTCATACTTGGAATTTTGCTTATGTTTTCTAGTAGTTTATTATCAAGTAAAAAAGAAGAAGTACCTGTATTTAAAGAACAAAAAACTCAAAATCAAGAAAAAGATGTATCAACTTTCGGACAAAAAAATAACGATAGTATGTCAAATGTAGAAAAGTATGAAAAAGCGTATGAACAAGAATTAAAAGCAGCTTTAGAAGAAATAGCAGGAGTAAAAGATGTAACGATTAAAGTGAATTTAGATTCATCAGAAGAAAAAATATTAGAGAAAAATACAGTGAAACGTTCACAAACAACAGGTGAAACAGATAAAACAGGTGGTAAAAGAGAAGTGGAAGATGAGTCTCTTGATGAAAAGACAGTCATTATACGTGAAGGGGATAAAGAAACTCCCGTTGTTTTACGAACAGAGAAACCGAAAGTACGAGGTGTCCTTGTCGTAGCAAAAGGAGTGGATAATATACAAGTTAAAGCGATGGTAAAAGAAGCAGTCATACGGCTGCTAGATGTACCAGCTCATCGCGTTTCAGTATCACCGAAAAATTGATAGGGAGGAAATAAAGTGTTAAAAAAACAAACGGTTTGGTTATTAACGATGTTAAGTTTAGTTGTTGTACTATCTGTTTATTACGTAACAACTCCTGACAAAATGAATACAGCATCACCAGCAACAGGTGAAAAGATTGGACAAGAAAAACAAGGTACTGATAAAGCGGTAACAAATGAAGCACCGAAAGAAATGCCTACAAATAAGGAAACATCAAATAAAGAAACAAACAAAGAAACAGACAAAAAAGAGAATGCAAACAAGGAAACATCAAACAAAGAAACAAGTAAAAAAGATGCTAACGTAACAGTTCAATCAAGTGATGAAAATTTCACAGCGCTACGTATGCAAATGGAAGATCAGCGAAGTGAACAAAAAGCAAAATTACAAGAAGTGATGAGTTCAACAAAAGCTTCAGCAACAGAAAAGAATAAAGCGAAAGAAAATTTTGATGCCATTACGACAATGGAAACGAAGCAAGAACTACTTGAGACAGTAATTAAATCTCAAGGTGGATATAAAGATGCTCTTGTAAGAGCAGATGGAACTGACATTAGAGTAACTGTGAAAGCAGCAAAACATTCACAAAAAGAAGCGAATAAAATTATACAGCTTGTAAGAAGTGAAGGCGGATCAAAAGATGTAGGTGTGAAATTTGATCCACCAACAAAATAAAAATTAATAATCCGCGGGGACATCCCCCACGGATTATTAATTTTTGCGAATCGGATTGTTTGAAAATAATAATAGAAAAAAGCTATCATTTTCGATAGCTTTTTTCTGTTTCGTCTTTGTAGTTGCTTTTATTATGCTCAACTCGGAATGGAGAAATACGTTGTGAGTAAAAGATTAGTGGTTCATGGTAACGATGATTACTTTTTCCAGATTTGACGTGGATGAAGAGAACGAATGCCCAGACCATTACGGCAGGTAAGAAGAGAATGAGCCATATCATATGTCCACACCTCGATACGATATATTTTCTACACTTTGAACATACTATTCTTATATGAAGGAATGATGAACGACGTGTAAACAAAAAAATAATATTTGGTAAAAATATATTATTGACTATAGATGAGGTGAAGAATAGAGCGGTAATGATATGGTTACTTTGTAGCATTTTGAAAAAGTAAGGAATGTTTTTTAGGAAGTGGTCTTGCCAATTTTGTGTGAAACTTGGTATTATTACTAGGTAATAAATTTTTATTGGAATAATATTTTTACAGGAATTTCGATTTATTATAAAGAAATATAAATTGGAATGTTTAAAAAATTTATCGTAAGATGGAAATAGTAACTATTTCTATTAGTAAATGAAATACATTTTCTAATAGAGTACATCGTATTTTTACAGTCAATCTAGTTTTAGTGGTGAGAATCTGTAAAAACGGGACAAACAAGAGTATGGGAGTGGATTTTACATGTTTAAAATTCAAGAAGTTCGTGAATTAATTAAATTAATTGATAGCTCTAATATTGATGAATTTGAATACAAAAAAGATGGTACGACAATCAAAATGAAAAAGCGTGGTAATGAAGTTGTTGCGGTGCAAGCACCTGTAGCGAAACAAGCCGTGCAACCAGTAGCACCTGTTGAAGTTGAAACAACAGTAGCGGCAGCACAAGTGGAAGTACCAAAACAAGAAGAGAAAAAAGCTGTTCAAAATGAAAACCTACATAAAATTACTTCACCGATGGTAGGTACATTCTATTCTTCTTCTTCGCCTGATACACCTGCATATGTAAGTGTAGGGGATAGAGTATCGAAAGATTCTATCGTATGTATTGTCGAGGCTATGAAATTATTTAACGAAATCGATGCTGATGTAGATGGCGAAATTGTTGAGATTCTTGTTAATAATGGACAGCTTGTGGAGTATGGACAACCGCTATTTCTTGTAAAAGCGTAATAAGGGAGTCTTTGTGATGATAAAAAAAGTATTAATAGCCAATCGTGGGGAAATTGCTGTACGAATTATTCGTGCTTGTAAAGAAATGGATATTGAAACAGTTGCAATTTATTCAGAAGCAGATAAAGAGTCACTTCACGTACAAATTGCTGATGAGGCGTATTGTGTAGGACCAACGATTTCGAAAGAAAGCTATTTAAATTTGACGAACATTATTAGCGTTGCGAAGTTAACAGGTTGCGATGCTATTCATCCGGGATACGGATTTTTAGCAGAAAATGCAGATTTTGCAGAGTTATGTCGTGAATGTAACTTGATTTTTATCGGTCCAAGTCCAGAAGCTATTTCAAAGATGGGCACAAAAGACGTTGCTCGTGATACAATGAAAGAAGCAGGGGTTCCGATTGTACCAGGTTCACAAGGGATTATTAAAAATACCGAAGAAGCGATCGAACTTGCTAATCAAATTGGATATCCAGTTATTATTAAAGCGACTGCTGGTGGTGGCGGAAAAGGTATTCGTGTTGCGCGCCATGAAGAAGAGCTTGTAAAAGGAATTCAAATTACACAGCAAGAAGCTAGTACCGCTTTTGGGAACCCTGGTGTATACTTAGAAAAGTACGTTGAAGATTTCCGCCATGTTGAGATTCAAATAATGGCAGATACACACGGAAATGCCATTCATTTAGGAGAGCGTGATTGTACAATTCAGCGCCGCTTGCAAAAACTACTAGAAGAAAGTCCATCACCTGCACTTGATGAAAATGTTCGCAAGCAGATGGGTGAGGCGGCAGTTAAAGCAGCGGTAGCGGTTGATTATACAGGTGCTGGTACGGTTGAGTTTATTTATGAATATAGAACGAAAAGCTTTTATTTCATGGAGATGAATACGAGAATTCAAGTTGAGCATCCAGTTACTGAAATGGTAACAGGGATGGATTTAATTAAAGAACAAATTCGTGTTGCTTCTGGAGAAAAGTTATCGTTACAGCAAGAAGAAGTACAATTTAATGGTTGGGCAATTGAATGCCGAATTAATGCGGAAAACCCTGCCAAAAAATTTATGCCATCTCCAGGTAAAGTAGAAATGTACTTACCACCAGGCGGATTTGGTATTCGCGTCGATTCAGCTGTATATCCGGGATATTCAATCCCACCTTTCTATGATTCGATGGTTGCTAAATTAATTGTTCACGGAAAAACACGTGAAGAGGCAATTGCAAAAATGAAGCGTGCACTCAGTGAGTTTGTCATTGAAGGCGTACATACAACAATCCCGTTCCATTTGCAATTGCTAGATCATCCTGATTTTGTAAAAGGTGAGTTTAATACGAAATTTTTGGAAGAGCATGAACTTGTGACGCAGTGATACATTAAAGGAGGTTTTTTTCATGGCTGAACATATGTTAGATATGGGTCAAGATACAACTCTTGGTAAAGTAGAAATTGCACCAGAAGTAATTGAAGTAATTGCAGGTATTGCAGCTGCTGAGGTAGAAGGTGTAGCGGCAATGCGTGGTAATTTTGCTACAGACGTTGTTGAGAAGTTAGGTAAGAAAAATCATGGTAAAGGTGTAAAGGTTGAATTAGCAAACGAAGATATTATCGTTGACCTTTATGTTGTGATGTATTTTGGCGTAGCAATTCCAGTTGTTGCACAAAAGATTCAAGACAACATTCGCCAAGCACTCTTTACAATGACAGGACTTGAGCCAAAAGAAGTGAATGTTCACATCGTTGGCGTAACATTCGAAACACAAAAAACAGAAATCGAACCAGTGTAAGAATGAAAAAGGTGCCTAGTAACATAGGCATCTTTTTTAACGTTTCATTTCTTCACAAATTAAAACCCTCTAATTATTATACTATTTCAAAAAAAAAGAAATTAAAAAGAAAATGTTTCGTTTTTCCAAAAAACGTACATTGTGATAAGATATGGAACTTGAAGTTAATCTTTTTATTATTTTTCAGCCTTGTAACCCGTGTATCAAATGATAAATTGTGTTATTATCATTGTATTATAAGGTTGGAAAATCAATGAAAACTGTAAGAGTAAGTGAATTGACGGCTTATAAATTATAATAATATAACAAAGCATAAGGAAAGACTTGAAGCATAAAGGAGAGTTACAATGAAACGTAGGACGGCTAGAGAAAGAGCGATGCAAGCATTATATCAAATGGATATTACAGGTGAATTAGAACCGAAAGTAGCGGTGGAAAACACGCTAGATGAAGGTGAAGAAACAAATGAGTTTCTAGAATCACTTGTAGTAGGTTTTGTAGAAAATAAAGAAGTAATTGATGAAGCGATTCGTCAAAACTTAAAAAAATGGAAGCTAGAGCGTATTAGTATTGTGGATCGCAGTATTTTACGTGTAGCTGTGTATGAAATGAAATACATGGAAGAAATTCCACACAACGTAACAATTAACGAGGCAATTGAAATTGCTAAAACATTTGGGGATGAGGAATCTCGTCGTTTTATTAACGGCGTTTTATCTAATATAAAAGATACACTGTAATTTCTTTAAGGGGGAATCTTAAAATGGTAGCAGTAATCATCAAAGGAAATGAAGTTGCGGAGAAAAAACGAGCACAATTAACAGAAGAAGTTGTGAAGTTGAAAGAGCAAGGAATTGTACCAGGATTAGCAGTTATTCTAGTTGGAGAAGATCCAGCATCTCGTTCTTATGTAAAAGGAAAAGAAAAGGGCTGTGAACAAGTAGGAATCTATTCAGAGCTAATTGAACTTCCTGAAACAATTACGGAAGAGCGTTTGCTTGCTGAAATCGATCGCTTAAATGGCGATGACCGTATAAATGGCATATTAGTGCAATTACCTTTACCAAAACATATTGAAGAAAAAGCTATCATTGAAAGAATTTCACCAGAAAAAGATGTAGATGGATTTCACCCAATCAGCGTGGGACGTATGATGACGGGACAAGATACATTCCTTCCATGTACACCGCACGGTATTGTAGAATTAGTAAAAGAAACAAATCTTGATATCTCGGGAAAACATGTTGTAGTAATCGGAAGAAGTAATATTGTCGGCAAGCCAGTGGGACAATTGTTCTTAAATGAAAATGCAACTGTCACATACTGTCATTCTAAGACGCAAAATATGAAAGAGTTAACGAAGCTAGCTGATATTTTAATCGTAGCTGTTGGACGACCTAAGATGGTAACAGCTGATTATATGAAAGAAGGAGCGGTTGTAATCGATGTTGGTGTAAACCGTTTAGAAACAGGTAAACTTTGTGGTGATGTTGACTTTGACAACGTGTTAGATGTTGCGGGTTACATTACACCTGTGCCAAAGGGTGTTGGTCCAATGACAATCACAATGCTTCTTCATAATACTGTTGAATCGGCTAAACGTGCAGGTGTTGTTTGTAAATAATTTGAGTCGGCTATGAGGAGAGAGAAATGGAGAAACAATATTTAACCGTTACAGCGTTAACACGCTATATAAAAACAAAAATAGAATATGATCCGCATTTGCAGTCTGTTTGGTTAAAAGGTGAAATTTCCAACTTTAAAAATCATAGCCGTGGCCACATGTATTTTACATTGAAAGATGAAAATGCAAGAATCGCAGCGGTTATGTTTGCGGGTCATAATCGTAATATTAAATTCAGACCTGAAAATGGGATGAAGGTACTCGTGAAAGGGAAAATCTCTGTTTACGAGGCGAGTGGTTCTTATCAAATTTACATTCAAGACATGCAGCCTGACGGAATCGGAAACCTGCATTTAGCTTACGAACAATTAAAGGTTCGTTTAGAGGAAGAAGGATTATTTTCTCAAGTTTATAAAAAAACAATTCCTCCTTATGCGAAAACAATAGGTGTGATTACGTCGCCAACAGGGGCAGCGATTCGTGATATTATAACAACGATTAAACGTCGTTATCCAATTGGAAATGTTATTGTGTTTCCGGTACTTGTACAGGGGGAGTCAGCAGCTCCCTCAATTGTACAAGCGATTCGTACAGCGAATGAAATGGAAGAGATAGATGTCCTAATCGTTGGGCGCGGCGGAGGCTCTATTGAGGAATTATGGGCGTTTAATGAAGAAATGGTTGCAAGGGCCATTTTCAAGAGCGAAATCCCTATTATTTCAGCAGTAGGTCATGAAACAGACTTTACAATTGCGGATTTTGTTGCCGATTTACGAGCGCCAACACCAACTGCAGCAGCTGAGCTGGCAGCGCCTAATATTATAGAGTTACAAGAAAAGGTATTGCAAAGAACTCTAAGATTGCAAAGGGCAATGAGAGAGTTAGTACATAAAAAAGAAGAAAAACTACAAGTATTGCAAAAATCTTATGCGTTCCGTTATCCAAGACAAGTCTATGAGCAAAAAGAAGAGCAATTGGATAGAGCGTTAGAACAGCTTGTTTTAGCGAAAGAACGCTATATTGATAAAAAGGTAAATCAGTTAAAACAGCTTTCATTTTATTTAGAGAAGCACCACCCATCTCAAAAGATTATGCAAACGAAGGTAGCGGTTGAAACTTTGCAAAAGCAATTGCAACGTGAAATGCAAACATTACTTCAAACGAAAGAATTTGCCTTTGTAAGAGCTGCTCAAAAACTTGAAGCGTTAAGTCCGCTTAAAGTAATGATGAGAGGGTACGGGCTTGTATATGATGAAGAGAAGCAAGTGTTAAAAAGTGTGAAAGATGTCAGCCTTGGAGATGCTGTTTCAGTTCAATTACAAGATGGAATACTAGATTGTAGCGTATCAGGCATAGAGGAGCGTGAATTGAATAATGGAGAATAAATTAAGCTTTGAAGAGGCAATTTCGCAACTTGAGCATCTCGTTTCTAAGCTAGAGCAAGGTGACGTACCTTTAGAAGAAGCAATTTCTTATTTTAAAGAGGGTATGGAATTATCTAAGCTTTGTGATGAGAAGTTGAAGAACGTACAAGAACAAATGGCAGTTATTCTTGGGGAAGATGGAGAGCTTGAACCGTTTACTGCTTTAGGAGATGAAGCATAGTGACTGTTGCTTTTGATACTTTTTTGAAAGAAAGTAAAACTTTCGTAGAAGAGAAGCTTGTAAGCTATGCAAATGAATTACAATGTCCAAATGTACTTCGTGAAGCGATGGCATATTCTTTGGAAGCGGGTGGAAAGCGTCTCCGCCCGTTACTTTTATTTGCGACATTACAAGCGTTTGGTAAAGAAAGAAATCTTGGAGTAGGTGCAGCCTGTGCACTTGAAATGATACATACATACTCGTTAGTTCATGATGATTTACCTTGTATGGATGATGATGATTTAAGAAGAGGGAAGCCCACAAATCATAAAGTATTTGGTGAAGCGATGGCAGTTTTAGCAGGCGATGGTTTGTTGACGTATGCTTTTCAAGTTATTATGGCATATGAACAAAAGGAAATCTCTGCTGAGAAAAAGGTAAGACTTGTACTTGAGCTTGCAAAAGCAGCGGGACCAGAAGGAATGGTTGGCGGACAAGTGGCAGATATGGAAGCGGAAGGGAAACAACTTACGATTGATGAGTTGGAGTATATCCATAAGCATAAGACTGGGAAACTACTTGAATTCGCTGTACTTGCTGGATCAATCCTTTCTGATGCCACAAAAGAACAAGAAGAAAAGTTACTTGCGTTTGCAAAATATATTGGCCTAGCTTTCCAAATTCGAGATGATATTTTAGATGTGGAAGGAACCGAAGAAGAGATTGGAAAACCGATTGGTAGTGATGTTTCCAACGAAAAGAGCACATATACGACGTTATTTACTGTAGATAGAGCGAAGGATATTTTAGAAGACACTATTGCAAAAGCAAAAGATGCTATCGGTTCCTTGCAATTACAAGATGAATATTTACTATCTATTTGCGATTTGATTGCAAAACGTAATAACTAATATAACAGCGTTTTCATTTGTTGAGTCATTCATCATTTTATGATATAAATGTAGGAAAAGGTTTTTCTTTTCTTGTTATTGGCAAAAATATATGTAGATTACATTGCCGTTATCACTTCGTGTTAGCGGCTATTTTTTTCATCGCCTAAAGAAATATGGTTTATAATAGGATTAGGGCGCAATAGACTGGTTAATAGCAGGACAAGGTGAAAAATAAAAAAAAGAGAATTTCTTGTTTTGTGTAAATGTTTTTTATAATATTTGACATGTTGACAGATTATGAAATGAAAGTGAGTGATCCATGTGGATCTAACGCAAATTCAAAACCCTAGTTTTTTGAAAGATATGTCTATCAGTGAACTAGAGGGATTGAGTGAGGATATTCGTAAGTTTTTAATTGAAGAGCTCTCTCAAACAGGTGGACATATTGCACCTAATTTAGGTGTGGTAGAACTCACAATTGCTCTGCATAAATTATTTGATAGTCCGAAAGATAAATTTTTATGGGACGTAGGACATCAATCCTATGTACATAAAATTTTAACTGGACGTGCAAAAGAGTTCGGTACATTAAGGCAATATCAAGGTCTATGTGGTTTCCCAAAACGTTGCGAGAGTGAGCACGATGTATGGGAGACTGGCCATAGCTCGACATCATTATCTGCTGCGATGGGAATGGCTCTAGCACGTGATTTAAAGAAAACGAAAGAATATGTTATACCGATCATTGGTGATGGTGCTTTAACAGGTGGAATGGCTTTAGAGGCATTAAACCATATTGGACATGAAAAAACAGACATGATTGTTATTTTGAATGATAATGAAATGTCAATTGCACCAAACGTTGGTGCGCTTCATAATGTACTTGGACGTCTACGTACCGCAGGAAAATACCATTGGGTAAAAGACGAATTAGAGTATATATTGAAGAAAATTCCGGCAGTTGGTGGGAAAGTTGCTGCAACAGCAGAGAAAATAAAGGATAGTCTTAAATATTTACTAGTATCCGGTGTCTTTTTCGAAGAGTTAGGCTTTACGTATTTAGGTCCAGTCGATGGGCACGATTATGAAAAGTTATTCGAAACGTTGCAATATGCAAAGAAAACAAAAGGCCCAGTGCTTGTTCATGTTATTACGAAAAAAGGAAAAGGTTACAAACCAGCTGAGAGTGATGTTATTGGAACTTGGCATGGAACAGGACCTTATAAAATTGAATCAGGTGACTTCGTTAAACCGAAAGAAGTTGCACCAGCATGGAGTGCTGTTGTTAGTGAAACAGTACTTAAATTAGCGAGAACGGATGAGCGTATCGTTGCAATTACACCTGCAATGCCTGTTGGATCGAAACTTGAGAAATTCCAAAAAGAATTCCCAGATCGTATGATTGATGTAGGTATTGCAGAACAGCATGCTACAACAATGGCAGCAGGTATGGCGACGCAAGGTATGAAGCCATTCTTAGCGATTTATTCAACATTCTTACAAAGAGCATATGACCAAGTTGTTCATGATATATGCCGCCAAAATTTAAATGTTTTCATCGGAATCGATCGCTCTGGTTTAGTAGGAGCAGATGGTGAGACGCATCAAGGTGTATTTGATATCTCATTCTTACGCCACTTGCCGAATATGGTACTTATGATGCCGAAAGACGAAAATGAAGGGCAACATTTAGTATATACGGCGATGCAATATGAAGATGGACCAATCGCATTACGTTATGCGCGTGGTAATGGACTTGGTGTTCATATGGATGAGGAATTAAAGGCGATTCCAATCGGTTCATGGGAAACGTTAAAAGAAGGTAAACAAGCGGCTATTTTAACATTTGGTACGACAATACCAATGGCAATGGAAGCGGCTGAGCGTCTTGAAAAGGCTGGAGTTTCAGTGAAAGTAGTGAACGCTCGCTTTATTAAACCGATGGATGAAGCATATTTACATGATCTCTTAGGAAAAAATATACCGATTTTAACGATTGAAGAAGCTTGTTTAATCGGTGGTTTTGGAACGGGAGTAGTTGAATTTGCATCTGAGAACGGGTACCATAGTGCATTAATTGAACGAATGGGTATTCCAGACCGTTTCATAGAGCACGGTAGTGTAACAAAATTATTAGAAGAAATTGGTTTAACGACAGATGCTGTTGTAGACCGTATTCATACAATGATTCCATCAAAACAAAAAAGGGCGTAACAAATGAGTGCAAAAAAAGAAAGAGTAGATGTACTATTAGTAGAGCGAGGGCTTATAGAAACACGTGAGAAAGCAAAACGCGCCATTATGGCCGGCCTTGTATATGCAAACGAGATGAGACTGGATAAGCCAGGAGAGAAAATCCCACAAGATACAGAGATTACGGTAAAGGGACAAGTTATGCCGTATGTAAGCCGTGGTGGTTATAAACTTGAAAAGGCATTAGAGTCATTTCATCTGAATTTACAAGATAAAGTTATGATAGATATTGGTTCATCAACTGGTGGCTTTACCGATTGTGCGCTTCAAAATGGAGCGAAATTATCTTATGCATTAGATGTAGGATACAATCAACTTGCTTGGAAATTGCGTCAAGATGAGCGTGTTGTCGTAATGGAACGAACAAACTTCCGTTACGTAACGCCAGCAGATTTAGAACGTGGTTTACCGCAATTTGCTAGTATCGATGTGTCATTTATATCATTAAAGCTTATATTGCCGGTTTTAAAAACAATGCTTATGCCAAATGGAGATGTAGCAGCGTTAATTAAACCGCAGTTTGAAGCTGGAAGAGAGCAAGTTGGTAGAAAAGGTATCGTCCGTGATCGAAAAGTACATGAGGCTGTCGTGGAAATGATTGTCGACTTTGCTATAAAAGAAGGATACGACGTAGAAGGTTTAACATTCTCACCAATTACAGGTGGGGATGGTAATATTGAATTTTTAATTCATCTGAAATGGCATGGTGAACGTGAGAATGGCGAAAATCATTCTCCGGTTTCTGTTGAGCAAGTAGTTACAGAGGCGCATGATGTCCTAAAACAAAAAGGTAAAGGGGAATAACATATGTTGTTCCTCTTTTTGTTGTAATTGTATAATGATTGTAAAAACAATTGTGTACAAGTAACGAATTATAAGTTAACATAAATAAGTGAAGTATACCAATGTTTAAACTATGGTAAGAGATAGTGTGAGGTGCAAATGTATGAATAAAGGTCAGCGCCATATTAAAATCAGGGAAATTATTGCGAACAAAGAAATTGAAACACAAGATGAATTAGTTGATATTTTACGTAATGAGGGATTTAATGTAACGCAAGCAACAGTATCGCGCGATATTAAAGAACTGCACTTAGTGAAAGTGCCATTACATGATGGTCGCTATAAATATAGCTTGCCAGCAGATCAACGATTTAACCCGTTACAAAAATTAAAACGCAATCTAGTGGATTCATTTGTAAAATTAGACACGGCAGGACATATGCTTGTGCTAAAAACATTGCCTGGTAACGCTCATTCACTTGGGGCACTTATTGATCATTTAGAGTGGGATGAGATCATCGGAACCATCTGTGGTGATGATACTTGCTTAATTATTTGCCGCACACCTGAAGATACAGGTGTTGTCTCTGATCGTTTCTTAAATATGCTGTAACAAAAAAATCTTGTTTGCTTTCCTCTGTAAAGTGGAAAGTGAACAGGATATTTTTATTGGTTAAAAACGTGAATTCTTAATTGTAATATAATATTTTCTTTGAATAAAATTAGGAAATAGGTGGATTGACCCGTAAAACAAATGTTTGGTACAATGGAGCGGTTAGAAAAGTAATTTATACATACAAACATATAGTATGACTATTTGAATAAAGAACTGAGAAAAGCCCTGAATAGGGGATTAGTTTATAACGAGGTGAATGGGGCATTGTTATCGGAATTATCGATTAGAAACTTTGCTATTATTGAGGCATTAAATATTTCTTTTCAAAAAGGATTAACGGTTTTAAGTGGGGAAACAGGAGCCGGAAAATCGATTATTATTGATGCGATTAGTTTACTTGTAGGTGGTCGTGGTTCAGCGGAATTCGTTCGATACGGAACAGAAAAAGCTGAGATAGAGGGGCTATTTTATGTAGAAGATGATAAGCATCCGTGTATTGAAAAGGCAGAAGAGTTGGACATAGAAATTGAAGACGGCATGATTATTTTGAAGCGTGATATCGCTGCAAATGGAAAAAGCGTATGTCGTGTAAATGGGAAATTGGTTACCCTTAGTATATTAAAGGAAATTGGAAAAACACTTGTTGATATTCATGGTCAGCACGAAACACAAGATTTAATGAATGAAGAGCGTCATCTATTTATGCTTGATCATTTTGATGGAGATCGTATTGTTAAACAATTGGGTATATACCAAAACGTATACGCTGACTATGAGAAGCTAAAAAAACAGTTAAAATCGTTAAGTGAAAATGAACAACAAATGGCGCATCGCTTAGATTTAATTCAATTTCAGCATGAAGAAATCCGTAAGGCGGATTTAAAGATGGATGAAGAAAATGAATTAACTGAAGAACGATTGCAAATTTCTAATTTCGAAAAAATTTACAAAGCATTAGGCGATGCATATCGCTCGTTAAGTGCTGACGGACAAGGATTAGATAATGTACGAAGCGCAATGGGGCAAATGGAGAGTATTACACATTTAGATGAAATGTATCAAGAAAATCATGATTCAATTGCAAATAGCTATTACTTATTAGAAGAAGTCGCGTATCAACTAAGAGAAAAGCTCGATATGATGGAATATGATCCGAATCGTTTAGATGAAATTGAAACGCGTTTAAATGAAATTCGTATGCTAAAGAGAAAATATGGAAATACTGTAGAAGAGATTTTAGCGTATGCTGATAAAATTGAACAAGAAATTTTTACGATTGAAAATAAAGACGTTCATATTGAGACGACGAAGAAGCAGTTAAAGGAATTAGAAAGTGTTATTCTGAAAGAAGCAACGTTGTTAAGTAATATGCGTCATGAACTTGCAGAGCATCTTACAAATGCCATTCATCAGGAATTAAAAGAATTATATATGGAAAAAACAAAATTTGAAGTGAGAATCATGAAGAGAGAAGGAAATGCGGAAGAGCCTCTTGTGGAGGGAGCACCGGTAAGACTTACGGCGGATGGTTACGATCATGTGGAATTTTATATTTCAACCAATCCAGGCGAGCCGTTAAAACCACTTTCAAAGGTCGCTTCTGGCGGAGAGTTATCTCGTATTATTTTAGCTTTAAAAAGCATTTTTTCTAAGCACCAAGGTGTGGCGTCAGTTATTTTTGATGAGGTGGATACTGGTGTAAGTGGCCGGGTCGCACAGGCTATTGCGGAAAAAATTTATCGAGTATCAGTAAACTCACAAGTACTTTGTATTACGCACTTACCTCAAGTCGCTTCAATGGCAGATTCGCATTTATTTATTCGAAAACAAGTAGCGAATGATCGAACAATTACATCAGTTACCGTTTTAACTATGGAGGATAAAGTAACAGAAATAGCTCGAATGATTTCTGGTGTGGAAATTACAGATTTAACGACAGAACATGCGAAAGAACTACTTACGCAAGCGCATCATTTTAAACAGACAGCAGAGGCTATCCAGTAATGGATAGCTTTTTTTCTCAAAAGATGATTTCTTAATTCTTCCGGTTATAAATAAAGCACTGCAAGGAGAGATTAAAAAGTGAAGCCAAGAGGCTGAATGTGGGGTAGGAGCGAGGAGAGTGAACAAATTGAAATTAGAAAGATTTCGCAAAATAATAGGTATTTTTCTCCTTGTTTCTTTAGTTTTTATAGGGTGTTTTAAACCGCTTCGGACGTTTATTTCGTCCCCGAAGCAACTTGTTGTTTTTGAAGGACAACAATCAGAAATAGCTTCATTACCAGTGTTTCAAGCTTCATCTACAGATCGTCATGTATTTACAGTAAGTTCAAATGAACAAAAACAAGGACTTATGGTAAATTCTCATCAAAATGGTGAAGCGGATATGGTGTTTCAACTTGCTGGTTTTCCAGTAAAAAAAGTAAATGTGAAAGTATTAAAAGATTTCAAAGTTATTCCAGGTGGACAATCAATTGGTGTGAAGTTAAACACAAAAGGGGTACTTGTTGTAGGCCATCATTTAATTCAAACTGAAAAAGGGAAAGTATCTCCTGGTGAAACGGCTGGTGTGCAAATTGGGGATATGATTACTGAAATTAATGGGAAAACAATTGAAAGAATGAGTGATGTAGCACCATTTATTCATAATAGTGGTGAAACAGGTGAACCGCTTAATCTTGTTTTGTTAAGAGATGGAAAACATATCCGCACAAAGTTAACACCACAAAAAGACAGTGGAGAATCGTCTTATCGTATTGGTTTATATATTCGTGATTCGGCAGCTGGAATCGGAACAATGACATTTGTTCATCCGGATTCTATGAAATATGGAGCACTTGGTCATGTCATTTCTGATAACGATACGAAAAAACCGATTCAAGTCGAAGATGGACAAATTATGCGTTCGACAGTTACATCAATTGAAAGAGGTAGTCATGGGAATCCAGGAGAGAAATTAGCGAGATTCTCACCAGATCGTGAAGTGATTGGCAATATTACAATAAATAGTCCATTTGGTATTTTTGGCAAATTGAATACAAATATGACAAATGGCGTAATGGATAAAGCAATGCCTATTGCACTATCTCATCAAGTAAAAGAGGGACCTGCAAAAATATTAACAGTTATTGATCAAGATAAAGTGGAATCGTTTGATATTGAAGTTGTTAGTACAGTACCGCAAAAGTTTCCGGCGACAAAGGGCATGGTAATAAAAGTAACAGACAAACGTTTATTAGCAAAAACGGGTGGAATCGTACAAGGGATGAGCGGAAGTCCAATTGTACAAAACGGGAAAGTAATTGGTGCTGTTACACATGTATTTGTAAATGATCCAACATCAGGATATGGTGTCCATATTGAATGGATGTTACATGAGGCTGGAATTAACATTTATGAACAAGAAAGAAAAGCGAGCTAATTAATAATTAGCTCGCTTTTCTATTGAAAAATTCGTTGAAATTTTGTAAAAGCTCCGCAAGAGGTGTTTTTTGTTGTAAAATAAAAGAAAAGGGTTGAACGTTTCGTTGTATTTCTATGATGGAATGTGTTGCGAAAGGGAATAAATGAACGATAAACATATTTTTTTGTGATTTTATCGGAAAGTAACAAACTTTAAAAGGGAATTTTCACACAATTGTCGAACAATTCATGTAGCCTAGAAGGATACACATGTCGGAGAATCGATTCGGTAAGGGAGGAAAAGCTGTGGAGAAAATTAAAGTATGTCTTGTGGATGATAATAAAGAATTAGTATCAATGCTAGAGAGTTATGTTGCTGCTCAAGATGATATGGAAGTAATCGGTACTGCTTATAATGGTCAAGAGTGTTTAAATTTATTAAAAGACAAGCAGCCGGATGTACTTGTTTTAGACATTATTATGCCACATTTAGATGGTTTAGCTGTACTAGAGAAAATGCGACATATTGAAAGGCTAAGACAGCCTAGCGTAATTATGTTAACAGCATTTGGACAAGAAGATGTGACGAAAAAAGCAGTTGACTTAGGTGCTTCATATTTCATATTAAAACCATTTGATATGGAGAATTTAACGAGTCATATTCGTCAAGTAAGCGGTAAAGCGAACGCTACTATTAAACGTCCACTTCCATCTTTCCGTTCAGCAACGACAATAGATGGAAAGCCGAAAAACTTAGATGCAAGCATTACGAGTATCATTCATGAAATTGGTGTGCCTGCTCATATTAAAGGATATATGTACTTAAGGGAAGCAATCTCTATGGTGTACAACGATATCGAATTACTTGGATCTATTACGAAAGTATTGTATCCAGATATTGCAAAGAAATATAATACAACAGCAAGCCGTGTTGAGCGAGCAATCCGTCACGCAATTGAAGTAGCATGGAGTCGTGGGAATATTGATTCTATTTCGTCTTTATTCGGTTATACAGTATCCATGTCAAAAGCAAAACCTACGAACTCTGAGTTCATCGCAATGGTTGCGGATAAGCTGAGACTTGAACATAAGGCTTCGTAAATGTTGATATAACAGTATTTTTGATTGTTTAGTGGTAATGTAAAGTTACCAACAAACTTCTTTTCGTACCAACAAATAATGTTAATGCATTTTAATAAACACCGTCTTTTATTGGTTTGTAAATCAAACTAATGAGAGGCGGTGTTTTTTGTTTTGACTGAATTTGAATTACAGCTAGATAATTTTATGTTGTATTGTTCAAGTAAAAACTTATCGATTAAAACGCTGAAAAGCTATGACCAGACACTAAATTTATTTTTATTGTACATGAGAGAGACGTATCAAATAGAGGAAGCGGGAAAAATAAAGGCCGTACACATTCGGCAGTATATTAAGTATTTAAAGGAACGTGGAAAGTACACCGTAGCTTCTACAACAATAGCCAATGATATTAATCGCCCGCATAACCGGACGGATTACAAAAAGCCACTAAGCGATACAACGATTGCTAACTATTTACGTAATATCAAAGTGTTTTTTAATTTTTTATTTCAGGTAGAACGAGAAATTAAAATAAATCCTGTCGAAAGCATTCAAAATATTAAACCGAAACGTAAGCAAAAACCTTTGTTGACGGAAGATGAAATTATACGTGTATTAAGAGTTTTTGATGTTACCACATTTCATGGTTATCGTAATTGGATTGTTACTCGATTGCTACTGGATACAGGAATGAGAATATCAGAGTGTTTAGAGTTATGTCCTGAAAAGATTGATTTTAAGCATAAAGCAATTTTAATTGAGTACTCGAAAAATAAGCAGCAACGTTACACGTACTTCTCATTTAAAATGGCCAATGATTTAAAAAGGTAACGCCTGAACGGTTGGAACAATCAGCAAAGCTTGTTCTTGAAACTAAAAATAGGTTAGAACAGATACATAAAGATTTATATAACCAAACGGAATACGTAGCTTCAAAGTGGAATGGTGCAACAAGTCAAAGGTTTTATCAAATGTTTAATGAAACAAAACCGCAAATCTTTAATGTATTCCGGGAATTTGATAAGATTGCAGAAGAACTAATGCACGCTGCTGAAAAGTTTCGTAATGCTGATGAACTTTATGATGGTAATTTAGTTGAAGGTAATTTATCAGATGAAAAGGTAGAAGAAGGGGCAATGTGCGGCAAACCCTCTGAAAAATCTATGCTTAGAAAAATTTGGGACGGTATATACATTGGTTCTGGGCAAGTTATTGGGGAGATTGTAGAAGGATTTGATTCACTAGACGATACAGTAACAAAAGAAAATATTAAGTATGCTATAGGTCACCCCATAGAGACAACCTTTACTGCTTGGAATGCTGTTTCGGATTCGTTTATGAATGATTTTTGGCATGGTGATGCGGAAAGTCGTACAAAATGGGGAACAAGTATTTTTATGGGACTTGGATTGGGATGGCTTGGGGATAAAGGAATAAGTAAAGTAACTACACTTTCAAAAGGCACCAATCTAACAAAATTCTCAGAAGGTATCTCGTCCGTTTCGAATCAATTACCATTAAAAGAACGATTTGCATTTGCAGGTACTAGTGGCTTTGGTAGCAATCAGATAAAAACTTTTGAAGCTTTACAAGAAGCCCGTGATACATTTATGTTTTCTGAAACTGGTGGAAGAAGTAGAGTTAAAGGTGTACAAGAAGTAATAAAAGATTATGCGGATAAAGTTCTTGATAGAGTTGAAGTGAAAAATGAGTATCCTGATTCGTATACAGCATCTAAAATATTACGTGAAGAACTTAAGGATGCAGGGATTGAACCACCCCCATATTCTAATGCAGCACATCACTTGGTTCCTTGGAAGGATAACAAAGCTATTGAAGCACAAGAATTATTAGAAGAGTTTGGAATCCACCATGACTCTGCTGCTAATGGGGTATTTTTACCATATAAAGTGAATGATTATGTAACTACTGAAGCATTACATATCGGTAGTCATTCAGCAGAATATGCAGATGAAGTGGCTAGAGTGTTAAAAGAAGTTAAAGTATACGGTGGTACTCAAGCTGATGCTATTGCAGCCCTACATGACATAAGGATACGTTTGTTAGAGGGGAGTTTAAAATTAAATAAATCGAAATAATTTGTAAATATATTAAATCTCGAAGGAGAATAAAAAATGAAAATTTGGGAATTGAGAAGTTCGTTTGATGATTACCAGTCTTTCCAGCTATTGAAATATAAAGAGGATAAAAAATATTTTGAAGGGAAGTTCAACTCCACTGCAATTTTACTAGATTCATGGGGAGAAATATTTATTGAATGTATAGAAGGAGATAAACCTAGCGACTGTCCGCATTTTTGGGGGGAAACTGGTTCAATAATGATTAGTGAACAAGCAAAAAATTTATTAGAACCTTTAATAGGTGCTGATGTTGAGTTTCTTCCACTTGTTCATAATAAAACAAATGAAGTATATTATGTAGTCCATGTTTTAAATGTACTAGATGCAATTGATAGTAATAAAGCAATCTTTAAAAAATTAATCACAGGTTTAGTAATAGGATGTGAAAAATTCGCATTTATTCCTAACATTGTTCACAATGAAATGATTTTTAAAGTATATATAAATCAAAGAATCCATCCTACTTCCGTTTTTGTATCAGATGAATTTAGAAATGCAGTGTTAGAAAGTGATTTAAAAGGTTTTGAATTTATAGAGGTATGGGATTCAGAAACGGACATGTAAAAAAAGTCCTAAAATAACTGATAGGAGTTAGTAACATAGATGCAAAGGTTTCAGAAATTCTAAGAATGTTAAACAATTATGAGGGAAATGAAAAAGAAATTTTTGAACAGATTCAAGCTGAAGCAATGGTGAAATTTATATGTGGAAAAATCTGATTTTAGAAATTGAAGATATACTGAAAAGTGTTAATTTTAATCTGAACACACCAGCAACAGATACTGAAGTTCATAGATTAAGAGAACGTGTGAAAGAGAAATTTAATGTTGATTTACCGAGTGAATTTGAGGAGTTTATTAAAAACGTAAATGGTTTAGATTTTGGTGGACTAGTTATTTATGGAGTTGACCCTTCTTTACTAGAAACAGAAAGAAACGAACCGATTTGTGGATTTATAGACACGAATAAGATTTGGTATGAAAATGAATTTCAAAAAGAGTATCTTTTCTTTGGAGATTCAAGTATTGCTTGGTTTTGTAAAAACTTATCTGATGGTACTTGCTTAGAACTTGATAAACCATCTGGCACAGTGATGAAAACATATAATGATTTCAATACAATGCTTGAAGAAGCATTGAAAACAGCCCTTCTGTAATAAGGAGGTAGTAAAAATTATGTTTAACTTTTTGAAAAAACATATTGTAGCAGACGAAAGTATTAAATCTAATCAAACCCCTATTTTTTACCTTTTGCCAAAAGAAGAGATAGAGGAAGCAGAAGATTTATTAAAAATGAAATTCCCTAAAGAATTGAAAATTTTTTATAAAGAAATTGGTTATGGTTTTTTAGAGGCATCAAGTAAGTTCTTTTTTAACAGATTTATGGACCCATTTTCTGTTGCGGATTTTCGTTTGAGACAAGATATCTATGAATATGACCCTAATATAGATGGTGTAGATGATGAAGAATCATTGGTGTTTTTTGAAGTAACAGAACTTAGCTTTTTAACAATTAAATTTAAGCAGGAAAATGAATTAGGTCAATGTCCAATTTACTCTGAGGACGTAAAAATAGCGGATTCTTTAGAGGAGTTTTTAATTAAAATGGATGAAAATCCTGACTACTATATTTAATAGATATCAAGTCTATTTTTGTAGAGTGGTGCATTATTGGTTCATCCTTTTAAGAATTGTTTTCTAGCTTATGTAATTGCGAAGACGAATAATAATTACTTATGAATAACAAAAGTAAGACTTATGTGAATTACGCATAAGTCTTTTTAATATATATAGCCTACAGTTAAGGGGGGGTTATTGTTTTTATAGTAATTAATATGTACTATATGAAGTGTAAGGCACCATTAGTATGAGTGCTAAATGACAGAACAAGGGAAGGGGATTGCGGTTGGCACTGTTCAAACGCACTAACTTAGATAAAACAGAACTATTGTTACTATATATTATGAAAGAATTAGAAGCGGATAAAGCACCAGTAAAGTTATCTTATAACCAGTTACAAGACTATTTAAGGGCTAATCGTAATACAACATCAAAGGCAATAAAAGGACTAAAAGAACAGGGGCTATTGTTGGTTACAGTAGGACAGGGGAAAGCTTCAAATACGTACCAACTTAGACTATAGGAATAAGGATATAGTCGTAAATCAAGAAGCTGAATAGAGGGTAACGTGAAACAGTACGTGGATATCATTGAATTCTATTGACGTTTGCCCCTGTGAATATGTATTATATTCTTATACACATTAGTAATGTAATGTTACCAATGAATTAAGAAAAACGAAACCAATAAAGGGCGTGAAATTTAACGTATTTATTGGACGAAAAGAAAATGTTAGAAACGTATATATATCAACGTTTAAAGCTTTCGGTTATACAGTATCCATGTCAAAAGCAAAACCTACGAACTCTGAGTTCATCGCAATGGTTGCGGATAAGCTGAGACTTGAACATAAGGCTAGCTGAGATTTAAGTTTTAGTAAAGCTTAATAATTCTTGAAATTGATACTCAATATTAAATTTAAAACCAATGAACTTTTATTTAATGACCAATGAATGTTAGAATTCGTTGGTCTTTTTATTTGCTTTGATTTAAGGATTTTGAAGGAATACATATGTATATAAAAAATGCAGTGAAAATAGGGTGTGCACAGGAAATACGTAGGTTTGACATCATAATCTCTATAACGTATCATTGATTGGGAAAAGTTAGAAATATAGGAGAATGGATGAATGAATTTAACAAAAATAGTGAATCGAGCTTACCCAATCATTGTTATAACGGTGTTTTTATTTGTATTTTCAATGATAGTAAGTAAATTTTTTATCCCGAAAACAATTTTGATGAGTGGTGAATTTCCTTATCCGACTGAGGAGTATACTCCTGAAAAAGTCGGTGTTGTTATAGCGGTGACGTTGCTTTTATTTGCGCTTTTCTTTATGTATTATAAGTGGGTTATTAATAAAATGAAAAGAACACACACAAATATTATGATTACTTTAGGTAGTATAATCATTTTGATGATGGAAATATTTATTACTTCCATAGCATTTAACCCTGTTATAGGAGATTATGCCATCCTTAAACAAGGGATTGTCTCTGTGTTTAATGGAGATGATCAATTCTTAAAAATGGGACAGCTTCTATTTTATCCATATAATACACATATCGTATTATTAGGAGGATATTTTGCTAAATTGGTAGGAAGTGTAGATTTAGCGATAAAAATATTACCGATAGCCTGTATAACAGGTAGTATTATTTTAAATGTATTGATTGTAAGGAAAATTACAAACTTTAAAGTTGCTCACATATCGATCGTGTTATCTGTGCTAAACATTTTTATATATTGGCAGGCACCGGTTTTCTATACGCATACATTAGTAATATTTTTTATTTCAGCAACGATGTATACATATTTGTGCTTGAAAACGGCGGAAACAAAAAGAATGAAGATTATTTTATGGATTTTATTAGGGGTTTTCGCAGCTTGTACTTATATTATAAGACCAACAGCATTGGCTGTAGCTTTAGCGATTTTAATTGAAAATATTTTAAAGTTTCGTAAGGAATATTCTATAAAGGTGTTAAGTAGTGTTTTATTTTGTTTAATCCTTATTGTAAGTTTTAAAGGTATAACGACAAAGTTAAATCTCAGCACCGATAATGAAATTGAAAAAATTCCATTCACTCATTGGGTGAAAATGGGGCTGAACAAAGATACGTATGGTGTGTGGAATCAGGCAGATGCAGATTATATTGATGATGAAAACATAAAGAATACGAAGGATTTGAATGAACACAATAAAGAAGTTATAGTGCAGCGTTTCAGTGAACTTGGTGTAACGGGTTATGTACAACATTTAAATGAAAAAATAACTAGAGAATGGGTATCAAGTCAGTTCTCCATGTACCGTATTGGAGAATGGTTTGAGCAGAAGAATGACACGATAACTAATTACGTATCGAACTATAGTACAACGAATTATGAAATCGTTACTATATATTCGTATGTTATCAAATTATTCGTTTATGTAGCTGTTCTGGCGGCTATTATTCTTTATAAAAAGAAAGATGAAAATGAATCGGAAGTTATACGAATTGCGATGATTAGTACATTAGGAGTATTTACTTTCTTGTTACTATGGGAAACAGCTCCTCATTATACGTATGAAGCATTTGCATTTATGAATATTCCAGCTTCTTTAGGGTTGTATAAATTGTTTATGATTTTTAACAAAGAAAAGAAAAATGCATAATTTGAGTAATTGAAACGAGTAGTAAGAAACCCCTTCTTTTATTAAAAGAGGGGGTTTCATTTAATTGAATATAAATGTTTTGAGAAAAGATTACATGGAATCATAGTGCATCCGTTAAAGAATTTTAGCAGGGGAGTCATCCGTGATATAATAGAAAATAATAAAAAGTCCTGCAAAACAGGACTGTATTATTCTTCGTCTTTATTTTGTTTTTCTAATTCAACTAACTTTTGAATTAAAATGTGCTGCGGCATATGCATAAGTTGTTCAAGTGGAACACCTAATGCTTTTGATAGGCGGACTGCAGTGTCTGGAGAAATTTGTAATGGTCTCATAGAAGTACCTCCTTTTTCGTATAGTATAGCATAAGATTGGGGGAGTGAGGATGACTCTTATATTTGCACATCGTGGTGCAGCAGGAACATACCCAGAAAATACGATGATTTCATTTGAAGCAGCGGAATCTTTTAGAGCAGATGGAATTGAACTTGATGTTCAATTAACGAAAGACGGAAAAGTTGTCGTCATTCATGATGAAACAGTGGACCGGACAACGAATGGAAAAGGTGCGGTTCGAAATTATGTATATGAGGATTTATGTAAATTAGATGCGAGCTATAAATTTGGTGATAAAGTAGGTTTTTGTAAAATACCACTTTTAGAAGAAGTATTACAATGGATTGAAAAAACAGAGTTGCTACTTAATATTGAACTTAAAAATAATAAAATTCCATACAGAGGTTTAGAGGAGGAAGTTATAACGCTTGTACGGAAATTTAATCTAGAAGATCGTGTTATATTTTCTTCATTCAATCACTACAGTATGAAAAGGTGTCATATGATGGCTCCTGATATTCAAACAGCGATTTTATATCGCGAAGGTTTGCATAGTCCGTGGGCGTATGCGAAAAAAATGGGCGCTACAGCAGTACACCCTAATTATCGTTATCTTCAAGATGCCATTGCCGAATTAACGATGGAAAGTGATGTAGAGGTTCGCCCCTATACAATTAATGAAGAAACACTTATGCTGAAATATTTTGGTATGAATATTTCAGCAATTATTACTGATTACCCTGAAACGGCAAGAACGTTATTGCCAATAAAAAAATGAGACCGCGTGTAACGGTCTCGTTTTTTTATTTATAAACAGTGAGGCCTTCCTACCTTTTAAAGCGAGCTTGTACTTTATTTCGTTTACGGTCTCGGTGTAAGACGAAACCACCAAAAATATAAAACCCGAGCCCGAAGCAGAGAGCGCCAATTAAAAATTGTAACCATAGTATAGAGAGTGGAGGAAATAGAATCCCGAATACAGTATCTCTCATTAACTTAATGCCAAACACAGCTAATGAAATAGGGATGAGTGCTAATAATAGAGCAAGGTAACGCTGCATATAAACTCTCCTTTTCAGATTATTTCGTTTATTCCAATGATGTTATATGAAAAGGGGGTTTGTCAAGAGGGGGCTGAACGAGTAAGATAAGGGTGTGAAAAATTTTGCAGAGATACTTCGAGAGGAAGTGTAATATATGAGACAAAAAGTTTTAATTGTTGGTGCAGGTGAAGGTGGCAGTACACTGCTGAATCTGTTGCAAAGTTCGAATATATTTCAAATTATAGGGATTATTGATATAAATCCGATAGCAAAAGGGTTACAAATGGCTAAAGAATACGGGATTACAATTGGAGAGAGTGTAACGCCGTTTCTTTCTATGCACATTGATGTAATGTTTGATATGACAGGTGACACTGATTTACATAAAGATTTATTAAAGAAAAAGCATAAAGATACTCTTCTTATACCAGGTGATATTGCGAAAATTGTTACGAGATTAGCACATGAGAAGGAAGATTTAATTGGAAAGTTAGAAGAACAAACGCTACAAGGTGATTTAATTTTAAATTCTACGCATGACGGTATGATTGTAATCGATCGAGATGGACAAGTTCGTCTATTTAATAAAAGTGCAGAGCGTATTATCGGGTATAAAAAAGAAGATGCGGTAGGGAAATATATTTTAGAAGTCATTCCGACGAGTAAGTTGCTTCGTATTATACGTACGAAACAAATAGAAGTGAATTATGAACTGACATTAGAGAATGAAAAGAAAATTATTACAACCCGTATTCCGATATTAAAAGAGGGAGGAGAAGTACAAGGGGCATTTGCGATTTTTAAAGATATAACAGAGGTTGTAGATCTTGCGGAAGAAGTTACAGATTTAAAAGAGATTCAAACGTTACTTGAGGCGATTATCAACTCGTCTGAGGAAGCCATTTCGGTCGTGGATGAAAAAGGACGAGGATTAGTAATTAACCCTGCGTATACGAAATTAACAGGTTTAACAGAAGAGGATATTATTGGGAAACCAGCTACAACTGATATTGTAGAAGGTGAAAGTATGCATATGAAAGTACTTCGAACGCGTAGGGCGGTACGAGGAATACATATGAAGATTGGACAAAAAAAGCGAGATGTAATTGTAAACGTAGCACCAGTCATTGTGGATGGAATCTTAAAAGGTAGCGTCGGTGTAATTCGTGACGTATCAGAAATTCAAAAGTTAACAAATGAATTGAATCGAGCAAGGCAAATTATCCGAACGTTAGAAGCAAAGTATTCGTTTGATGACATTGTCGGAAATTCAGATGAAACAACGGCCGCTATTGAACAGGCGAAACTTGGCGCGAATACACCAGCAACAGTATTGCTACGCGGAGAATCTGGAACGGGTAAAGAATTGTTTGCACATGCTATCCATAATGGAAGTAACCGAAAATATAATAAGTTCGTTCGTGTAAACTGTGCAGCTATTTCGGAGACGTTGTTAGAAAGTGAATTATTCGGCTATGAGGAAGGTGCATTTTCTGGTGCGAAAAGAGGCGGAAAACGTGGATTCTTTGAGGAAGCGAATAACGGTAGTATCTTTTTAGATGAGATAGGAGAATTGTCTGCAAATACACAAGCGAAACTCCTTCGTGTGTTGCAAGAAAAAGAGATTGTAAAAGTTGGTGGAACGAAAGCGATCCCTATCAATGTCCGAGTAATTGCAGCAACGCACGTGAATTTAGAAAAGGCTATTCTAGAAGGAGAGTTTAGGGAAGATTTATATTATCGATTAAATAAAATTCCAATTCAAATCCCGTCTCTGCGTCAGCGTAAAGAGGACATACCATCAATTGCAGAAAGATTAATTCAAAAAATTAATCAAGATTATGGCCGAAATATAGAGGGACTCACTAATTCAGCTATTTCGTATTTACAATCATATGAATGGCCAGGGAATGTGAGGGAACTTGAAAATATTTTGGGGAGAGCTATTATCTTTATGAATTATAACGAGACCTATATTGATGTACACCATTTACCGCCATTACATAACGAAGAGCAGGTGGAATCAAAGCAAGCTCATTTATTACCAGAGTTAGAAGAAAAGCCACTTGAACATTTAGTGACGGAGTTTGAAGGGAATATCATTCATGAATATTTAGAGAGATTCGGTGGAAATAAAACACAAACGGCAAGAGCGTTAGGAATTTCGGTTCGAAATTTATATTACAAGCTAGAAAAGTATGAGTGTGCAAAAAATAGCATGCAATAAATTGCATACCGTGCAATTTATTGCATGGTATACAAAATACGACAAAAATAGACAGAATCTTTTGTTATTTTCCAAAGTATTGATTTTACTGCATTTTGAATGCGTTTTCATTATTGGTAAGACCACTTTTAAAAGTTGGCACGGTATTTGCTTTATAAAAAGACGAGGGACGACGGAAAGGGTTGATTACAAAATATGAAGTTAGAACACTTAATTGATCAAGCAGCAGGACAGCCTAAAAAAACTGTGGCTGTAGCAGTAGCTGAAGATCATGAAGTAATTGAAGCTGTAGCAAAAGCAATTACATTACAGCTAGCTCAATTTCGTCTATATGGAAATCAAGAAAAAATAATGGGGATGCTACAAGAACATAGTTTACAAACTTCAGAACATATTGAAGTAATTGCAGCACAGTCAAGTGCTGAGGCTGCAGAACTTTCTGTGAAAGCTGTAAGAAATGGCGAAGCAGATGTGCTTATGAAGGGAAACATCCCAACAGCAAATATTTTGAAAGCTGTATTAAATAAAGAGTGGGGACTTCGTAAAGGTAGCGTACTTTCACACGTTGCAGCATTTGAAGTTCCGAATTACGATCGTCTAATTTTTGTTACGGATGCAGCGATGAACATTGCACCTGATGTAACACAGAAAGCTGCTATTATACAGAATACTGTAGAAGTTGCCCAGGCAATAGGAATTGATTTGCCAAAGGTAGCACCAATTGCAGCGGTAGAGGTTGTGAATCCTGCGATGCAAGCAACAATTGATGCAGCGATGTTAACTCAAATGAATCGCCGCGGACAAATTAAAAATTGTGTCGTTGATGGGCCACTTGCTTTAGATAATGCAGTATCACAAATTGCAGCAGAACATAAAGGCATAGTAAGTGATGTAGCAGGTAAGGCAGACATTTTACTCGTCCCAACGATTGAAGCTGGAAATGTGCTATATAAATCACTCGTCTACTTTGCTGATGCAAAAGTAGGAGCAATGATTGCTGGCGCAAAAGCACCGATTGTTTTAACATCTCGTGCTGATTCAGCAGAAACAAAAGTATATTCATTAGCATTGGCAGTTGCGACTGCTTCAAAATAAACCAAATAGGGTAAAACATTAGGGGGAAACGACAATGGCATTAGAAATCTTCGAATACTTAGAAAAATATGATTATGAGCAAGTAGTATTTTGTCAAGATAAAGAATCTGGTTTAAAAGCAATCATTGCAATTCATGATACAACACTTGGACCAGCTCTTGGTGGAACAAGAATGTGGACATATGATTCTGAAGAAGCGGCGATTGAAGATGCATTGCGTCTTGCAAAAGGGATGACATACAAAAACGCAGCTGCTGGTTTAAACTTAGGTGGTGCGAAAACAGTAATTATCGGTGATCCACGTAAAGATAAGAGCGAAGCGATGTTCCGTGCGTTAGGACGTTACATTCAAGGACTAAACGGACGTTACATTACAGCTGAAGATGTTGGTACAACAGTAGATGATATGGATATTATCCATGAAGAAACTGACTTCGTAACAGGTATTTCACCATCATTCGGTTCTTCTGGTAACCCATCTCCAGTAACTGCATACGGTGTGTATCGTGGTATGAAAGCTGCTGCGAAAGAAGCTTTCGGTACTGATAATTTAGAAGGAAAAGTAATTGCTGTTCAAGGTGTTGGTAACGTAGCATATCACCTATGCAAACATTTACACGCTGAAGGAGCAAAACTAATCGTTACAGACATTAATAAAGAAGCTGTACAACGTGCAGTAGAAGAATTCGGTGCAGCTGCAGTTGAGCCAAATGAAATTTACGGTGTTGAATGTGATATTTACGCACCATGTGCATTAGGCGCAACAGTTAATGACGAAACTATTCCACAACTGAAAGCAAAAGTAATCGCAGGTTCTGCAAATAACCAATTAAAAGAAGATCGTCACGGCGACATCATTCATGAAATGGGTATTGTATACGCACCAGACTATGTAATTAATGCAGGTGGCGTAATTAACGTAGCAGACGAGTTATATGGATACAATAGAGAACGTGCATTAAAACGCGTTGAGTCAATTTATGACACAATTGCAAAAGTAATCGAAATTTCAAAACGCGATGGCATTGCAACTTATGTAGCAGCAGATCGTTTAGCTGAAGAGCGCATTGCAAGTTTGAAAAACTCTCGTAGCACATACTTACGCAACGGTCACGACATTATTAGCCGTCGCTAATCATTCATATATTACTTTTACAAAAGGTGTGGTTACCTCTTATGAGGTTTCCACCTCCTTTTGAATTTATTAGTGGAGGTAGCAACAGTGTCTTTAAATCGAATTCTTGTTATTAATCCGGGTAGTACATCCACAAAAATTGGTGTTTTTGATAATGAAAGACCTGTTTTAGAAGAAACTATTCGCCATGATGAAGAACAGATTGGAAAATATAAGCGAATTATCGACCAATATGAGTTTCGTAAAGAAACGATCTTAGAAGTTCTACATTCTCACGGTATTAATATTTCAAAGTTAAACGCAGTTTGTGGACGCGGGGGATTACTTCGTCCAATCGAAGGCGGAACATACACAGTAAACGATTCAATGTTAGAAGATTTAAAAAATGGGTTTAGCGGTCATCACGCTTCAAACCTTGGGGGCATTTTAGCTTATGAAATTGCTTCTGGATTAAATATTCCGGCATTCATTGTAGATCCTGTCGTTGTAGATGAAATGGAGCCAATTGCTCGTATAAGCGGTATTGCTGGTATGGAACGTAAAAGTATTTTCCATGCATTAAATCAAAAAGCAGTTGCTCGTAAAGTGGCTGAAGAATTAAACCACAAGTACGAGGATTTAAATTTATTAGTTACACATATGGGCGGCGGTATTACAGTTGGTGCTCATAAAAAAGGAAAAGTTATCGATGTCAATAATGGTTTAAATGGAGAAGGACCATTTAGTCCAGAGCGTGCGGGTACAGTACCAGTAGGACAATTAGTTGAAATGTGCTTCTCTGGTGAGTATTACCGAGACGAAATGGTTAAAAAACTTGTCGGACAAGGTGGACTTGTAAGCCTCATCGGTACAAATGATGCGATTAAAGTAGAACAAATGGTTGAAAAAGGTGATCCTGAAGCAACTCTTATTTATAAAGCAATGGCATATCAAGTTGCAAAAGAAATTGGCGGAGCTAGCGCTGTACTTCACGGGAAAATCGATGCAATCGTATTAACTGGTGGACTTGCTTACAGTAAAATTCTTGTTGATGAAATAAAAGAACGAGTAGACTGGATTGCAGATGTTATCGTACATCCAGGAGAAGATGAATTACAAGCATTAGCAGAAGGAGCGCTTCGTGTACTACGTGAAGAAGAAGCTCCAAAAGAATATGTTGTACGTGAAAAAGAAACGGTAGCTAGGGGTTGAGATAATGGCAAAAGAATATGATTTAGTCATCGTTGGCGGCGGTACTGGTGGATATGTTGCTGCTATTCGTGCATCACAACTAGGTTTAAAAACTGCACTTGTTGAAAAAGAAAATCTTGGTGGTACTTGTTTACACAAAGGATGTATTCCTAGTAAAGCTCTTTTACGTAGTGCGGAAGTATATGCAACTGCTAAAAAAAGCGAAGAGTTCGGGGTTATTGCAAGTAATGTAGAACTAAACTTTGCGAAAGTACAAGAGCGTAAAGAGAAGATTGTAACGCAACTTCATAAAGGCGTTCAACACTTAATGAAACAAGGTAAAATTGATGTGTTTGAAGGTATTGGCCGTATTCTTGGCCCATCTATTTTCTCTCCGATGCCAGGGACAATTTCAGTTGAACTTGCAAGTGGAGAAGAGAATGAAATGTTAATTCCAAAAAATGTACTTGTTGCAACAGGTTCTCGTCCGAATTCATTACCAGGTTTAGAATTAGACGGAGAGTACGTAATGTCTTCCGATCATGCCCTAAAAATGGAAACGCTTCCTAGTTCGATTATTATCGTAGGTGGCGGTGTAATCGGTATTGAGTGGGCATCTATGCTTGCTGACTTCGGTGTAGAAGTTACAGTATTAGAATATGCGAAAACGATACTACCACTAGAAGATCAAGACGTTTCAAAAGAAATGCAACGTCTATTTAAGAAAAAAGGTATTAAAGTGGTAACTGGTGCAAAAGTATTACCAGAAACATTGGTAAAAGATAATGGAGTAACAATTCAAGCTGAACATAACGGTGAGAATAAAGAATTTAAAGCAGAAAAAATGCTTGTATCTGTAGGACGACAAGCCAATACGCAAAATATTGGTTTAGAGAATACGGATATCGTTGTGGAAAAAGGATACATTCAAACAAATGAGTTTTATCAAACGAAAGAATCTCATATTTACGCAATCGGTGATGTAATCGGTGGTTTACAGCTTGCTCACGTTGCTTCTCATGAAGGAATTGTTGCAGTAGAACATATTGCTGGTAAAGAAGTTACACCAATTGATTATTCTATGGTATCAAAATGCGTATATAGCAGTCCGGAAGTTGCTTCTGTCGGTTTAACAGAACAAGAAGCGAAAGAAAAAGGCTATAAGTTAAAAGTAGGGAAGTTCTCATTCCGTGCAATCGGAAAAGCACTTGTATACGGCGAATCAGATGGTTTCGTAAAACTTGTAGTTGATGAAGAAACAAATGACATTCTTGGTGTTCATATGATTGGACCACATGTAACAGATATGATTTCTGAAGCTGGTCTTGCAAGAGTACTTGATGCAACACCGTGGGAAGTAGCACATACAATTCATCCGCATCCATCATTATCTGAGGCGATTGGTGAAGCAGCATTAGCTGTAGATGGAAAAGCGTTACACGCATAAAAATGTGGATTTAGGAGGTTATGAAAAATGGCAGAAGTAAAAGAAAAGCGCCATGAAGAGCTTGGCTTAAGTGATGAGCAAGTATTAGAAATGTTCCGTACGATGTTACTTGCACGTAAAATTGACGAACGTATGTGGTTATTAAACCGCGCTGGTAAAATTCCATTCGTAATTTCTTGTCAAGGACAAGAGGCGGCACAAGTTGGAGCAGCATTCGCTCTTGATAGAGAGAAAGATTATGCATTACCGTACTACCGTGATATGGGCGTTGTACTAGCGTTTGGTATGACAGCTAAAGAGCTTATGTTGTCTGCTTTCGCGAAAGCTGGAGATCCAAACTCTGGTGGTCGTCAAATGCCTGGTCACTTCGGTCAAAAGAAAAATCGTATTGTGACAGGATCATCTCCAGTAACAACGCAAGTACCACATGCAGTTGGTATTGCATTAGCTGGAAAAATGGAAAAGAAAGATTTAGTAACGTTTGTTACATTCGGGGAAGGTTCTTCTAACCAAGGTGATTTCCATGAAGGTGCAAACTTTGCTGGCGTACACAAACTACCTGTTATTTTCATGTGTGAAAATAATAAATACGCAATCTCTATTCCAGTTGAAAAACAATTAGCATGTAAAAATGTATCAGACCGTGCAATTGGTTACGGTATGCCTGGATATACAATAGACGGAAATGATCCGCTTGCAGTATATAAAGCTGTAAAAGAAGCAGCAGACCGCGGCCGTCGTGGTGAAGGTCCAACTTTAATTGAAACAGTATCATATCGTTTAACAGCACATTCTAGTGACGACGATGATCGTGTTTATCGTGATAAAGAAGAAGTAGAAGAAGCGAAGAAAAAAGATTCAATTATAACATTTGCTGCTTATTTAAAAGAAGCTGGCGTGTTAACTGAGGAATCTGAAAAACAAATGTTAGACGAAATTATGCATATCGTAAATGAAGCAACAGAATATGCAGAAAATGCTCCGTATGCAGCACCTGAAGATGCATTGAAGCACGTATACGCAGAATAGGGGGGAACGTTTCATGGCTGTAATGTCTTATATTGATGCTATTACATTAGCAATGCGCGAAGAAATGGAACGCGATGAGAAAGTATTTGTTTTAGGTGAAGATGTTGGTAAAAAAGGTGGCGTATTTAAAGCGACACACGGTTTATATGATCAGTTTGGTGAAGATCGTGCGCTTGATGCACCGCTTGCAGAATCTGCAATTGCTGGGGTAGCAATTGGTGCGGCAATGTATGGTATGCGTCCAATCGCTGAAATGCAGTTTGCTGATTTCATCATGCCAGCAGTAAACCAAATTGTTTCTGAGGCAGCAAAAATTCGTTATCGTTCTAATAACGATTGGACTTGTCCAGTTACAATTCGTGCGCCATTTGGCGGAGGTGTTCACGGTGCATTGTATCATTCACAATCTGTGGAAGCGATGTTTGCAAACCAACCTGGTTTAAAAATCGTTATCCCTTCTACACCATATGATGCAAAAGGCTTACTAAAAGCTGCAATTCGTGATGAAGATCCAGTATTATTCTTTGAGCATAAACGTGCATATCGCTTAATTAAAGGTGAAGTGCCAGAAGATGATTACGTATTACCAATCGGAAAAGCAGATGTAAAACGTGAAGGTGATGATATTACTGTTATCACATACGGATTATGTGTTCATTTTGCTCTTCAAGCAGCTGAAAAGTTAGCACAAGATGGCATCTCTGCACACATTCTTGATTTACGTACTGTATATCCATTAGATAAAGAAGCAATCATTGAAGCTGCTTCTAAAACAGGTAAAGTTCTTCTTGTAACAGAAGACAATAAAGAAGGAAGTATTATGAGTGAAGTGGCAGCAATTATTGCTGAAAACTGTCTGTTTGATTTAGATGCGCCAATCGCACGTCTTGCAGGTCCAGACGTTCCAGCAATGCCTTATGCACCAACAATGGAAAAATTCTTCATGGTAAATCCAGATAAAGTTGAAAAAGCAATGCGTGAACTTGCGGAATTTTAATCGGGGGGACTATACATGGCTGTAGAAAATATTACAATGCCTCAGCTCGGGGAGAGCGTTACAGAGGGTACAATTAGTAAATGGCTTGTTAATGTTGGCGATCACGTAAATAAGTATGATCCGCTTGCAGAAGTAATGACTGATAAAGTAAATGCTGAAGTACCATCTTCTTTCACTGGTATTGTGAAAGAGTTAATCGCTGGTGAAGGTGATACGTTAGCTGTAGGTGAAGTAGTTTGTGTTATTCAAGTAGAAGGCGCAGATGAAGTAGCAGCAACCGCTGTTGAGGAAAAAACAAAAGAAGAACCAAAGGCAGAAGTAGCTACGTCTGAAAAAGCACCGAAAGCAAAACAACCAACTGATGGAAAACCTCGTTTTTCACCAGCTGTGTTAAAACTTGCGGGTGAGCATAACGTTGATTTAGATCTAGTGGAAGGTACGGGAGCAAATGGCCGTATCACTCGTAAAGATATTTTAAAGCTAGTGGAATCTGGAAACATTCCGCAAGCAGGTGCGAAGAAAGAGGAAGCGGTAGCAGCAGTAGTAGAAGCGCGTCCAGAAGCACCAAAAGCAGCGCCGGTAGCACAAAAAGTAGAAGCTGCGAAACTAGTTTCTGTACCAACAATGCCTGGCGATATCGAAATTCCAGTAACAGGTGTGCGTAAAGCAATCGCAGCGAACATGTTACGTAGCAAACACGAAGCACCACACGCTTGGATGATGATTGAAGTAGATGTGACAAACCTTGTGTCATACCGTAATTCAATTAAAGGTGATTTCAAAAAGCGTGAAGGCTTTAACTTAACGTTCTTTGCTTTCTTCGTAAAAGCAGTAGCACAAGCGTTAAAAGAGTATCCTCAAATTAATTCAATGTGGGCTGGCGATAAAATCGTTCAGAAGAAAGATATTAACCTTTCTATCGCTGTTGCAACAGAGGACGAACTATTTGTACCAGTAATTAAACACGCAGACGAGAAGACAATTAAAGGCATCGCTCGTGAAATTACAGAACTTGCAGGAAAAGTACGTACGAAATCGTTAAAAGCGGACGAAATGCAAGGCGGAACATTTACAATTAATAACACAGGATCATTTGGTTCTGTTCAATCTATGGGTATTATTAATTACCCACAAGCGGCTATTTTACAAGTTGAATCAATTGTAAAACGTCCAGTAATTATGGATAATGGTATGTTCGGTGCTCGTGACATGGTTAACTTATGTTTATCACTTGATCACCGTGTACTCGATGGCTTAATTTGTGGTAAGTTCTTAGGACGTGTAAAAGAAATTCTAGAAAATACGTCAGAAAATAATACATCTGTATATTAATAAAAAGCTCGCTTATGCGGGCTTTTTATCATCTTATTTCTTCGTTTTCATCCTACTATATGTACATCACTTTTCCCAGCAATCTTACAATGAACGAGTATGTATTAGGAATTTACGAAAATACATTGCTGATATATGGTATATAGATATAAAATAAGAAAAGAATAATTTTTTTGGCAAATCTTACTGATGAAACTGTAGTATAATATATTGTATTGTATGAAAAAGAGAGTTATTCTATATAAGTGTTTTATAGATAATGTGTAATCAGTCGTCAAAACATGAAGAATGTTGACTCCTGGTTTTTTATTTTGCTGTAACAATGTTTCAGGAGGATGTCATGAAAAGAAGTACCGAGTTTCTAAAAAGTTTAGATGTAAAATTAATATTAATTTTGTTTGCACTATGTGTTACGAGTATAGCTGCTATATATAGCAGTCAGCAAACTGGCCAATATGGAGAGGCAAACTTTGCGATGAAACAGGGTTTGAACTACATAATTGGGGTCGTATTGTTATTGCTTGTTGCAAGCATTGACTTAGATCAATTACAAAAATTGTCTTGGCCACTGTATATCGTTGGATTTGCGTCACTTATTCTTTTGAAAATACTACCGGTTTCCACTTTCACACCTGAAAAATTAGGTGCAAAAAGATGGTTTGTATTTCCGTTAGTTGGACAAATTCAACCATCTGAGTTTTTCAAAATTTCATTGCTTCTCGTAGTAGCAAGTATAGCAGTGAAACATAATGCGCAGTATATGGCAAGGACATTCCAAACGGACTTAAAATTAGTAGGTAAAATTGTGCTAGTATCCCTTCCGCCTATGGCTGTTGTATATAGCCAACCGGATACAGGGATGGTGTTCTTATACGCTGCTGCAATTGCATGTATTTTATTTATGTCAGGTATTCAGAAGAAATTGATAGCGTTATGTACAGTTATTCCGGTGACCGTATTATCTACGTTAATATTTATTTACGTAAGGTATGAGGATTTCTTCTTTAATAATTTAGTTACGTTACTAAAACCTCACCAACAATCACGTATTGTAGGTTGGTTAAATCCATTTGAAAATGCAGATCAAGGTTATCAAACACAGCAATCGATTTTAGCTGTAGGTAGTGGTGGTATGGAAGGAAAAGGATTTGGCGAAGGGAACGTCTATATACCTGAGAAGCATACTGACTTTATTTTTGCTACAATTGCCGAAGAAGGTGGATTTATCGTAGCCGCGTTAGTTGTATTCTTGTTCCTATTACTACTATATCGAACAATTATTATTGGTTATTCTGCTGATAATTTATTCGGTACATTATTATGTGCGGGAGCAATTGGAATATTAACGGTTCAAATATTCCAAAACATCGGTATGATCGTTGGATTAATGCCTGTAAAAGGGATTGCATTACCGTTCTTATCGTATGGGGGAAGTTCCTTGTTCTCGAATATGATTATGATGGGGCTCATATTATCGGTACGGAAAACGTATAAAAAGTATATGTTTTCTGTTAAGTAAAAAAGCTGGTTCGTGTAAATACGAACCAGCTTTTTTACTTATATGCTCTTAAACGTTTCAAACTATAATAGACTTGCAGTTTGGGATGTAATGAAGCACATAAAATAAATATTTTGTTAAAAAAATGAAAAATATACGCATTTTGTCGTTTCATACATATGATACAATAGTGTGGACAACGAAAAAGGAGGCGATACGATGGGATATGTAGAAGAATTACGAAAAATAGTTGGTCATCGCCCTTTAATTTTAGTTGGTGCTGTTGTACTCGTTATAAATGAAAATGGATATGTATTATTGCAGCAAAGAACAGAGCCTTACGGAAAATGGGGGCTGCCTGGCGGGTTAATGGAGCTTAGTGAATCACCAGAAGAAACTGCTTGCCGTGAAGTATACGAAGAAACAGGAATAGAAGTGAAGAACCTGCGATTAATCAATGTGTTTTCTGGAGCGAACTATTTTACAAAATTAGCAAACGGTGATGAATTTCAATCTGTAACGACCGCTTATTATACGGATGAATATGATGGAGATTTTGTTATGAATAAAGAAGAATCGGTTCAGCTTACATTCTTCCCACTAACAGAACTACCTGACTATATTGTAGGATCGCATAAAAAAATGATTGCGGAATATATGAAGATTATGGAAAAAAAGATATAATAATAGTGAAAGAAATACAAAAACACAGTTCTGGTTGGTAGTCCAGACGCATGATTTCATGTCAGTAACCTTCCCCTCCGGGATGTCCCGTATTTCTAATTTTTTTAAGGAGGGGCTGTCAATGGAGTTGACAGTATATCACGATGGCCAATTTTTTGTTGGGATCATTACATGTAAAGAAAAAGGAAAATTGTATGGAGCAAGGTATATTTTTGGAACAGAGCCGTCAGACGAAGAAATACTTATATTTGTAAATGGTCCAATGTTAGCGTATTTTCAGCACTTTGCAAAATGTGGCGTGGAAGTGAAAGAAAAAACGCGTCCCAAAAATATAAAGCGTATCATACGACAAGTAGCAAAAGAAGTAAATGTAAACCGTTTTACTAAGGCACAAGAGGCAATTAGCTTATCCTATGAACTGCATAAACAAGAAAAGAAAGTGCAATCTAAGGAGAAGCGTGAGGCTGAAAAACAAAGAAGACGTTTAATCAAAGTACAAAAAGCAAAGCAAAAACATCGTGGTCATTAAGAAAAGGTGTTAGAGCCCTGCTCTAACACCTTTTCTATACCCAAATACAAGTAAACTTACTTGTATTTCATAAACATTAGCTGGTAAGATACAAATAGGTAGTTTTAGAGGAGGGAAAAGATTGATTAATTTTAACTTTTTTATGAATGATGTTGTCCGCCAAGCGCGTGAAGAGATTGTCTCTGCTGGATATACAGAACTGACGACGCCAGAAGCAGTAGAAGAAGCGTTTAAAAGAAATGGAACAACACTTGTAATGGTAAACTCTGTATGTGGTTGTGCAGGTGGTATTGCTCGTCCTGCTGCTGCGCATTCTGTACATTATGATAAACGTCCTAACCATCTTGTAACGGTGTTTGCAGGTCAAGATAAAGAAGCAACAGCAAGAGCTCGTGAATATTTCGAAGGGTATCCACCTTCTTCTCCATCATTTGCTTTATTAAAAGATGGAAAAATTGTAACGATGGTAGAGCGTCATGAAATTGAAGGTCATGAACCGATGCAAGTTATTGCAAAACTTCAATCTTATTTCGAAGAGAATTGTGAAGAACTATAAAATAAACGAAAAGGCGGTACGTCCACAATTAAGTGGGTGTACCGCCTTTTTTATTTAGTATTAAAATTTATGGGATATGCATAGTTGTGTTGTTTTATGCATCATTTTATACATTGGAAACGTTATTAATATTGTTATTTAATTTATTTTTATTTTATATATTGCATAAAAATAAAAGTACTGATACAATACAAACATCGAATAAATATTCTATTAAACTTTTAAATATACATTATTAGGGGGAAGAAAGATGAAGAAGTTATTATCAATATCGTTTGCACTTATTTTAGTTGTAAGTATGTTCAGCGCTTGTAGTAAGGGGGAAGAAAAGGCTACTGGAAAAGATAAAAAAGTATTGGTTATGGGGACTTCAGCAGATTATAAACCATATGAATACGTAGAAGCTTCAAAAAGTGATGAAATTATCGGCTTTGATGTTGATGTTGCTAAATATATCGGAAAAGAACTTGGTTATGAAGTGAAAGTGAAAGATATGGATTTTGGTGGTTTATTAGCATCTCTTAGCTCAGGAAAAGTTGATTTTGTAATGGCAGGTATGACGCCAACTGCAGAGCGTAAAAATAATGTTGATTTCACAGATATTTATTTCGTTGCGAAAAACATGGTCGTTTCTAAAAAGGATTCTAACATTCAATCTGTAGAGGATTTAAAAGGGAAAAAAGTAGGGGTACAAACAGGATCTATTCAAGAAGAGAAAGCAGCAGAATTTAAAAAACAAGTAGATTTCAAAGTTGAGGGACGTGACCGTATACCAGAAATTGTACAAGAAATTAAAGCTGGTCGTTTTGACGCTGCAATTATAGAAGACACAGTTGCTAAAAATTATTTAGAAAAAATGAAAGAATTACAAGGAATTGAAATTAAAGAAGCACCAGAAGAAGTAGGAGCAGCAATTGCCCTTCCGAAAAACAGTGATAAAACAGCTGAATTTAATAAAGTAATTAAAAAAATGCAAGAAAATGGAGAAATGGATAAATTAGTGAAGAAATGGTTTGGCAGCGAAAAATAAGCTGCCTTTCACTTTTCTCTGAGGGGAATGAAAAGAATGAACTTAGATTTTTCGGCGATTACGCCTTCGATACCATATATACTAAAAGGTCTAGAAGTTACTTTGAAAATTGTAGCAGTATCAGCGCTAGTAGGATTTATTTTAGGAATGTTATTAGCACTTTGCAAAATTGCTAGAATACGAGCGTTAAATATAGCGGCAGATCTTTATACATCAATTTTCCGTGGTACACCACTTGTATTGCAATTAATGATTATTTATTTCGGTGTCCCGCAAATAATTGGTTATGAAATACCAGCATTCGTAGCAGCAGTATTAGCATTTAGTTTGAATTCAGGTGCATATATGTCAGAAGTAATCCGCGCGGGCATTCAAGCGGTTGATAAAGGACAAACAGAAGCAGCAATGGCTTTAGGGGTTCCTTATGGGAAAATGATGCGAAATATCATTTTCCCTCAAGCATTAAAAAATATATTACCAGCGCTTGTGAACGAGTTTGCGACACTTACGAAAGAATCGGCTGTAGTAACAGTAATAGGAGCGACGGATTTAATGCGCCGTGCTTACATTGTAGGCGGTGAGACGTTTAAATATCTTGAACCATTACTTTTTGTTGGACTCATTTATTATATGTTAGTCATTATTCTTACATTAGTCGGGAAGGCAATTGAAGGGAGAATGAAGAAAAGTGATTAAAATTGAAAACCTTCATAAATCATTTGGAAAAAACGAAGTATTAAAAGGAATTACAACAACGATTGAAAAAGGGGAAGTAGTAGCAATTATTGGACCGTCTGGATCAGGGAAATCAACATTTTTACGTTGTATGAATGTGCTAGAAGCACCGACAAATGGTCACATTTGGATCGGAACGGAAGAAGTAACGAATCCGAAAACGAATATTATGCACGTTCGTGAAAATGTTGGAATGGTATTTCAGCATTTTCACCTATTTCCTCATATGACTGTATTAGAAAATATTACGTATGCTCCTATCAATGTAAAAGGAGTAACGAAACAAGAAGCTGAAAAGAAAGCCGAAAAACTTTTAGAAAAGGTCGGTTTATTAGATAAAAAGGATACGTACCCGAATCGTCTTTCGGGAGGACAAAAGCAACGTGTAGCAATTGCGAGAGCGTTAGCGATGGAACCAGAAGTGATGTTATTTGATGAACCAACATCAGCACTAGATCCAGAGATGGTGAAAGAAGTGTTAGAAGTTATGAAATCATTAGTTACGACAGGAATGACAATGGCCATTGTTACACATGAAATGGGATTCGCAAAAGAAGTAGCAGATCGTGTTCTCTTTTTAGATGGTGGAAAACTTGTAGAAGATAGTGCGCCAGCACAATTTTTTGCAGCACCGAAAAGTGAACGTGCGCAACAATTTTTACAAAAAATATTGTAATCTGTAAAGGTTACGTGAATAATAAGTAGAAAAGGATGACATTGTGTCATCCTTTTTTTATACTAACTGTAAATACGTTTATACATATAGGAGCAATGCTATGTTCAAAATTGGATACCGTACAGTAAAAACAGCAATAGGGACAGGCGCAGCAGTTTTTATTGCTCAGTTATTAGGATTAGAATTTTATAGTTCAGCGGGTATTTTAGTTATATTATGTGTACAAAATACGAAACGTAAATCACTTCAAGTGTCGTTACATCGTTTTTTAGCTTGTGTATTATCAATGGTATTCGCGTTTTGTATTTTTGAAACAATTGGCTATACACCACTTGCAATTAGTATATTATTGCTTACATTTATTCCGACTGCAGTTATGCTCAAAATTCAAGAAGGTATTGTCACGAGTTCAGTTATTGTGATGCATCTATATTCATTGAAACAAATTACATGGCTTATTGTTGGAAATGAAATTGCGATATTAACGATAGGGATTAGTGTGGCTTTATTAGTGAATATGTATATGCCAAGTAGTGAAAATAAGCTAAAAGAGTATCAGGATACAATAGAAAGTAATTTTAAAACAATTTTGTTTGAAATGGTCGTTTATTTACGAAACAGAGAAAGTAATTGGAGCGGGGCAGAACTTATTGAAACTGAAAATATGCTAAATGAAGCAAGGGATTTATCGTTTAAGAAACTTGAGAATGCATTTATGCGAGAAGATGACTATTACTATCGTTATTTTAATATGCGCATGCAACAATTCGAAATTTTAGAGCGGATGATACCATTAGCAGCTTCTTTATCATGGACATATGAACAAGCTGACATGATTGCGGATGTGGTTGAAAATATTGGCAATGCCATTAGTCCTGAGAGTACAGGGGTTATCTCCTTAAGACAGCTTCAAGAAATGAGAGAATTATTTAGGGACATGCCATTGCCGGTTACACGCGAGGAATTTGAGATACGTGCGAAACTTGTTCAACTTGTATATGAAATGGAGCAATATTTACTCATTAAAAGCCGCTTTAAGGGAAAGGATAATATAAAAGAACTTATATAGAAGGTAGGAATTATTTATGCCGTATCTTCTCTCTTTCATATTATGTCTTTCTTTATCGCCCATTTGGCCTCTCGGTGATAATCCGCGTGCCGGAGATCCTTTTATTATTGTAAATAAAGCGACGAATAAACTAGCTTATATTGACGATGGGAAGATTCAAAAGGTTTTTCCAGTCGCGACAGGGAAAACAAATGAATTAACCCCAGAGGGAACTTTTGATATTGTAATGAAAGCAAAGGATCCATATTATATTGCGAAGAATATTCCAGGGGGATCACCGAAAAATCCACTTGGATCTAGGTGGATGGGATTTAATGCTAGAGGAACTGACGGGAGTAAGTATGGAATACATGGAACAAACCAACCAAGTTCAATTGGAAAGTATATTTCACAAGGATGTATAAGAATGAAGAAAAACGATGTGGAGTATTTATTTGATCGCATTCCAATTGGAACGAAAGTATGGATTGTGAAGTCGAAAAAATCATTTCAGCAATTGGCAAAAGAAAAAGGAGCCATTGCATATGAAAAAGCCAACGAAAAGGTTGGCTTTTTCTATTGTAATAAGTTGTCTTGACATGTGTACATAACCATGAGTTAATGGGAGTATAGAAAGATAAAATGAAACTTTAATCAGTGGGAGGTTATTCCCCGCTGAATACCAGCCCTCACCAAGCGGGGTGAAAAATTAGATAAAGGGGTTGCTCATATGTACTTGAATCCAAAGATTTCGTATATGCAGTTTTTTATGGGATTTCTATTTGTTGTTACATTCATGTTGGCAACTTTTAATATATGTTCTTATCTTGTAGCGCTTGTATGTATGGCATTACTTAATCTTACTTTTGTTATTGGGGCATTTCAGCAGAAACAGTATACAAGTTTTATAATAGCACTTGTAATGTCATTTTCTTTTAGTATTGTAGCGGTTGTGCTTTATATAAAATAAACCATCTCGATATCGAGATGGTTTATTTTGTTATATTATGTGTGAAAAGTAAAAAAAGGACGAACACATCGTCCTTTTTACCAAAACATACTCGCACCAGCAAGTAATGTTGTTACAAGCATAGAAATTAGCATTACGTAAATCATAACTTTTTGAGCTTTTTTATGCATCGTTAAGCCTCCTTGCAAATCAGTACAATATCATTGTAACGAGAAATGATATTGTGGACAAGGGGAGAGAAGTGACAAAATTCGAGAAGTGCGTGTAAAGTATAACAGGAAATTTGTATGTATGTAGAGAATATATAAGGATGATAGATTATAAGTTTTTTGTTATGCAAGCTGAAGAATGGAGATACGATGATGAAAATATATGAAACAAATCGTTTACATTTAAGGGAAATCGATGAGTCGTATGCTGAAAAAGTTCTTCAATATTACGACAGAAATCGTGAATTTTTAAAAGCTTGGGAAGAGTATAGACCGGATGATTTTTTTACGTTAGATTATCAAAAGAAAAAGTTACAAAAGGATAGAAAAGAGTTCGCAGAAGGGAAAATCATCAGGCTTTGGATTTTTAAAAAGGGTGATGATACGAAAATAATTGGATGTATTTCATTTAATTTAATTGTTCGCGGAATTTATCAATCTTGTGTACTCGGCTATAAATTAGATAAGGCAGAGTTAAACAAAGGTTATACGACAGAAGCGCTTAGAAAAGCAATTCAAGTTGCTTTTGAGGAATTTCAATTACATCGTATAGAAGCACCGATTATGCCACGAAATTTAGCATCTATACAAGTAGTGACGAAGATAGGCTTTCAATATGAAGGCGTGTCTAGGAAGATGTTAATGGTTAATGGAGTGTGGGAAGATCATATGCGCTGGGTATTGTTAAATGAGTAGTAGAAAGCAGATGGTTATCTAGACATATAAACCGTCTGTTTTTGTCTTGTATTTCGAAACTTTTGCGAAATTCTGTTATAATTAATAGTGTTACATACATAATGGTAGTGCAGGAGGCGCAGTCTTATGATTAATCAAGAACGTTTAGTAAATGAATTTATGGAATTAGTACAAGTAGATTCTGAAACGAAATTTGAAGCAGAAATTTGCAAAGTATTAACAAAGAAATTTACAGATTTAGGTGTAGAAGTATTTGAAGATGACACAATGGCTGTTACTGGGCATGGTGCAGGTAACTTAATTTGTACATTACCAGCAACAAAAGATGGTGTTGATACAATTTACTTTACTTCTCATATGGATACAGTAGTTCCTGGTAATGGAATTAAGCCTTCTATTAAAGATGGATATATCGTATCAGATGGTACTACGATTTTAGGTGCGGATGATAAAGCAGGATTAGCATCGATGTTCGAAGCAATCCGTGTTTTAAAAGAGAAAAATATCCCTCATGGTACAATTGAATTTATTATTACAGTTGGAGAAGAATCTGGTCTTGTTGGTGCAAAAGCATTAGATCGTGAACGCATTACAGCGAAATACGGTTATGCATTAGATAGCGATGGAAAAGTTGGTGAAATCGTTGTTGCAGCTCCAACACAAGCGAAAGTGAATGCGATTATTCGTGGGAAAACAGCTCACGCTGGTGTAGCACCAGAAAAAGGTGTATCTGCAATTACTATCGCAGCGAAAGCAATTGCGAAGATGCCACTTGGTCGTATTGATTCTGAAACAACTGCAAATATTGGACGTTTTGAAGGTGGTACACAAACGAATATCGTTTGCGATCACGTACAAATTTTTGCAGAAGCGCGTTCATTAATCAATGAAAAAATGGAAGTACAAGTTGCGAAAATGAAAGAAGCATTTGAAACAACTGCAAAAGAAATGGGCGGTCACGCAGACGTTGAAGTAAACGTTATGTACCCAGGATTTAAATTTGCTGATGGCGACCACGTTGTAGAGGTTGCAAAACGTGCAGCAGAAAAAATTGGTCGTACACCTTCCCTTCACCAAAGTGGTGGCGGAAGTGATGCAAACGTAATTGCAGGACACGGTATTCCAACAGTTAACTTAGCGGTTGGTTATGAAGAAATTCATACAACAAACGAAAAGATCCCTGTTGAGGAATTAGCGAAAACAGCAGAATTAGTTGTCGCAATTATTGAAGAAGTAGCGAAATAATGTAATAGAAAAAGCGTGTAAATCATAATTGATTTACACGCTTTTTATTTTGATTCGATTGCTTTTACAAGGCGGATAAGCCAATATAAGAAAATCCATGGCAGTATAGCAGTTGTTGCAATGCCTAGTAGACTTGGAAGGATCCCGGCTACGTTAATATCAAAAATAGGGAGTAGTAAATAGTTAATTAAGATGATTAATATAATAATGAGAAATGTATAGTTGAGTTTACTGTGTGATTTCATAATAAATCACTCCTTTTACAAAAATATCCATACTCATATTAAGTATAGCAAAAGTAAGGATAAAAAGAATAAGTAATTTATTATATTGTGCATGAATTTGGTATAATGAAGGAACAAATGTTCTTTGAAGGAGTGAGTACTATGCGAGAAATGTATCCGAAAAATGGTCGTGTTATTTTACATATAGATATGAATTGTTTCTTCGCATCTGTTGAAATTGCTCATGACCCATCATTACAAGGAAAGCCGTTAGCGGTTGCTGGAAATGAAAAAGAAAGAAAAGGAATCATCATAACATGTAGTTATGAGGCGAGGGAATTTGGGATACGTACGACGATGCCTCTTTGGGAAGCGAAAAGGTTATGCCCGCAATTAGTTGTAAGGCGTCCTAATTTTACATTATATCGTGAAGCTTCATTTCAAATGTTTCAAATCCTTTCCCGTTTTACGGAAAAAATACAACCAGTCTCTATAGATGAGGGATATTTAGATATTACAGATTGCTACGCACTCGGTTCGCCTCTTGAAATAGCAAAGATGATTCAACAAGCATTATTAGCAGAGTTACAGCTACCCTGTAGCATTGGAATTGCTCCAAACCTTTTCCTAGCAAAAACAGCTTCTGATATGAAAAAGCCCCTCGGGATTACTGTGCTTCGAAAACGAGATATTCCAGAAATGATTTGGCCACTTCCGGTTGGAGCGATGCATGGAATTGGAGAAAAAACAGCTGAAAAATTAAACGATATTCATATACAAACAATTGAGCAGTTAGCAAAAGGGAACGAACATATCATTCGCGCTAAAATTGGAAAGCATGGTGTTGATTTACAAAGGCGGGCAAAAGGTGTGGATGATAGGGAAGTTGATCCGAGTCAAATGGGACAACATAAAAGTGTCGGTAATTCGATGACTTTTTCAAAGGATATGGATGAAGAGAAAGAATTACTTGATATGCTAGAACGGCTATCCAAGTCAGTGAGTAAAAGATTACAAAAGCGAACCCTCGTCAGCTATAATATTCAAATTATGATTAAATATCATGATAGGCGCACAGTAACGCGGAGTAAGCAATTGAAAAATGCCATTTGGGAAGAACGAGATATTTTTCAGGCTGCATCTCGTTTATGGAAGCAACATTGGGACGGTGATTCCGTTCGTTTACTAGGTGTGACAGCTACTGAAATAGAGTGGAAGACAGAATCGGTGAAACAATTAGATTTGTTTTCATTTGAAGAAGATGCGAAAGAAGAGCCGCTACTTGCTGTCATCGATCAAATTAATGATAAGTATGGAATGCCGATTTTACAACGAGGTAGTCAATTATTACGTAAGCAAGAAAAGTCTTTTCAGCAAAAATTAGAAAATAAGTTTATGTAGAAGGTTTCATGAAGCTGTAAATATCATGGCACCTTTTATTTTTAAAATTAATTATGAAATTTTTTACTATAAAGTTTTTATAGAAAACAAATGGTTTCTTTTGCACTACAAGCAAAAGAGTTATTGAATAAATCAAGTGAAAAGATAATTTTAGATGCGTTTGATCGAAGTATGTATACAGATTTTTGGACGGAATATGATTATTTGTTAAATAAGTATAAATAAAAAAGCACTGTAACCAGTGCTTTTTATGATAGGTTAAGAGATTGTATGATTTTCAAAAATAACAATTTCTGAACTGTTTGTTGTTGAAACGCGTTGTGCGTAATATGTTAAAGCTGAAGAAATATATGTTGGTAACGAATCATTTGTATGTGTTGTTGTATATTCATGGATTAATTCTTTCAAAGTCGTCCATTCTAATTGTGCTGGGTGATCTGACACGAAAGAACTTACCCAGCGATCAAATGAAGATGAAAAATCAGTTTGTAAACGAAATGCTTCTTTCATAATAAAACGCTCCCTTAAAATGTAGTATAATCATTTTAACACAAAACACGAACGATGGCTAAGTTTTTCGAGTATAACGTTCGTTTTATATAGTTGTCTAGATGATTGGTTATGTAAATTCGATTTGCCATTTGAAATAACATTCCGTAAGATGAAAGGTAGATTATATAAAGAGCTGGAGGAAAGAAAGTGGAATTTGTATTTTTAGGAACTGGTGCAGGTGTTCCTTCGAAAGGAAGGAATGTTTCAGCAATTGCTTTGCAATTGTTAGAAGAACGAGGACAGACTTGGTTATTTGATTGTGGCGAGGCGACGCAACATCAAATATTACATACATCAGTACGCCCACGCCGCATTGAAAAAATATTTATTACGCATTTACATGGTGATCATATTTTTGGCTTGCCTGGTTTATTAGGAAGCCGTTCATTTCAAGGAGGGACTACACCTTTAACGGTGTACGGACCAAAAGGAATTAAACAATTTATTGAAGTAGCATTATCAGTAAGTACGACACATGTAAAATACCCACTTGAAATTGTTGAGATAACAGAAGAAGGTACTGTGTTTGAAGATAATGAATTTCATGTGGAAACGAAAAGGTTGTCACATGGTATTGAATGTTTTGGGTATCGTATTATAGAGAAAGATATACAAGGTGCCCTTTTAGTCGATAAATTACTGGAGATGGGTGTGAAACCAGGTCCACTCTTTAAACGTTTAAAAGATGGAGAAGTAGTTGAATTAGAAAATGGTACGATACTAAACGGAAAAGATTTTATCGGCCCACCTCAAAAGGGAAGAGTTATTACCATTTTAGGTGATACAAGATATTGTGAAGCGAGTAGAGAGCTAGCACAAGACGCTGACGTACTTGTTCATGAAGCAACTTTCGCGGCAGAAGATGAACAACAAGCGTATGATTATTTTCATTCCACATCTAAGCAAGCTGCGAGTATTGCACTTCAGGCAAATGCAAAACGTTTAATATTGACTCATATTAGTTCTCGTTATCAAGGAGATACATATAAGGAATTATTGAAAGAGGCAAGAGAGCTATTTTCTAATACGGAAATAGCTACGGATTTGAAATCATTTCCAGTGGAAAGATAATAATGGTATGAAAAAATGGCGACAAGAGGTTGCCATTTTTTTATTTCTAAAAAAAATTAAAAATAAAACTGTTATCATTTTATACTTATATGGGATGAAACAGAAAGTTTTAATGATGTGAAGAAATAGGATAAAAATACATAGTACCGATGGTTTAGAAAAACTGTTATATAAGTCAGACGACATACGAGTAGTACAAATGGTAAAAACAGATCTTTATTCAGAACTTTTAAAATTCAACAAAAGTAAGCGTTTTATTAAAAACAAGCTATAATGAGGGCAGATTATAATTTATCCGCTATTTGTGGGCTAATAATCAGTGGGATGGACAAAATCCCTACTAATTAAAGTTTCACTTGTTTATGCTATCCTTGTAAGTGGTTCTGTGTTAAACTTTGGGTTGCTACCAGACTTTATTGTGGATTAGCTTATATTATTTTTTAATGAAGGTAATGCGAAGTTTCTTATTTATTATGGTAACTAGTATTATTTCAGGGTATATTGTTTCACTATTATTCAAAAATAATTCAATTCGTACAGCGAAATAAATTCGTAGTACAACTGGAAAAGCAACCGATTTGGTAGCTTAATAGAATAGTAAAAAATTTTTTCATAGAGGTTTAGGGGGAGTTATGATGAAGTATCGCTCAGTATTTGATATTATTGGCCCAGTTATGATTGGTCCATCAAGTTCACATACAGCAGGCGCAGCAAGAATGGGGCAAGTTGCTCGCCAGCTGTTTCGTCATGAACCAGAAAGAGTAAGCATTTCATTATATGGATCATTTGCAAAGACGTATCGTGGGCATGGTACAGATGTAGCACTGATCGGTGGGATATTAGGGTTTGAAACAGATGATTTACGTATTCCAGAGGCGCTAGACATAGCAAAAGAGCGCGAAATTGAAGTGGAATTCATTGAAGAAGATGCAAATGCACCTCACCCAAATACAGCGAGAATCCGTTTGTATAAAGGTGAAGAAGAAATTGAAGTTGTTGCTTGCTCAATTGGTGGCGGTAAAATTGAAGTTGTAGAATTAAACGGATTCGATCTTCAATTAACAGGCACGAGTCCAGCACTACTTATTGTAAATAACGATCGCTTCGGTGCTATTGCAGCAGTAGCTTCAATCCTTGCGAAACACGAGATTAACATTAGTACAATGAGTGTTTCTCGTAAAGAAAAAGGAAGAAGAGCGCTTATGGTCATCGAAACAGATGAATTATTAGCAAATGAAGTGATTGAAGAAATAAACGCGCAACAAAATATTTGTCAAGTAACTATTATGGAATAATTGCAGGGGGGACACACCATGTTTCGGAACGCAGCGGAACTAGTGGCGCAAGCTAAAGAACAAAATGTAAAAATCGCAGAAATTATGATTCAATGTGAAATGGAAACAAGAAGTATTTCACGTGAAGAAGTAATTGCTGGTATGGAAAAGAACTTAGTCGTAATGGAGCAAGCAGTAGAACGTGGTATTCGCGGAGTGAAATCACCAACTGGTTTAACTGGTGGAGATGCTGTAAAAGTTCAAGCGTATATGAAGAGCGGAAAAGGCTTATCTGGAGATACGATTTTGGACGCAGTGAGTAAAGCTGTTGCAACAAATGAAGTAAACGCAGCGATGGGAATTATTTGTGCAACGCCGACAGCAGGGTCTGCTGGAACAGTGCCAGGTGTACTATTTGCACTAAGAGAAAAATTGCAGCCTACACGTGAAGAAATGATTGAATTCTTATTTACAGCAGGAGCTTTCGGCATGGTTGTTGCGAATAACGCTTGTATTTCTGGTGCGGCAGGAGGATGCCAAGCCGAGGTTGGTTCAGCAAGTGGTATGGCAGCTGCAGCTGCAGTTGAGATGGCTGGTGGAACGCAAGATCAAGCAGCTACAGCGATGGCGATTTCATTAAAGAACATGCTTGGTTTAGTATGTGATCCTGTTGCAGGGCTTGTAGAAGTACCTTGCGTAAAACGTAATGCAGCGGGCGCTTCAAATGCGATGATTTCAGCTGATTTAGCATTAGCTGGTGTAACGAGTACAATTCCATGTGATGAAGTAATTGAGGCAATGTTTAGAATCGGACAAACGATGCCAGTAGCACTTCGTGAAACAGCTGAAGGTGGACTTGCAGCAACACCGACTGGTCGCCGTCTGCAAGAAGAGATTTTTGGGAAGACTAATAACTAAACAATATATGTTGATAAAAAAATGGAGCTCAAGTAAGATTGAGCTCCATTTTTTTATTGTTCTTTTGTTAGTTGTTCTAATGTTTTCCCAAGATTATGTGATCGTTGTGTAGCCTGTGTAATACAAGAAATAAGTGCTTGTTGAAATTTATGTTCTTGTAATACTTCAATACCTGCTTCGGTCGTTCCACCAGGAGAAGTAATTTCCTTTCGCAAAATAGAAGGGTGTTTTTCACTTGCTTTTAGCATCTCAGCAGCACCAATCATCGTTTGAAGAATAAGTGACTTTGCAACATCTTCTTTTAAACCGATTTTTTTTGCAGCTTCTTCCATCGCTTCTACTACGTAATAAATATAAGCAGGCCCACTTCCAGATAATGCAGTGACAGCATGCATATCTTCTTCCTCTACAACAGAGACGAGACCGATCGTTTCAAATAAAGCTATGGCAGTTTGAATATGTTCCGCTGTTGCATGTTTTGAAGGTGAGATAGCAGTAGCTGATTTTAAAATAGCTGCAGATGTATTTGGCATTGCACGAATAATCGGAACGTCTTTTTGAAGTAGGTTTCTAATAGAGTGAGTAGAAACACCTGCTAATAACGAAATAATAAGCAGGTTATTATGTATGTCTTCTTTAAAAGGGGTAAGCGCTTCTGCAACATCCTTCGGTTTCATTGCTAGAAAAAGAATATTTGTATTAGTAAGTAGTTCTTTTTTATTGTGTGTACCTTTGACTCCGTATTTGTTATGTAGCTCCTGCAACCTTGTCTCGTTAGAGCGATTACTTACAGTAATTTGTTCGCCTTTTACAACATTTGCATGTAACAAGCCACCAATAATAGCTTCAGCAATAGAGCCTGCACCGAGAAAGGAAATGTTTTGAATAGACATGATGTTCCTCCTTTAAATTTGGTTAGAAATTCTTATAAATGTACATACATTCGTTTTTTTATAGGAAACACCTCTTTTTATCTGAAAATAATGACAAATATATATAGAAGTTGTAAACTGAAGAAGTATTCATTTTTGAACCGGAAAGAGACAGGGGGGCTAAGCATGACGGCGATTCACCGAATGGAGATTCCTGTGCCATTTGCAGTTGAAACTGTGAATGTGTTTTTAGTTGAGGGGGAGACGTTAACATTAATTGATACAGGGACGAATACAGAAGAGGCAAGAAATGCGTTAGAAAGGCAATTAGGTACATTAGGATATACGATAGAAGATATTGAAACAGTAGTCATTACACATCATCATGCGGATCATTGTGGGCTTTTAAATATATTTTCTGAGAAGACGAACATTATTGGGCATCCTTGGAACGAACCTTGGATCACACAAAATCCAGAATTTTTAAAGTGGTATCATGAGTTTTTTAGAGAGACTGCTTTGCAATTTGGTGTTCCAGCAGCATTTTTGAAAGACGAGGCGTTATTGACGACAAAGACACTGAAATATTCTTGTAATAGATCGTTAACGCATACTGTGAGAGAGGGAGATCGTATTGATTCAATGCCTGGATTTACAGTAATTGAAACACCAGGTCATGCTTCCACTCATATTTCATTATATAGAGAATCGGATGGAATACTAATTGGAGGGGATGCTCTCATTAGTCATATTTCTTCGAATCCAATATTAGAACCACCATATGAAGGACAAACAGAAAGAGCGCGCCCGTTATTACAATATAATCAAACGTTAAAGCGTTTAAGTGAAATGAATATTTCACGCATTTTATCAGGACATGGAGAAGATGTTCTAAATGTGAAACAACTTATTGAAACGAGATTACAAAAGCAAGAAACACGTGCGTTTAAAGTGCTTGAGCTATTAAAGGAAAAACCAATGACAGCATTTGAAGTATGTGTAAAACTATTTCCGGTATTATATAAGGAGCAATTGCCACTTACTATTTCAGAAACTGTTGGACAATTAGACTTTTTAGCATATAATCAACAAGTGATGATTGATGAATCTTCGCAACAATTGATTTATTATGCAAAGTAGGTGACAGCAATGACGGGACGTTTACAAAATAAAGTAATCGTCATTACAGGTGCTTCTAGTGGAATTGGAGAGCAAGTTGCAATGCAAGTTGCAGAGCTGGGTGCGACTCCAGTATTAATGGCTAGAACAGAAGAGAAATTAAAAGCGTTAGCACACAAAATTAAAGAAACTTATAATACGCCTTGCTATTACTATGTATTAGATGTAAGCGAAGAGACGGAAGTACAATCTGTTTTTTCAAAGGTATTACAAGAAGTAGGACGTATTGATATATTAGTAAACAATGCGGGATTTGGTATTTTTAAAACGTTTGAAGATGCGTCAATGGATGAAGTGAAAGATATGTTCCAAGTAAATGTATTTGGATTAGTAGCTTGTACGAAAGCGGTACTACCTTATATGGTGAAAAGAAACGAAGGGCATATTATTAATATTGCTTCACTTGCTGGGAAAATTGCAACTCCGAAATCGAGTGCCTATGCTGCAACGAAACATGCAGTATTAGGATTTACGAATAGTTTACGCATGGAGTTATCTAGTACAAATGTTTTCGTAACAGCGATTAATCCAGGTCCGATAGATACGAACTTTTTTGAAATAGCTGATCAATCCGGTACATATGTGAAAAATATGGGACGATACATGTTAAAACCAACATATGTTGCAGAGCAAATCGTAAAATCGATGCAAACGAAAAAGCGTGAAGTAAACTTACCGAAGTGGATGGGTATTGGTCCAAAACTGTATGCTCTATTCCCAGGTTTATTTGAGCGTGTTGCAGGCAAATCATTAAGTAAAAAATAGGAGATTTCCATATGGAAATCTCCTATTTTTTATTTTCCAGTCACATAATCGTAAACAATATCCTCAACTGCCTCGTATACATCAATTTCAGTATTTGAATGAATTATCGTTTGAATATGTTTAATTAGCATTTCCTGATCCTCATTTGACATAGGATTACATTGATATTGTTGAAAACTTTTTATCATCATTTTCTCAATTAATTTTTCATTCATGTTTTCCCCGCCTGTATGTACGTATGTATTGTTTTATTGTACTTGAAGTGAAATGAAAAAACTACTATACATTATTTGTGTATAAAAATTCGGGTGTGTATATTATTTTTCTAGTAAAATTAAGTTTTTTAAGTTTGAAAAATTTATAAATATTTAATTGACTCTATAAATATACAATATTATAATCATACTTAATTTAAAGAATCGATATGAGGAGGAGCGTATGAAAGTCGCAATTATTGGAGCAACTGGGTATGGAGGTATTGAATTAATTCGGTTATTAGAGCAACATCCATATTTTTCGATAGCATCTCTTCATTCTTTTTCGCAAGTTGGCGAGTGTATAACAAATGTATATCCGCATTTTCAAAATGTTCTTGTTCATACGCTACAAGAAATTGATGCAGAGGAAATAAAGAAGAAAGCAGAAATTGTATTTTTAGCAACCCCAGCAGGAGTATCAACAGAGTTAACTCCGGAATTATTAGCAGTAGGCTTAAAAGTAATTGACCTATCTGGAGACTTTCGTATGAAAGATCCTTTCATATATAAACAGTGGTATAAAAGGGCAGCTGCAAAAGAAGAAGTTCTTAGTGAAGCTGTATATGGGTTAAGTGAATGGAAAAGGTCTGAGATTCAAAATGCAAATTTAATTGCAAACCCAGGATGTTTTGCTACAGCTGCATTATTAGCGGTATTACCGTTAGTTCGTAGCGGCACAATTGAAGAGGATTCCATTATTATTGATGCGAAATCAGGAGTATCTGGAGCAGGCAAAACACCAACAACAATGACTCACTTTCCTGAGTTATATGATAACTTGCGTATTTATAAAGTAAATGAGCATCAACACGTTCCTGAGATCGAACAAATGCTTGCAGAGTGGAATAGGGAAACGAAGCCAATCACGTTTAGTACACATTTAATACCGATATCACGGGGGATTATGATTACACTTTATGCGAAAGTAAAACGAGAAATGGAAATAGAGCAACTTCAAAAGTTATATGAAGAAACGTATGAACAATCGGCTTTTATTCGAATTCGCATGCAAGGAGAGTTTCCAAGTCCGAAAGAAGTGAGGGGCTCAAATTATTGTGATATGGGGATAGCATACGATGAAAGAACAGGAAGGGTAACAGTCGTTTCTGTTATAGACAATATGATGAAAGGTGCGGCTGGGCAAGCGGTTCAAAATGCAAATATTGTAGCGGGCCTAGAAGAAACAACAGGTTTACAATATATACCGCTTTATCTATAAGGGGGACATGATGATTAAAGTAGAGTCTATTACAAAATTAGAAAATGGTTCAATTGTAACGCCAAAAGGCTTTTCGGCAATCGGTACTGCAAATGGTTTGAAAAAAGACAAAAAGGATTTAGGTGTAATCATTTGTGAAGTGCCAGCATCATGTGCTGCCGTTTATACAACGAATCAAATACAAGCAGCTCCCCTGCAAGTAACGAAAGACAGTATAACAGCTGAGGGGAAATTGCAGGCAATTATCGTCAATAGTGGAAATGCAAATGCTTGTACAGGGATGCAAGGATTACAAGATGCTTACGAGATGCGTGCATTAGGGGCGGAACATTTTGCCGTGAAAGAACATTACGTTGCAGTAGCTTCAACAGGTGTAATTGGTGTTCCGTTGCCGATGGATATAATCCGAAAGGGGATTACGACTCTTATCCCAACGAAAGAAGAAAATGAAGCTCATTCTTTTTCTGAAGCAATCTTAACGACGGATCTTATAACGAAAGAAACTTGCTATGAGATGATGATTGATGAGAAGAAAGTGACGATTGCTGGTGTTGCGAAAGGTTCAGGGATGATTCATCCAAATATGGCGACGATGTTAAGTTTTATTACGACAGACGCTCATATAGAGCATGACGTATTACAAACAGCGTTATCACAAATAACGAATCGTACATTTAATCAAATTACGGTAGATGGAGATACTTCTACGAATGATATGGTCATCGTTATGGCAAGTGGATTATCAGAAACGAAACCAATCAATATGGAACATGCAGATTGGGAAACTTTCGTATTTGCTTTACAGAAGGTATGTGAAGATTTAGCGAAAAAAATCGCACAAGATGGTGAGGGCGCTACGAAGTTAATAGAAGTAAATGTGTTAGGAGCTCGAACGAATGAAGAGGCAAAGAAAATTGCAAAGCAAATAGTCGGTTCGAGTCTTGTGAAAACAGCAATACATGGTGAAGATCCAAACTGGGGGCGAATTATTAGCAGTATTGGACAAAGTGAAGTCACGATTAACCCAAATACAATTGATATTACTCTTCAATCTATTACGGTGCTGAAAAATAGTGAACCTCAAATGTTTTCTGAAGGGGAAATGAAAATGAAATTAAAAGAACATGAAATTATGATTAATGTGTATTTACATTTAGGAGAAGAGACAGGATCAGCTTGGGGCTGTGACTTAAGCTATGAATATGTGAAAATAAACGCTTGTTATCGTACATAAGGAGAGGGAAGATGAGCGATTATATTGTAGTGAAATGCGGCGGTAGTATGTTGGATCAATTAAATGATGTGTTTTTTGATTGCATAAAGAAATTGCAACAGAAGTATAAAGTAGTGATTGTCCATGGTGGCGGTCCAGAAATTGATGCCCAATTAAAAGATTGTAACATCAAAGTAGAAAAAAGAGATGGATTACGAGTAACACCAAAAGAAGTTATGGATATTGTTCAAATGGTGCTATGCGGAAGTACGAATAAAAAGTTTGTAATGAAGTTGCAAAGGCATAATTTACTTGCGGTAGGTTGCTCAGGGTGTGATGGCAAGTTACTTCAAGTTCAACCTGTCAGTGAGGAGATAGGATATGTGGGAGAAGTAAGTTATGTCGAAACGGCCTTACTAAAAGGATTAATAAATATGAATTATATTCCTGTTATTGCTCCGGTCGGCATAAATGATAATGAGATTTATAACATAAATGCAGATACCGCCGCAGCTGGAATTGCGGCCGCATTATCTGCAAAAGAACTCATTTTTATTACAGATGTAGATGGGGTATTACATGAAGGAAAGTTACTAAAGAAAACGGATGAATTTGAAATTGTGAATTTAATAGAAAAAGGAGTTATTACCGGTGGGATGATTCCGAAAGTACAGGCGGCACTAGCGTCATTAAAAATGGGAGTGCAAAAGATAAGTATTGTGAACGGTACAAAAGATTTTACTGAAGTTACGGGAGAGTGTATTGGAACGACGGTAACGAAAGGAGTAAGTATCGTATGACAAGTCATCTTTTTCAAACGTATGGGAGAAGAAATATTGAGCTTGTAAAGGGAAGTGGAACGAAAGTCGTTGATGAGAATGGTAAGCAATATTTAGATTTCACATCAGGAATTGGCGTATGTAATTTAGGTCATTGTCACCCTACTGTTATGAAAGCTGTACAAGAGCAACTGCATGAAATATGGCATATATCTAACCTGTTTACAAACAGCTTACAAGAAGAAGTCGCGTCATTATTAACAGAAAATATTGCATTAGATTATGTGTTCTTCTGTAATAGCGGGGCAGAGGCGAATGAAGCAGCTTTGAAGTTAGCCCGTAAGCATACTGAAAAGTCTCTCGTCGTAACATGCAAGCAGTCTTTTCACGGTAGAACATTCGGAACGATGAGTGCGACGGGGCAAAATAAAGTGAAAGAAGGATTTGGTCCACTCCTTCCGTCTTTTTTACATATCCCCTTTAACGATATAAAAGCATTAGAGGAAGTAATGAATGAAGAAGTTGCGGCGGTAATGGTAGAAGTTGTTCAAGGAGAGGGAGGAGTCATACCTGCTGATCTATCTTTTTTGCAAGCGATTGAAGCATTATGTAATAAGTTCGGTTCCTTATTTATTATAGATGAAGTACAAACAGGGATCGGAAGAACAGGGACATTATTTGCTTACGAACAAATGGGAATAACACCTCATATCGTTACTACCGCTAAGGCACTTGGAAATGGCATTCCAGTTGGAGCAATGATTGGCCGGAAAGAACTTGGAACATCGTTTACTGCAGGATCACACGGTTCAACGTTTGGTGGAAATTATATTGCAATGGCTGCAGCGAAAGAAGTATTGCAAATAACTAAGAAACCATCGTTTTTAAAAGAAGTAAAGGAAAAGGGCGAGTACGTATTACAGAAGTTGCAAGAGGAATTACGACATGTCGAATGTATTCAAAATATACGTGGTAAGGGGCTTATGATTGGAATTGAGTGTACGCATGAGGTTTCAAGTTTTATAGAACAACTAGAGAAAGAAGGGCTTCTTGTATTACAAGCAGGACCTAATGTTATAAGACTATTACCACCACTCATTATAACGAATGAAGAGTTAGAACAGGCAGTATATATGATAAAAAAAGTAGTTTGTACAAAAAACATATCAATTATATAAGGGGGAAGTTCCATGTCAACTGTACAAGTACCAAAATTAAATACGAAAGATCTTTTAACATTAGAAGAATTGACGCAAGAAGAAATCATTTCATTAATTGAGTTCGCTATCTATTTAAAAAAGAATAAGCAGGAGCCTTTATTACAAGGAAAAATATTAGGGCTTATCTTTGATAAACATTCAACTCGTACTCGCGTATCTTTTGAAGCAGGAATGGTACAGCTCGGAGGACATGGTATGTTTTTAAGTGGAAAAGAGATGCAGATTGGAAGAGGGGAAACTGTTTCAGATACTGCGAAAGTATTATCTCATTACATTGACGGAATCATGATACGTACATTCTCACATGCGGATGTAGAAGAGCTTGCAAAAGAATCGAGTATACCTGTAATTAACGGTTTAACGGATGATCATCATCCTTGTCAAGCATTGGCAGACTTAATGACAATATATGAAGAAGTAAATACATTTGAAGGAATAAAATTGGCTTACGTAGGTGACGGAAATAATGTATGTCATTCATTGTTGCTAGCGAGTGCGAAAGTCGGGATGCATATGACTGTTGCAACACCTGTAGGGTATGAACCAAATGAGGAAATTATAAAAAAAGCGTTAACGATTGCTGAAGAAACAGGAGCGAAAATTGAAATTTTGCATAACCCTGAACTAGCGGTGAATGAAGCAGATTTCATTTATACTGACGTTTGGATGAGCATGGGGCAAGAGGGCGAAGAAGAGAAATATACTTTATTTCAACCATACCAAATCAATAAAGAACTTGTTACGCATGCGAAGCAAACATATCGTTTCTTACACTGTTTACCTGCCCATCGTGAAGAGGAAGTAACAGGAGAAATTATAGATGGACCACAGTCTATCGTCTTTGAGCAAGCTGGCAATCGATTGCATGCGCAAAAAGCATTATTAGTAAGTTTATTTAAAAATGTAGAAGAGCTTTCTTAAATGATGTGCACCCCAATTGTTAGATACGAATAACAATTGGGGTGTTTTTTATGGTTAAATTCTTTTTAGAAGAGAAAGTAAATAGGGTAAAAAGACATTACTTTGAGTATATACTGAATGTACTTAATTATATGGATAGAGGGAGGATATCTATTAGAGAAACAGCTACTAAATTTTTTGTATAACTATTTGTGCCTAGGTTACCAGGAAGGGTATCAACTAAAGGGAAATTAAGACAAGAAGCTTCACGTGCGGCAAGACTAGAAGGCAAGCGAGCTGCTGATAATGGAGAAGCATACAAGGGACATGTTGGTCATGTTCCTGATACAACTTGGATGGGAAAACCGGATCCTCATAGTTGGTTAGACCTTGACCCAAAAGTTAATATGAGCATAGGTGGACAGGCTAATAAATATCAAATTGGTTATAAACCTACAAAATTTAAGTTTGTAGAGGAGGAGTAGACGATGAATAATTGGAAAGATAAGATAGCTACAATGATTTTAGTGAAGCAGGAGCTAATGAAACAAGATGTAGAAAAAATATGGCCACACCATTTTCCGGAGGTGGGAGCAAATGAAAAATCTATTCGCATTATTGAACAAGAATTGGGATATAAACTTGATTTAATGTATCGAGAATTTCTTCAATATGCCAATGGATGGGCAGGTTTTTATCAAACGGTGGATTTATTTGGTACGGAGCAATTAAAGGAATCGGCTATAATGGATTATGCTCAGGTACTATTAGAAGCTATAGATGATGTTGTTTTAGAAGAAAGCGGTGTTTTAAGACAGGAGCTATTACCAATAGCAGTTTCGGAATTTGATAGGGATTTATTTGTTTTATGTTTACCTAATTCTTCTAGACCAGGAGAGATAATTTGGTTTGCGGGTGAAGAAATAGATAGATTTGAGAATTTTGACGAGTGCTTTTTAGCAATGATCGACTATAATAGAGAAGAGATATTAGCTTTAAAGGGGTAGTTTATACAGTCATGTTTTTTAAGTGTCTGTTACTGTACAGCTATAAAAACATAAATACTAATACAGCTAAAGCAAAATATATTTGAAGTGAACAGAAAAGAAAATGGATATTAATTGTCAAGATATACAAGTTTTAAGATTAAGATAAAATCTAGTGCAACTTAAAAACAATATGAACTGAAAGTACTTGATTGTCGATTAAAGGCAACAAGTGCTTTTTTGGTTTCAGCGTAGAAATAAGTTGAGACACGTATTTTTTTATAGTGAAATGTCATATGTATATTTAGTTAACCATTTGATATCATCTATAATAAAAGAGAAACTGAAATTTGTTTTTCGGAGTGTGTAAGGGCATACTAGGTATAAAAATATAGTTAAAGAGATGATGAGGGTGAAAACAACTAAGAAAACATATTCGTTTTTTCAGCGGATGTGGAGAATATTAAAGTTTCAATATTATAAGTTGCTTCGGTCGCCAGAAGGCGCAAAGAAAGTATCGTTAGGGTTTGCGATTGGTTTTGGTTTAGAGATGTTGGTCATATATACGGCATCGCTCGTATATGTAATATTTTATCCGATCGTTCGATTAGTAAAGGGATCTTTTCCTGCTGCGGTTATTGGTAATATTATTGGAAAAATATCGTTTCTACCAGTATTTTTATTCCCGTTTGCTTATGCGTTAGGAAAAATGATTTATCCATTTCATGTGCAAAAAATACATCATGAACCATTTACGATATCTGATTTGTTTTCGAGTCATATTTTTACGATATTGAAGGGTTTATTACAGAGTGAAGTGTATGTATTAATTGGAATGACGATTTTAGGAGTTGTATTTGGTGTAGTTTCATATTTCGTTGTGCATTATTTATATGAAAAGAACCGTAAGTTACGTTTGAAGAACAGAAAGAAACGAGTGAGAGAACCGCTCGTGCAAATATAAAGAGTGTCACACTCATTTTCTCTTTTGAATATGTTTAAGAAAAAGGGGGAGAGAATGAATGTATTATTATTACGTACCGCAAGTATATCCATATGTAAATTATTATCCGGTTTCTGATATGAATAGACAATACGAATTATATCGACAACAACAAGTACAGCAATTATCACAAATACCACAGCAACAGCCTACGCAAGAACAAAAACCATATTTAACGACGTGGCCGTATTCAAATGTATACTATGGTAATTATTACGAATCATAAAGCTGCTTCTATTTAGAAGCAGCTTTATGCGTTCGTTTTCAAAATTAAATTTTGAATGGTTTGAAGAGAGTGAATGAGTTTTTCACGTTCTTCCTCAGATAATGTTTGGAAATTTTCTTTTAATTTGTCTAAAATGAATTGTTGATATTGATTTACTAACAATTTCCCTTCAGCTGTTAGGGAAATTAAAATGACCCGTCGATCTTTTTCGCTATAATGACGCTCTATTAATTCTTCTTGAATCAGTTTGTTTAATAGAGGTGTCATGTTAGGCCTTGAAATCGCTAGCCGCTTGCCGATTTCGGAAACTGCTAATGTGCCATTTTCATGCAGAAGTAGCAATACTTGTGTATGTGATGGCGGCATATGTCTTTGAGAAGAAAATTCTCCAGGAAGCATAAATTTGCGATAAAAAAGAGGCACTAGCGAAAGAAGATGATCAACAATACGTTCCCACTCGCGTGATTCCATATAAAGGCCCCCTTCCACTCTCATTGTAACAAAAAAGACATGTTATAAAAATAGAATTGTTTCATGGAAATTTTAATATTTGTAGGCCAACACTTTTTTTGTAAATGAATCGGCAATAATCGTATAGCCTTTGTCATTAGGGTGTACTTGGTCAAAGAGTAATTCTTTCTTATCATTAGATATTAAGTTGCGAATTGGTAAAACGATAGATGGTTGATTTGCTTTTGCAATGGAATAAACGGATTCATTCCAGCCGTCTAAAAACATATCTGCATAACTTGCGATGGAGTCATCGAGTTGTAACGGGTTATAGAGTTCAGAAAGAATGAGTAAAGCATCCGGATTTTCATCTCGAACTGTCTTTACAATACTTTTTACATCCGCTTCAAAATGAGCCTTTTCTTTATTTAACATTTTAATACCGTCTATAACACCGACATCGCGATTTAAGCGAAATAAATTATTTCCCCCAATATTAATTGTAATGATATTTGCTACTCTTATTTTTTGTTTTACATCTTCTGATTGAACTTTTTTAGCGAGACGATCTGTTGTAATACCGTTTATCCCAAGGTTTTCTACAGTAATTGGTTTATGAATTTGTGCTTCTATTTGTGTAGAGGCTAATTCAGCAAATCCACCTTGTGTCGATCCATATCCTTTGGCGAGCGAATCACCTAGTACGAGATGATAAAAGGAATCGTTTGTTTGCTTATCAATCCAACTTGGAGTAGATGTTTTTTCTGTTTTTTCTGCGGGTTCATTTTGTTTTGTCTCATCGTTCTTTTCAAAATAAGAATAAGAAATGATTAGAAGGAGGAGACAAACAATTGTTAAGATGACTTTTTTCATAAATTCATCCTCCTTGTAATTGGTAATTGTATCATATTCAGCAGTATTAACAATGTAAGGGCATATTATATGTTTATGAAAAGTTTACAATAACTTTACAGAAAATTTGTAGAAGTATGTCAAAAAATATTGACGATACGAAAGGACATTATATATGATAATGTCAGATAAGGTAAAATTCTACATAGTGGGAGCTTTATCTCCCGTTAATTGCTAGTCTTCATCAATTAATCGTTTAAGGGGACTACTCGTTAGCGCAGGATGAAATGAAAATCGTGTATCTAATAGAAGAAAAAAGGTATGTGTTTAGAGACTGATAGAAATTCATTTCATTATTCTTTGGTAATTGTATAAGGGGGATTTTTTGTGAAAAAGTCAAAAAAAATGCTAGCTGGAGCAACTCTTGCTATAGGTGTAATAGCGCCGCAAGTATTGCCAGCAACAGCTCATGCGGATGAGCAAACTGGGGAGAGTACGGTTAACTTACGAATTCTAGAAACATCAGATATTCACGTTAACTTAATGAATTACGATTATTATCAAACAAAAACCGATAATAAAGTAGGTCTCGTGCAAACAGCAACACTTGTTAATAAAGCACGTGAAGAAGCGAAGAACTCTGTCCTATTTGATGATGGGGATGCATTACAAGGGACACCACTTGGAGATTATGTAGCGAATAAAATAAATGATCCGAAGAAGCCTGTGGATCCTAGTTATACACATCCATTGTATCGTTTAATGAATTTAATGAAGTATGACGTCATCTCTCTTGGGAATCATGAATTTAACTACGGTTTAGACTATTTAAACAAAGTAATTAGTAAAACAGAGTTCCCGGTTATTAACTCGAACGTCTATAAAGATGATAAAGATAATAATGAAGAGAACGACCAAAATTACTTTAAACCATATCATGTTTTTGAAAAAGAAGTAGAAGATGAATCAGGGCAAAAACAAAAAGTGAAAATTGGTGTAATGGGATTTGTTCCACCTCAAGTTATGAACTGGGATAAAGCAAATTTAGAAGGAAAAGTGAAAGCAAAAGATATAGTTGAAACAGCGAAGAAAATGGTACCAAAAATGAAAGCAGAAGGTGCAGATGTTATCGTTGCGCTAGCGCATTCCGGTGTTGATAAGAATGGATACAACGTTGGCATGGAAAATGCGTCGTATTATTTAACAGAAGTTCCTGGTGTAGATGCAGTATTAATGGGGCATTCACATACTGAAATGAAGGATGTATTTAATGGTGTTCCAGTTGTAATGCCTGGTGTCTTTGGAAGTAACTTAGGTATTATTGATATGCAATTGAAAAAGGTAAACGGAAAATGGGAAGTACAAAAAGAACAATCGAAGCCGCAACTTCGTCCGATTGCTGATAGTAAAGGGAACCCGTTAGTAAAATCTGATCAAACATTAGTTAATGAAATTAAAGATGATCATCAAGCGACAATTGATTATGTGAATACAGCTGTAGGAAAAACGACAGCGCCAATTAATAGTTATTTCTCATTAGTACAAGATGATCCTTCTGTACAACTTGTGACAAATGCACAAAAATGGTATGTAGAAAAGTTATTTGCTGAAAATGGACAGTATAGTAAATATAAAGGAATTCCAGTTTTATCGGCAGGTGCACCATTTAAAGCAGGTGGCCGAAACGGTGCTACATATTATACGGATATTCCAGCTGGAACGTTAGCAATTAAAAACGTTGCAGATTTATATGTATATCCAAATACGTTATATGCTGTAAAAGTAAATGGGGCACAAGTGAAAGAATGGCTTGAAATGTCTGCAGGTCAGTTTAATCAAATCGATCCAAAGAAAACAGAAGAACAGCCGTTAGTAAATATAGGCTATCCTACATATAACTTCGATATTTTAGATGGCTTAAAATACGAAATTGATGTAACACAACCGGCGAAATACGATAAAGATGGTAAAGTTGTAAATGCAAATACGAATCGTATTATAAATATGACATATGCAGGTAAGCCAGTAGCTGATAATCAAGAGTTCATCGTCGCTACAAATAACTATCGTGGAAGTAGCCAAACGTTCCCAGGTGTAAGTAAAGGGGAAGTTGTATACCAATCACAAGATGAAACACGTCAAATCATTGTGAAGTATATGCAAGAAACACCAGTTATTGATCCAGCAGCAGATAAAAATTGGACGTTTAAACCAATTGTTGCGGAAAAATTAAATACAACATTCGATTCTTCACCAAATGCACAAAAGTATATAAAGAAAGATGGAAAAATATCATATGTTGGACCGTCTGAAAATGAATTTGCTAAATATGCAATTGATATAACGAAGAAGAACGATGAGGGTAAAGAAACTGGTGGAGAGAATCCAACAACACCACCAACAGGTGAAGGAAATAATGGAGAAAATCCAACAACACCACCAACAGGTGAAGGAAATAATGGAGGAAATTCAACGACACCGCCAACAGGTGAAGGAAATAATGGAGGAAATCCAACGACACCACCAACAAATGAGGGTAATAATGGAAATAATGCAGGATCTGGACAAACTACGACGGGTAATGAAAACTCAAAAGAAACAACAACTGTAAGTGAAAAGAAAGAAGAACGTGATTTACCGAAAACAGGTACAAGTGTTGTTTCTACAATTGGGGCAGGTTTAGCGTTTGTTGGAGCGGGATTACTTCTGTTATTTAGAAGAAAGAAAGCAAATAGATAGTCGAGAAATATAAAAAGGATTACCGATTCAGGTAATCCTTTTTAGTATATTATGAAATTGTTACTGCTTTTTCTTTCTTCCATGAAAGGCCAAATCCAGTGAAACCAACAATAATTGTTAAGACTGGGCAAGCTAAACAGAAAATTGCGAATGGAAGGTAATCAAATGTCGGAACGCCAAGGACGTTCGATAAGAATACACCACTTACTCCCCATGGTACGAGCGGGTTAATAACTGTACCTGCATCTTCTAGTACGCGTGATAAATTTCTACGTTCTAAACCGACTTCATCGTATTTATTAGCAAATGCTTGTCCTGTTAAAACGATGGATAAGTATTGCTCCCCAAGTAAGAAGTTTACACCAATTGCAGTTGAAGCAGTAGAAATAATTAAGCGTGTGCTATTTTTTACGAAGCTAGAGATGATATTCATCAGCTGCGTAATAATACCCATCCCTTGTAATAATCCTCCCATACAAAGAGCTAGGAAAATAAGGGCAATCGACATCATCATACTTTGTAGACCACCGCGAGATAGTAAGCTATCAATGTCTTTTATACCAGTTTTAGAAACGTAGCCGTCTTGCATAATTTTCATTAAATCAGCTAAAGAAGTGCTAGGTTTAAAAATAAAGAGAATAATAATTCCTACTACAATTCCAGCAAGCAATGTTGGAACTGCTGGAACTTTTTTAAATGCGAATAGGAACAGTAATAAAATTGGAATAAGTGTAACAATAGAAATCGTTGCGTTTTTTTCTAATGTGCTAATAAAGTTTGTAAAGTCAACGTCTCCACTCGTACCGCTTCCTAAAATGAAAAATGCGATAAAAGCAATAATGAAAGCCGGAACTGTTGTCCAAAGCATGTTACGAATATGCTCAAATAGATCTACACCTGTTACAGCAGGAGCTAAGTTTGTTGTATCAGATAAAGGAGACATTTTATCTCCAAAGAATGCACCAGAAATAATTGCACCAGCGATTAGAGCTGGATCGTATCCGAGAGCACTACCCATACCCATAAAGGCAAGTCCTACAGTTGCAGCAGTTGTAAAGGCACTACCGATACTTGTTCCAACGATTGCACAGACAACAAAAACAGTTGGAACGAAAATTTTAGGAGATACAAGCTGGAAGCCGTATACCATTAAAGTTGGAATTGTTCCAGCAGCGATCCAAACACTAATTAATACGCCTACAAGTAAGAAAATAAAGATAGATGGAATACCAGCTGAAATACTACTAATCATCCCTTTTTCCATAGTAGACCAAGAGATTTTTTTCATAAATCCAAATGCTAATAAAAGCACGATACCAAATAAAATTGGGATGTGTGGTGAAACTTCTAATTGAATAACACTAAAGCCAATACAGAAAAAGATAAATAATGTTAAAAGAACAGATTCAATTTTTGAAACCATTGTTTTTCCCTCCTAAGTAATCTAAAATAGCTCTTTTTTATATAAAATTCGCCAATATTGTTTATTTCCTTCTAAATTTTAGAATTTTGTGACAAATTACCGGTAATTGTTGATCCTTCAATATGATACGGAAATGATTGGATAAAAAAACGTCCCTGCATATAAATATGCAGGGACGAAGAAATCGCGGTACCACCCTAGCTTGTGAAATGAATGTATCACAAAATAAAGGGTCGTATGATATGCGCTAATAAAATAAAAACGCCCCTGCAATATATGCAGGGACGAAAAATTCGCGGTACCACCCTAAATTGTGAAACAGTTTCGTTTCACCACTCTTTAGATATAACGGTCTATAACCGTCTTTCACTACTCCTTACGTTTCGCAAAAGAAGCTCCAGGGGGTAATTCATAATTCGCTCTGTACTGGTTCGCACCGACCACCAGCTCTCTGAAATCAGAAATCGAAATACTACTAAATCCTATCAATGCCGATTCATATGATGTTAGTTAAATTTTTATCATATATTCATCATACATGTCAATAAAAATGTTTAATATTTTTTTAGGGAAATAAAGGAGATAGGTTTTAACACCGAAAAATGTACGTTATAATGAATTTGAAAGGGGAGGAAAGAGTGAAGAAAAAAATAATTCTTTTTACCACCTTACTAGTCATTGGCGGAAGTGCTGGAATTTACACGACTTTTGCAGCTGAATCAGAGCAGGCGAAGCAAAAGCAAATGCAGCAGTCAGAAGTGAAGAAAGAGAAAGAAACTGAAGAGAAGAAGTCGATGGAAAAAGCAGCTGAGAAACTAGGGGTTTCTACGGAAGGAAAAACAAAAGAAGAGGTTACGAAAGAAGTAAATACCGTAAGATTTGAGAAGCGCCATGATTTATTGATTGAACATGCAAAACAACTTGGAATTGATACAGAAGGAAAAAAAGATGAAGAGATTATTTTAGAAATTGGAAAGATACAACATGGAAAGTAGAACAACTTATCGTATGATAAGTTGTTCTTTTTTAAGAACTACTTGATTTAAAAATAATTGACAGTCATTTAGATTTAATGTTAACTATATTTATAAACTAGTTAACATTAGGGGTGAAAATTGTGACTTTTAGTAAGAGTACGACTGACAAACCATCTTATACATATGAAGAATTATCGGAGAAAAGCAAAGCTTATGTATGGCACCCATTTACACAAATGAAGGACTATTTAGAAGAAGATCCTGTCATTATTGAACGTGGAGAGGGAAGAAAGCTATACGATGTAAATGGAAATGAATATTGGGACGGTGTTTCGTCTATTTGGTTAAATGTTCATGGGCATCAAGTACCGGAACTAGATGAGGCAATTCGTGAACAATTAAATAAAATTGCCCATTCTACTATGCTAGGGCTTGCTAACGTTCCATCTATTTTATTAGCAGAAAAAATAATTGAAGTTGTACCAGAAGGGTTGAAGAAAGTATTTTATTCAGACTCTGGTTCTAGCGCTGTTGAAATTGCAATTAAGATGGCCTTTCAATATTGGCAGCATAGAGGAAAACCGAAGAAACAAAGATTTGTTACATTAAAAGAAGCGTATCACGGTGATACAATTGGAGCTGTTTCAGTAGGAGCAATAGACTTGTTTCACCAAGTGTATAGTTCACTTTTATTTGAAGCAATTAAAATGCCTTATCCATATACATATCGTTCTCCTTATGGAAATAATAAGGAGGAAATTGTAAAAAAACATTTAGAAGAAATGGAAGAGTTGCTGAAAGACAAACATGAAGAAATTGCGGCGATTATTGTAGAGCCTTTAATGCAAGGTGCTGGCGGTATGATTACAATGCCAAAAGGATACTTAAAAGGGCTACGTAATTTATGTACAAAATATAACGTTTTATTTATTACAGATGAGGTAGCGACTGGATTTGGGCGTACCGGGAAAATGTTTGCATGTGAACATGAAAATGTAACGCCGGACATTTTAACAGCCGGAAAAGGTTTAACGGGCGGATATTTACCAGTTGCAATCACTGTAACGACAGATGAAATTTATAATGCCTTTTTAGGAGGCTATGAAGAACAAAAAACGTTTTTCCACGGTCATAGTTATACAGGGAATCCGTTAGGGTGTGCGGTAGCAATTGCGAATTTAGAACTATATGAGAAAACAAATTTAATAGAAGAAGTGGCACGTAAAACAGAATATGTGGCGACGCAATTAGAAGAACTCTTTGCATATAAACATGTAGGGGATATTCGTCAGTGCGGATTAATGGTTGGAATTGAACTTGTGAAGAATAAGGAAACGAAAGAAGCGTTTGAATGGACAGAGAGAGTCGGTGTTCAAGTATGTAAACGCTCAAGAGAGCTAGGCATGATCTTGCGACCGCTCGGTAATACGATTGTATTTATGCCACCTCTTGCTTCTACAATCAATGAGATTGATGATATGTTGCGTATTTTGTATAAAGCAATCTCGGATGTTACGGAGGGAGAATAATGAGCGGTTTTTTTATAACAGCAACGGATACTGAAGTGGGGAAAACTGTCGTTGCCGGTGCATTAGCCGGTGTATTTAGAGAATTGGGATATAACATCGGGGTATATAAACCGTTGCAAAGTGGACATGTTGCATCCAATCCAGAGGGAGATGCAGCAAGGTTAAAGGCATTATCAGGTGTACCGACAAAAGAAGATGAAATTTGCCCGTATTCTATTGAAGAGCCGCTTGCTCCGAGACTTGCCATGAAAAGAGCTGGAAGGACGGTAACGTTAAAAGACATTATTCATCACTATAATGAACGATTGAAAGAGTTTAATAGTCTGCTTGTAGAAGGAGCAGGTGGATTAGCTGTTCCGTATACAGAGGACGCTTTAGTAATTGATTTCGCAAAAGAATTACAGCTTCCTCTCATTGTAGTAGCACGTCCTACATTAGGAACAGTAAATCATACAGTTTTAACGGTTGCTTATGCAAAGGCACATGGTTTAACAGTAGCAGGTGTCATTTTATCTGGCTGCAAAGAATGCGAAATGGAAAGAGTACAAGAAAATAAAGAAATGATTGAAGAGTTAAGTGGGGTACCAGTTTTAGGTTTATTACCATTCTTTGAAGGTGAGTTTACAAAAGAAGAAGTCTTGGAATCTGCTAAAGAATATATAATGATTTCAAAATTAGAGGGGCTTATCCGAAATGAATCAAATGTGGCGCACACATCTTCAATCTAAATTGCAACAATTAAATGAGCATGGGCAGTATCGCAATTTGCATGTAACAGAACAAGCAGAAGAGACATGGCTTATTCGAGATGAGAAAAGGATGCTAAATTTAGCATCAAATAATTATTTAGGGTTAGCTGGAGATGAAAGGTTAAAAGAAGCTGCTATTGCATGCACAAGAAAATATGGAACTGGGGCGACAGCATCAAGGCTCGTTGTAGGAAATTACTCACTGTATGAAGAGGTTGAGAGAAGTATATGCGATTGGAAAGGCACTGAAAAAGCCTTAGTTGTAAATAGTGGATATACCGCAAATGTTGGAGTGATTTCTTCATTAGCCAGTCGTCACGATATTGTGTTTAGTGACAAATTAAATCATGCAAGCATCGTTGATGGAATTATATTAAGCGGGGCAGAGCATAAAAGATATCGTCATAATGATTTAGATCATTTAGAGAAGCTGTTGCAAGTAGCGCCGCCCAAAAAGAAGAAATTAATCGTAACGGATACTGTTTTTAGTATGGATGGTGATACTGCACATTTAAGAGAGCTAGTGCAAATTAAAGAGAAATACGGAGCAATGATTATAGTTGATGAAGCACATGCGAGTGGAATATATGGAATGGATGGGGCAGGATTGTCCCATATAGAAAAAGATATTGCTCAAAAAATTGATATACATATGGGGACGTTTAGCAAGGCTTTAGGGTGTTATGGTGCGTATTTGACAGGCGATGCAATTTATATAGAGTATTTACAAAATATGATGAGAAGCTTGATTTTTACTACTGCATTACCGCCAGGAACATTAGGAGCGGTACAAAAAGCAATTGAAATTGTGAAAGAAGATAATGAAAGAAGAGAGAAACTTGCAGAGAATGGGGCATATTTCAGAAACTGTTTACGAGAAGCTGGTTTTGATATTGGGAATAGCTCAACTCATATTGTACCGATTGTAGTCGGTTCAAATGAAACAGCTTTACGGTTTAGTAAAAGGTTGCAAGAGGTAGGTATTGCAGCAATTGCAATTCGTCCACCAACGGTTCCAGTTAATAGTTCACGGGTCCGTTTTGCGGTTACGTCCCAACATACAATAGCTGATTTGAACTGGGCTATTCAGCATATTATACGCATTGGTAAAGAAGAGGGGTTTTTAGTATGAAAGAGCTAAAGATTATTTTTATTCCTGGGTGGGGAATGGAAGAAGGTGTTTGGACTTTAGTTCTGCCGTATTTTAAAGGATATTCTGTTCAATGTATCAATTGGCGTAATGTGAAAGAACAAAGTGAATTCGCGGGGCGAATAATAGAGGTAGCAAAGGATGAAAATGTAATTTTAGTTGGTTGGTCACTAGGTGCATTAGCGGCAGTTCAAGCTCATAAAAAGGTTAAGGCAAAAGGTATCGTATTAATTGGTGGTACTGCCAAATTTACAAATACGAGCGACTATACGAGCGGATGGAATACTTTACATGTAGAACGGCTGAAAAAGAATTTGGTGAGAAAGAAAGAAGAAACGCTCAAGCGGTTTTATGAAAATATGTTTACGAAAGATGAGCTGAAAGAGAATAAAAGGTTTGAAGATATAATAAAACAATTTAAAGGTGATTCTATTCAGTCTTTACAATTAGGTTTAGATTATTTAATAGAAACAGATATGAGGGAAGAACTGAAAGAAATTAAAGTACCTATACTACTTATTCACGGAGAGCAAGATGTAATATGTCCATTGTCTGCAGCGCATAGTATGGCTGAGAATGAGAATGCAACGCTCAAGGTAGTAAATGAGGCTGGACACGCATTATGCGTAACGAATTTTGAATATTGTGTAAATGAGATAATTCAATTTGTAGAGGGGATACGACATGATCAACAAAACGTTACTACAAAAACGGTTTAACGTGGCAGCTGTATCCTACGATCAATATGCAAATGTACAAAAAAAGATGGCACATTCATTACTGTCTACATTGAATCGGCGATATAGTGCAAATGCATCGATACGTATTTTAGAACTTGGGTGTGGGACAGGATATGTTACAGAGCAATTATCAAACTTATTTCCGAAAGCGCATATTACAGCTATTGATTTTGCTGAAAGTATGATTGCAGTTGCGAAAACTAGACAAAATGTGAACGATGTAACGTTTTACTGTGAGGATATCGAACGATTACGACTAGAAGAAACGTATGATGTCATTATTTCAAATGCCACATTTCAATGGCTAAATGATTTAAAACAAGTGATAAGAAATTTATCTCATCATTTATCTATAGATGGGATATTACTCTTTTCAACGTTTGGACAGGAAACATTTCAAGAATTGCATACTTCGTTCCAGCGGGCGAAAGAAGAAAAAAATATACAAAATGAAACATCGATTGGGCAACGTTTTTATTCGAAAAATCAATTGCGCCATATTTGTGAGATAGGAACAGGGGATGTACATGTTTCTGAAACATGTTACATAGAGAGATTTACAGAAGTTAGGGAGTTTCTACATTCTATTCGAAAAGTAGGAGCAACCAATAGTAATGAAGAATCATATTGTCAAAGTCCCTCACTCCTTCGTGCGATGCTTCGCATATACGAAAGAGACTTCACGGAAAATGAAGGGATAATGGTGACGTATCACGCTTTATTTATACATATAACAAAAGAGGGGAAGAGATGAAATGAAACAAGTACAAACAAAAAGGGATTGGAAAAAACTTGCATATGACGTAGTAGAAGAGAAAATGATTACGAAAGAGGATGCAATAGCGATATTAGAAGCTGATGATACAGAAGTTTTAGAAATTATGAATGCTGCTTACATCATTCGCCATCATCACTTTGGTAAGAAAGTAAAATTAAATATGATTATTAATACGAAATCTGGCTTATGTCCTGAAGATTGCGGATATTGTTCACAGTCTATTATTTCAGAAGCACCAATTGATAAATATGCATGGCTAACGCAGGAAAAGATTGTAGAAGGAGCGCATGAAGCAATTCGCCGTAAAGCGGGTACATATTGTATTGTGGCATCTGGTCGTCGTCCGACGGATAAAGAGGTGAATCACGTAATTGGAGCGGTGAAGGAGATTCGTGAAACGACAGATTTGAAGATTTGTTGTTGTTTAGGTTTCTTAAACGAAGATCAAGCAGGACGTTTAGCGGAAGCGGGTGTACATCGTTATAACCACAACTTAAATACACATGCGAATAATTACGAAAGCATTTGCTCCACTCATACGTATGACGATCGTGTTGATACAGTTCAAAAAGCGAAACAAGCGGGTATTTCACCATGCTCTGGGGCAATATTCGGAATGGGAGAAACAATAGAAGAGCGTGCAGAAATTGCATTCGAATTACAACGTATAGATGCAGATTCAATTCCATGTAATTTCCTTGTTGCTGTAAAGGGTACTCCGCTTGAAGGGCAAAAGGAGTTAACTCCAGTAGAATGTTTAAAAGTGCTGGCGATGATGCGCTTTGTAAACCCAACGAAAGAAATTCGTATTTCAGGAGGGCGTGAAATCAATTTACGTTCTGTACAGCCAATGGGTTTATTTGCAGCAAACTCTATTTTTGTTGGAGACTACTTAACGACAGTTGGACAAGAACCAACTGCAGACTGGGGTATGATTGAAGATTTAGGATTTGAGATTGAGGAATGTGCACTATAAGATAGAAAAAAGCAAACTTGTAAAAGAGTTTGCTTTTTTTGTAAATAAAATGTAATAAATAGTTGTGAAAGCTTGATACTATTGGCTTTTAAGCGAAAAAAAGAATTTTGGTGGACGAATTTTCCAAGCACCAATTGTACATAGTAAATATGTAATTTATATTGGGTTGGAGGATTTTACATGCACAAATATATATTAGCGATTATGACTTGTCTAATTTTACTAAAAGCGATAAGTGCTGATCCAGTTAAGGCCGCCGAAAATCCTGAACAAAAAGAGATGCAACAACGAATTGAACAACATTTTCGAACGAAAGCTGAACATTTTGGATTGAAAACAGAAGGAAAAGATTTAAAGGAAGTACGAAAAGAAATTACTATTATAGAAGAAGCGAAGAAAAGAGAGAACGTATGGAGAACAGCACAAACGCTTCGTATACAAACAGAAGGAAAAACAATGGATGAATTAATAAAAGATGTACGGAAAAAAGTAAAGAAATAAAAAAAGAGGCCGCAGCCTCTTTTTTTATGCCCATTGTTTTGATAAGTGAGCCATTTCAATTGCAGCAACGGCGGATTCATAGCCTTTATTACCAGCTTTCGTGCCTGCGCGTTCAATCGCTTGCTCGATTGTTTCAGTCGTTAATACACCGAAAATAACTGGGATGTCTGTTTGTAGTGATAAAGAGGCAACTCCTTTTGCAACTTCATTACAAACGTAATCATAATGTGTTGTCGCGCCGCGAATTACAGTACCTAACGTAATGACAGCATCATACTTCCCGCTATTCGCCATCTTTTTAGCGATTAAAGGAATTTCGAATGCGCCAGGCACCCAAGCGACATCGATATCAGCTTCTTCTACACCGTGACGCTTTAATCCGTCTAAAGCCCCGCCGAGTAACTTACTTGTAATAAATTCATTAAAACGTCCAACAACAACCCCAACTTTTAATCCTGTACCAACTAAATGACCTTCGAATACCATAATAAATCTCTCCTTTAATTATAAGTTTAGTAAATGTCCTAATTTGTTTACTTTCGTTTGTAAATATGTTTTATTCTCTTCTTTTGTTGGCATTTGCAATGGGACACGCTCGATTACTTCTAAATCGTAACCTTGTAAGCCAGCAATTTTTCGCGGATTATTCGTTAATAATCGTAAATGTTGTAAACCTAAATCTTTTAAAATTTGAGCGCCGATACCATAATCACGCAAATCCGCTGGGAATCCAAGCTTTTCATTTGCTTCTACAGTATCGAAGCCTTCCTCTTGTAACTTATAAGCGCGAAGCTTATTCAGAAGCCCGATGCCTCGTCCTTCTTGTCTCATATAAAGAAGAACGCCTTTTCCTTCACGCTCAATTTGAGCAAGGGCAGCATGGAGTTGTGGTCCACAATCACAGCGGCACGAGCCAAATACATCTCCTGTTAAGCACTCTGAATGAACGCGTACAAGTACAGGATCTCCCGTTGAAATATCACCTTTTACGAGTGCGATATGCTCTTTCGAGTCTAATGAATTAGAATAGCCAATTGCATGGAAAGTACCGAAATCTGTAGGTAATGTAATTTCCACTTCTCGCGTCACTAATGTTTCATGGTGGCGGCGATAAGCAATTAAATCTTCTATTGTAATCATTTTTATATCAAATTGTTTTGCACACTGTAGTAAATCAGGTACGCGTGCCATCGTACCGTCCTCATTAATAATTTCGCAAATGACGCCAGCTGGTTCTGCTCCGCAAAGCTGTGCTAAATCGACAGCAGCTTCTGTATGACCAGCACGGCGCAGAACACCTCCTTCTTTCGCAATTAATGGAAAGATATGTCCAGGACGATTGAAATCAGCACCTCTTGATGCAGGATTTAACAACTCTCGTATCGTAGTTGCACGTTCGTGAGCGCTAATCCCAGTTGTTGTAGAAACATGATCAATGCTCACTGTAAATGCAGTATGATGCGAATCTGTATTATGAGCTACCATTGGTTCTAATTGTAGACGCTCTGCGTACTCTTCCGTAATCGGTACACAAACGAGGCCGCGCCCATGTGTAATCATAAAGTTAATTGTTTCTGGCGTAATATACTCTGCTAAAGCGATAAAATCGCCTTCATTTTCACGGTTTTCATCATCACATACGATTACGACTTTCCCTTGTTTTAAATCTTCTAGAGCTTCTTCAATACGATGAAACATCATGCTTCCCCCTTATAAAAATCCGTTTTCTTGTAAAAAGCTTTCGGTCATTGAACCTGTTCGTTTTACAGGTTTAGAAATAAAGCGTTCGATATATTTACCAATCATGTCACACTCAATATTTACGATGTCACCGGCATTTTTTTCTCCGAGAACAGATTCACTTACAGTGTGCGGGATGAGTGAGATTGTAATGGAAGATTCGTCTATATCAAATATTGTTAAACTTGTTCCATCAACAGCAACGGATCCTTTATGCAAACAATAGCGCAATAATTCATCAGCAATAGCTATTTTGTAATAGACGGCATTATAGTGTTGTTTTTTGCTTACTATCGTTCCGATGCCATCAATATGTCCTGAAACGAAATGTCCACCGAATCGTCCGTTTGCAGCCATTGCACGTTCTAAATTTACTTTACAGTGCGGTTTAAGCATGCGAAGTGATGTTGATTGCATCGTTTCAGGCATTGCATCCACCGTGAATGAAGTTGTTGTGAAACTCGTTACAGTTAAGCAAATACCGTTAACCGCGATACTATCACCTAAGTGGACATCGGATACAATTTTATTTGCATGGATCGTTAACTTCATTGCTTCTCCGCTTTGTTGCATGTTTGCAATCGTTCCTAATTCTTCTACAATTCCTGTAAACATTCCGTCACCTCACTTCGGGTATTCGCAACAATTTTTATATCATCGCCAATTTGTTTCATCTCTTGAATTTCCAAGGAAAGTGCATCTTGTAATGTTGAAAAACCATTTCCGCCAAATAAAGTAGGGGCATCTTTCCCGCCAATTAATTTTGGACTTATATAAGTTACAATTTCATTGAAATACTTTGTTTGTAAGAAACTTGCATGAATCGATTGTCCTCCTTCAACGAATAGAGAAAGAATTTGCTTCTCTCCAAGCAAGAAAAGGAGGTCCTCAATTTCAATTTGCTTCGTTTTCATTTGGAATATCACTATATTTTCAGATTCATAAGAAGCTATTTTCTCTTTATTTACATCCTTACCGACAAAAATCCAAGTCGGTGCTAAACCATCTGTTATGACATGAGAAGATGGTGGTGTTCGTAAATGAGTATCTAAAATAACGCGTATAGGATGTTTACCCCCGTTAGGAATTCTTGTTGTTAAATGTGGATTATCAGCTATAACTGTATTCACTCCAACGAGAATTGCATCATGTGTATGGCGATATTGGTGAACATCAGCTCGTGCTTCTTCTCCTGTAATCCACTTACTGTCACCAGTGACAGTCGCTGTTTTTCCGTCTAAGCTCATTGCTGTTTTTATTGTTACAAATGGACGTTTCGTTTTCATGTAGTGAAAAAAGTAGCGATTTAATAGAACTGCTTTTGCTTCAAGAACACCAGTCGTTACTTCGATGCCAGCTTCTTCTAATCTCCTTTTTCCATTGCCAGAAACGAGCGGATTACAATCAAGAGTAGCAATTACAACGCGCTTAACTTCTTTTTTGATGAGCGATTCACAGCAAGGTGGTGTTTTTCCAAAATGGCTACACGGTTCAAGTGTTACATACACGGTAGCTCCTTTTGCTTTTTCACCAGCCATATGAAGAGCATGAACTTCTGCGTGTTCTTCACCAGCACGTAAATGAGCTCCCATACCGACGATGTTTCCGTCTTTTACAACAACAGCACCAACCATAGGATTTGGACTTGTTTGTCCGGAAGTTCCTTCTGCTAACTGCAGGGCAATCCTCATATATTCTTGATCTGTCATTCTCTTCACCTCTCCTGAAAAAATCAAAAAACCTCAAGGATTTAATATCCTTGAGGTTTGGGAGACGTGATTTCTAGAAATATAGTTCGAATACGAAAGTATAGGAAAGAAACCTAACGATGATTGATATTTGGGCATAAGGAAAAAACCTAGCAAAATATCAAATTTTTCAAACGCTAGTCGTCTCTTTTTATTTCAGTATAGAAAGAAAAGTATACAAAATAAAACATATATATAGATTTGAATTGAATCTATAAACATATGCATACTGAAATAAAAGTGTATTCGCTATATAAAATTACTAGAAAACATATCCTTCTCCCATCCAGACTATACTGTCGGCCCTAGAGTTTCACTAGATCCACCGTTTTCGAGTTGAAAACGGGTCACGGACTTAGAAGTTTGCACTTCATCACCGCCGGTTGGGAATTTCACCCGACCCCGAAGGATGTTGTTTGCTCAAATTATAGCACAAAAAAGAAAAAAGGCTAGTGAAAAATATTCGAATGTGAAGAATTGTGTGAAAATATGGGTGGCCTGGCATAGAGTCAAAAGTATGAGAAATGTTGTAAGGAGAAGGGGTATAGCGGAGTTATAAAAAAGAAAAACATGCACAAAAAAAATGTGCATGTCACATGTGAAATTATTCTGCTTCTGGTGCTCTAACAACAGATTCGAATTTACCTTTATGCGAAGCATCGCAATAAGGCATATTTTTTGATAAACCACAACGGCATAAAGAAAATGCCGGTTTTGCTGGGAATACATTCCCTTGTGAATCAACTAATTCCACGTCCCCTGTAACGCGAAAAGAGCCATTATCATTTACTTTAATTTGTACTTTAGCCAACGCTATCCCTCCTTCCCAAACGCTTAATTTCATCATATAATCAAGAGAAGTACTTGACAATATGAAAAGAGCACTTTCTTTGGGAGAGAAGAGAGTGTTATAATGTTTTTTATAACTGACTAGAGTAAGGTGACGAAAGATGGATAAACAATTACGTACATTACGAAATATTGCAAATGAGCGCACGTGGGCATCATTTTTGAATGATAATCATCCATATAGTTTGTTACACTGGTCCATTGCAGGTGTAGGACAAGAGTCAAAGGATGTTTGGTTACTTCAAGATGAGGTGACATTTCAAACGACAGAATTTCCAACGTTAGATGATGCAATGCAATGGATTTCTGAAAATATGGAACAAGTTACAGACGTTTTAGCGCAATAAAAAAACAGGCTTATGCAAGCCTGTTTTTTGTTTCTTTTACATATGAGTTTAAAAATTGATCAACGGCTGCTTCATATTCTTCTTTATTTTCGTTATAAGAGCAAGCGTGTGCACCGTGTTCTGCAATATAAAGTTGTTTATTGTTTTCTTTTGCTTCATATAGTGCTTTCGTCATATCGGCTAAAATATAATCATCATCTTTACTATGAATAAAGAGGACGGGATTGTTAATGTTTTTTATACAATCGATTGGTGAAACTTCACGAATCGTATAACCGTCACGCACTTTCAAAAAAGCATTTGCTAAAGGTAATAAAGGCCATTTAGGTAAATGGAATTCAACCTTTAAACGGTGTTGTAATTGCCCGTAAAAATCAGAAAAAGGACAATCTGCAATATAGAAATCAGCACCATCTTCTACAAGTCCTGCGTATTGAAGAAGTGTTGCAGCTCCCATAGATTCACCATGAATACCGAGTGTTATATTTGTTCCAAAACGACTTTTTAGCCAGTCAACTACGGATTTTAAATCATGTTTTTCATAGTATCCATAGCTTGTTGTTTTTCCGCCAGTTTTACCATGACGACGATGATCGTAAATAACGACATTATACCCTCTGTTTAAAAATAACCTTGCATATTTTACAGAGTTCATTTTATTTACAGTTACACCGTGACAGAAAACCATAAATTTGTTGGAATGGCCAGCAGGAATGTAATATCCATGAAGATCATATCCGAATTGCGAAGGAATATGAATTTCTTCTTTATGAAGAGCATCAAAATCTTCTATACGAAAATGTTTTTTCGTTTCTCTTTCGAGTACTTCTTCCTCTGTTTTTTTCTTTAAGTACATCACTTTATTTGTAAAGAAAATCCCAAGGGCAGTTATTGCACCTAGTATAGTAAACAATGCTGCAAAAAAACGTTTCATACTTTACCTCATCCTCCAAATACCGTTACATGTGATACACTTACATTGTATCACAATGATAGAAAAGGGGAGAAATAGGAAATGGTGTATATACAAAAAATTACGCCATCGATGAAAGAAACAATCCGAATGTTCATGTGTGAGAACTGGGGGAGTTCATTGATGGTTTCACGTGGGAAGGGGCATCAATTAGAAGAGTTGCCCGGATTTGTTGCGCTCTCGGATGACAGAATAATCGGAATTATAACGTATGAAGTGACCGGAAATACGTGCGAAATTGTATCGTTAGATAGCTTTGAAGAAAGAAAAGGAATAGGGACAAAACTTGTAGATTGTGTATTAAAAATGGCAGAAGAAGAGCGGTGCGGTCGGGTTTGGCTCATTACAACGAATGACAATATGAATGCGTTACGTTTTTACCAAAAACGTAATTTTTTGATGACAAATTTATATGTGAATGCGGTGGAAGAGGCACGAAAAATAAAGAAAGAAATTCCGCTTATTGGGTATGATAATATCCCGATTTTACATGAAATTCAATTGGAATATAGTTTAGTGTAATGATGTAACAATTTTCAGAAATATAAGTTATTAACCTTGACGAATATTGTAATTTAGGTTACCGTAAAATTGTAATCTATTACCATATTAAGGGGTGACGATGTGGCAACTATACGTGATGTTGCAAAATTGGCAGGTGTTTCAGTCGCAACCGTTTCACGAGTTATTAATGAAAAAGGATACGTTCATGAGGACACAGTAAAACAAGTAAAGGAAGCAATTGAGGAATTACATTATAGGCCAAATAGTACAGCAAAGCCATTATTTAAAGAGAATTCAACGATAATTGCATTACTTGTAGATAATTTATATGAACCATCAAACATCACTTTGCTACATTGTATTGAGGAAATAGCATATAAAGAAGGATATCAAACCATTATTTGTAATATAGAGAATAAAGATAGATACATAACTATGTTGAAGGAAAATAACGTTGCAGGTGTTATTTTGACAAGATCCGTTTTTAAAAGTATAGGAGAAATGCCACTTCCGTTTGTTGTGATTGATGAAAAAAAATCCGATGCAAATTATTATGAAAGTGGACAAAGAGCGGTTTCTTTATTAAAGGAAAAAGGCTGTCACTTTCTTGCTTATTTCGGTGAGGGAGAAGATAGCGAAGAAATGGAAGAGCACGTATCAGGATTTCTAGACGCTGTTTGGGAGGAAGGAGTCTCTTATCGAGAAGTATGTGTACAAGGGTATACGAATAAACAGTTTATTACATTATTGCAAACTTATCCGTATATAGATGGAATTGTAACTTCAAGTGATAAGATTACTTTTGAGTTAATTCGAGCAGCGAAAAATTTAAATATATCTATATCCGATAAATTGAAAATTATTGGGCTGAACGGGAGTATAGATAGTGAGCGGGTAGGTCCGTCATTCCTGCAAATTGAAAGTTGTGTCGAAGAAAATGGGGAAATAGCGTTGCAACAATTAAAACGGAAAATAAAAAAGTAAAAGGTGCGTATAAAACGCACCTTTTATAATGTAATAGCGGCAATAAAGCCGAATATAAGTAACGGTATATTATAATGCAGAAAAGTTGGTACACATGTATCCCATATATGATGGTGTTGACCATCAGCATTTAAACCAGATGTTGGTCCAAGTGTACTATCTGATGCTGGAGATCCTGCATCGCCTAGCGCTCCGGCTGTACCGATAATTGCAATGGTGGCCATTGGACTAAATCCAAGCTGCATGCAAAGAGGGACAAAAATTGTTGTTAAGATAGGGATGGTTGAAAAGGATGAACCAATTCCCATCGTAACGAGAAGTCCAATCACAAGCATAAGGAATGCAGCGAGCGGTTTATTATTTCCAATTATATGTGCACTCGTTTGTACAAGAGATTCAACATGTCCTGTTTTTCGAAGGACAGCGCCAAATCCAGCGGCTGCGATCATAACAAAACCGATAAAGGACATCATGCGCATTCCGCTTGTTAATATTGCATCTGCTTCTTTAAGAGGTAGACTACCACTTACTGATAAGACGATAATCCCCGCTAAAGCACCGAAAATCATTGATTCTGTTGCTAATTGAACAGTTAATGTAGCGATGATAGATAATAATCCGAAAGTAATGCTTCTTTTTGTGTAGGGAACGATTTCATTTGCGGTAGTATGAATTTGTTCTGTTTCATACGTACGAGGTTTCCGGTACGTAATGAACACCGCTACACATAATCCGATAATCATACCGATAGCTGGAATAGTCATTGCTTTTGGAATAAGTGCGACATCAAATGTAAGACCGCTTTGCGCAGCATTTGTTTGCAATACGTCATGATAAATTTTTCCGAATCCTGCTGGAATCCACATATAAGGAGTAATCAATCCGAATGTAATAATACATGTAACAAGTCTACGATCCACTTTCAGCTCATTTAATACTTTTAAAAGTGCTGGAATTAAGATGGGGATGAAAGCGATATGAACAGGAATCACATTTTGTGAGAAACAAGCCATCGTTAAAATGATGAATAGAATAAGTATTTTAGAATAAACTTGTTTTTTCGTGTCTTGTTCATTGCCAATCCATTTTAATGCAGTTTGAATCATGGCATCTGGAAGTCCTGTTTTGGAAAGGGAAATAGCGAAACCGCCAAGCATTGCATAACTTAAAGCGATTGGAGCACTGTTTCCAAGACCAGTTGTAAAAGTGTTAATAGTTTCTGAAATACCGAGTCCGCCGATAATTCCGCCTGTTAAAGCTCCAACAATGATGGCGACAATGACCTGGACACGTAACAAACTAAGCAATAGCATAACTGCTACTGCGACGAGTACAGCATTCATAATAAATGTAATCTCCCCAAAATTTTATTGTGTTAAGGCAAGTAAATATGAAGCGCCTTGCTATATTTATACATAGTTGCGACATATTATTATAATTTGTTTTCTATGAAATGTAAAAGAGCCTTTTATTACTAATGCTGAAAAGCTAGCTCTTGTTTAATTGATTGTAAAGATTGAGCGAATAATTCGGGTTCTTCTAAATCGGGAGAATGTGCTGAATTTGGGAACCAAATCATCTTTTTTATGGGCGCTTCTATCACATCACAATATTCTTGAACGAGTGCATAAGGAGTTTGATAATCATAGCGACCAGAACAAAAATAAACCGGGATAGATAAACTTGAAATAGAAGAAAAGAAATCAATTGTTAGCATTTCTTCCCATAAAACGCCAGATTTTAAATTTCCTGCCAGAAACTTGAACCAATCTAATAGCGTATATTCGGGAGAAAAGAAGCCTTTTCGTATGAAAGAAAAGGAAGATCCATTTTGGATTGCTCCTCCGAATGTACCAAGCCACTTTCTTTGAATAATGAGACGTCTCGTATCTAAAAATGGTGGTTTTCCTAATTTTAAAAGAGAAGCTAATGCTTTTTTATGATCATGTTTTTTGGCAGAATGAATTAAATGCTGATATAGCAATTCTTCGTTTTGTTTCATATGTACAATCTGTCCAATACCGATGTAAGCCTCGATATACTGTGGATATTGATGTGCTATGTTAAGCCCAATAATGCTTCCCCAAGAATGACCAGCGAGAAATAGTTTCTGTTTATTGAACTTTTTAAGTACATATTGAATCACTTCTTTTGCATCGGACACGAATTGTTCAATTGTAAAATTTGCTCCGAAATCTTTCGTTGAAAAGGATTTACCTGCCCCGCGCTGATCCCAATTAATTACGATGAAGTGTTTCTCCAATTCTTTTTGAAAATGCCGAATAAATCCAATTTGTGCCATTCCCGGTCCGCCATGAAAGCATAATAAAATAGGCTGCTCTACGTTTTGCCCGCGCATAAGGAGAGTTTGTTTTCGATCATTAATTATAACGCTTTCCATCGTAGCAATACTATTAGGAATGATTTGTTTATTTTCATTATAAAACTGTGGGGTATAGCTACGAAAAAGCATATTGAAAACCTCCTTTTCTGAAATCGTATGAAGCGCACAGGCTATTCGTTTTGCATATACTGTTAGAAAATCATTGTAACATACCATACTAGTGTCATTTCAACACGGGAGGAGGGAAATTGTGACGATTGGAGAAATTATAGATTGTTTAAATAGACGTGAATCCATCGCTATTATAGCAAAACGACTTGAAATAAGCCCGTATACATTATCGAAGAAACTAAGAGTAATTGGGTACGAATATGATGGAGAACAGAAGAAACGTATATTTGTAGGGGATGGAGAAGAACCACGTCACTTACAACTCCAAGAAGCGACAGCCCTTCAATATGCGACAATAGATTATCAATTATTAATTTATGAGCAATTACAAAGTATTTATGAGTTATTAAGAAAGAGAGAAGAAGTAATTGCACCCATTATGAGTATAAGTACAGAGAAAAAGAAACGTACCTTTTCTATTAATAAAGAAATATTAGCAAAACTAGACGTTTTATCAGAATCGAAAGGAATTCAAAAATCTAAACTTGTAGAAGAGGCGCTACAACAATTTTTACAACAATATGATTTTAATAGCACATCACATTTTGATAACTAAAGAAAAGGATACTATGTTCATTGTAAGAACGAGTATCCTTTTTAGGTTTTACTAATATTGTGAAGTAAGTATAAGTGCGTATCCTTTATAATAAAAAGCTGGATCGCATATTAGGAAACTACTTAATTTACCTTTTGAATTCTTCCATCAATAACGGGCTGAATTGGTTCTTTTAATTGTTTTACGTAATCGACTAGCGCTTCAAAGTCGTTTGGACCAGTTTCTGCATTTTTCCCATTTTTAAATGATACAAATCCGTCACCGCCAGAAGCTAAGAAAGCATTTGCAACTACGCTATACGTTTTAGATGGAGATAATTCTTCTCCGTTTGTTAAACGTATATTTGTAACCTTTTCACCGTTTGGTTTATTGGCATCCCAAGTATATTGAATACCTGAAATTTGAAGCATACGAGTCGTACCTTTTTGCCACTGTTGATTTAAAATGTCTCGAATATCTTGGCCTGTTAAATCTACTTTAATTAATTGGTTTCCGAAAGGTTGAATGCCGTATAATTCGCCCCATGTAATATCGCCAGCATCTAAGTCATTTCGAATGCCACCAGGGTTCATAAGTGCGATTTGAGCTTGCATCGTTTGACGCTGTGCATCGGCAATTACATTCCCAAGAGTAGATTCACCAGCATCATTTTGTTTACGGTCAATAGCTGCTGTGGATTTACCTACCACTTCATTTACAAGTGGTGCGATTTTTTCTTTATATTGATCTATTTTTTGTTTTACTTGTTTATCAGGTTCCACACCTTCATGATATGTTGTAATCACTTCAGCCTTTTTATTTACAATATCTTTTGTTTTACGATCAATTGTTACATCTACGTCTGAGAAAGCTGTTCCGTAAGAGTTCGCTTGGACGATTAGTTTATTATTTACAGTACCATTTACATACGTGTGACTATGTCCACCGAAAATAACATCAACTTCCGGATCTGTTTCATTTGCAACTCGAGTAAGGTCGCCATTTGTCACGCCAGACTCATCGGTTGTTCCACCGACATGGGCAAGGACGACGATGGATTTAACACCGAGACGCTTTAATTGTTGCGTTGATTTATTAATTGCTTCTACTTCGTCGGTGATCTGTACATTTTTAAGCATAGTAGGCATCACGACATTTGGTGTATCAGTTGTAACAACGCCAATGAATCCTACAGGAACACCATCTACCATTTTTACAGTAAATGGTGGTAAAAATAAGCGGCCAGTTGATTTGTTATAGAAGTTTGCAGCGACATAAGGGAAGTTTGCGCCTTTGAAATTGCCTGTTTTCTCATGATATCCACCGTAAATGAGACGTTTCATTTCATCAATACCTTCATCAAACTCGTGGTTTCCGATTGTACCAACATCAAATTTTAAGTCATTTAAAAATTCAATCGTTGGTTCGTCTTGTAATAACGCTGAAACTGGTGGACTAGCTCCGACAATATCGCCAGCATGTACGAGAAGTGTATTCGGGTTTTGCTGTTTACGTTCTTTTAAATAAGTAGCTAAGTAATCAGCGCCACCAGCTTCTTTGTTATTAATTTTTTTAACAGTATCTAGTTGTCCATGGAAATCATTAATACCAAGCATTTGTACGTCTATGTAGCGGTTTTGTTCAGCTGGAGTCTGGGATGGGGGAGCGGCAAATACGGTTGAAAAAGTAATGGTGCTTAAAACGGCAACAGCAGGAATGATTTTTTTCCACATAATTGGTTTCTCCTTTTTTTATAATCTGACATCATACGACATAATTTTAATAGATTCATAGGATTATATCTATATAAAAATTTAGTTTTTTCGAAAAATTAACATGTTTACAAAAGGTGAATAATAGAGTAAAGAACCTTTTTTATTGTCGAGTTCATTGTGTATCTACTATAATGGAGAAAAAAGTAAAAGGTGAGTAGTATGAAGAAAAAGAAACAAAGACAAATGCAAAGACAATCGCAAGTGAATAAACAAGAGAAAGAGTCGCTTACATTAGGTGATCAATTAAATGATTCACTCATGCAGCAATTAAAGAATAAGAAGAAAGAATTGCAAGTGAGAGAAGAAGAAAAAGAGGCAGCTGAACTGGAAAGAAAGCGCCAAGAACAAAAAGAACGTGAAAAGAATAAATCATTTGAAGAACTGTTAAGTGAAAGTAGCCTTACTTGGAAAGACTTTAAATAATACAAAAAATGATCAGTGAATAGCACTGGTCATTTTTTTGACGAGCTTGTAAGAAAAGGGGAGTTTACATGAGAAAAATTGTAGTTGTTCCGCATGAAAATCATTGGAACGAAAAATTTCACATGGAGGCCGAAAGATTAAAAGCCGCGATGCCAGAAAATGTGAAAGTCCATCATATTGGAAGTACATCAGTGCCAGGACTGGCAGCGAAACCAATTATAGATATGATTATGGAAGTAGAGAGTATTGATAGAGTAGATAGGTGGAATGAACGTTTTATAGAGCTTGGCTATATCGCAAAAGGGGAAAACGGTATTTCAAGACGTCGTTATTTTATTCATGGAACTGAGGAAAAACGCTCGTATCACTTACACGTGTTTGAAAGAGGAAATCCTGAAATAGTAAGGCATTTAGCATTTCGTGATTACATGATGGCTCATTGTGAAGAAGCTGAGGCATATGCAACCTTAAAGAAAGAATTAGCTGAAAAGTATACATATGATGGTACGTTATATTCGGAAGGGAAAACTGAGTTTGTACGTAATGTTGATGAAAAAGCGAAAGAATGGAGAGAAGGAAATGCGAATAATTGAGTTCACGTTTTAGTGTATAAAATTAGTATGTAAACTGTACATATGTTTTGACTTTTTGGTTGAATCTTGTTCAAATAAAGTGGTGGCTTATAAAAAAATGTAAGAATGAAAGGGAGACGACTGTGCACATTCCAACAACTACACTTCATAATGGCGTAAAAATGCCGATGATCGGTCTAGGCGTTTATAAAGCGAAAGAAGGCGACGAAGTAAAACAAGCAGTAAAAACAGCGTTAGAAGTTGGATACCGCTCGATTGATACAGCAACTGTATATGAAAATGAAAGCGGTGTCGGAGAGGCGGTTCGTGAATCAGGGATTCCAAGAGAAGACATATTTATTACAACAAAAGTTTGGAACGACGATCAAGGATACGAGGAAACACTTGCGGCGTTTGAAAAAAGCTTAAAGAAATTACAAATGGACTATGTAGACTTATATTTAATACATTGGCCAATAAGAGGGAAGTATGTCGATACGTACCGAGCGTTAGAAAAATTGTATGAAGAAGGTAAAGTGCGTGCAATTGGTGTTTCTAATTTTCATAAACATCACTTAGAACTATTATTACCAAATTGTAAGGTGAAGCCGATGGTAAACCAAGTGGAACTTCATCCGATGTTAGCGCAATTTGAATTGCGTAATTTCTGCCAAGGTGAGCAAATTCAAATGGAAGCATGGAGCCCATTAATGAGAGGCGGAGAAGTATTCGAGCACCCGATTATTCAGGCCATTGCTACTAAATATGATAAAACACCTGCGCAAGTTATATTAAGATGGGATATTCAAAGCGGGGTAGTAACGATTCCTAAATCTGTTACACCATCTCGCATTAAGGAGAATTTTACTATCTTTGATTTTTCACTAACGGAAGAAGAGATGACTCAAATTAATACGTTAAATCGTAATTTACATGTAGGAACGAATCCTGATAAATATGATACGCTATAAAAAGACGCTACCAGTATGGTAGCGTCTTTTTAACGATGTAAAGCGTAGGTATCACATTTAGCAATTTGCTGAATGTGTATATATTCTGCTGTTGTTAGCTCTACTTGTGTACTAGCCTGTACATTTTCTTGCAATTGCCCAATAGAGCTTGCACCAGGTATAACAGCTGCAACTGTTTCGTTATGTAAGCAATATTGAATAGCTGTTCCAGTTAAGGAGTTTTCTTTTGTTATTTCTTTTACACCCGAGAGTGTCGCATATAATTCATCGTAAGAATAAGAAAGGTAATCCTTTTCTTTTACCCTTTCTATCTTTCTTGCATTATTGTCAGTTAAAATTCCTTTTGCAAGTGGTCCACGAGCAATGACGCTAATTTGATGTTCGTTTAGAAGTGGGAACCATTCTTCGGGGCGACGATTTAAAAGGCTATATTCCATTAGTACACTAACAATATTTGAACGTTTTGCATACTCACGGATGACATTTGGACGTATAGAAGAAATACCGTAATGGCGAATGATACCTTCTTTTTTTAATTCTTCAAATGCTTCAATCGTTTCATCTATAGGATCTTCAATCGTCCCGCCGTGAAGTTGATATAAATCAATATAATCAGTTTGAAGTCTACGTAAACTTTCTTTCACTTCAGCTTTTATGTAATTTTTAGAAGGATCCCAAGACCAACCGTTTTTTTCTTCTGTCCATCGATTTCCAACCTTCGTTGTAAGAACAATCTGATCTCGTTTCCCTTTTAATGCTTTGCCAACAAATTCTTCGTTTAATCCATAATCATATAAATCCGCTGTATCAAAAAAATTGATTCCTAAATCGATTGCTTTATCGATAATACGCATAGCTTCTGCTTCAGATGTACCAAGAGACATACAGCCAAGGCCCATTTCTGTCACAAATAAATCTGAGTTTCCTAATTGACGTTTTTTCATAAGTCAACCTCCTTACTCCTATTGTACGAAAGGGAAAAGAGGTTGACAAACTTTTACTTTTTACTAGCTGTAATCCACTCTTGTACAGTTGTATACTCTTTGCCATATTGTTTTAGCTTATGGCGAATTTGCCATGCTTTTCCGACTAAAGTGACGCGATTTGGTAAAATATAAACTTTCATTTCTATCACGCTCCTTTCATTGTGGTAAAATGTATGAGGAAAGAATAGGAAATAGAACAGGGAGATGAAGTAGTATGAGTAATCTTGCAGAGAGAACAGTAAAAACTGAACCGATTTTTGATGGTAGAGTTATAAAAGTTCGTGTTGATGATGTAGTATTACCAAATGGAGCAATGAGTAAACGTGAAATTGTAAATCACCCTGGTGCAGTTGCTATTATTGCTATTACTGATGAGGGGAAAATCGTGCTTGTTGAGCAGTATCGTAAAGCGCTTGAAAAGGCGATCATAGAAATTCCGGCCGGCAAGTTAGAACTTGGTGAAAAACCTGAAGTGACAGCAGTTCGTGAATTAGAAGAGGAAACGGGATATGTATGTGAAAATATGGAGCTTATTACTTCTTTCTATACATCTCCAGGATTTGCAGATGAAATTTTATATGTATATAAAGCGACAGGTTTGACGAAGAAAGAAAATAAAGCTGCGTTAGATGAAGATGAGTTTGTGGAATTGATGGAAGTATCGTTAGAAGAAGCGATTACTCTTATGAAAGATCTTCGTATTCATGATGCGAAGACGATGTTTGCAGTACAATATTTACAACTACAAAAATAAACACTCGCCAAAGGCGAGTGTTTTTTAATTGATTTTTGCGTATACGCGTGCATCACGTAAGCTACCATCTGGTGCTATGAAATCATTTTCCATTGTACCTTCTAGAATGAATTCTAAACGTTCTGCTAGGTTACATGCATTTGTATTTGTTGCATCAACACGAATTTCAACTCTTCTAGCACTTAGCTTATCAAAGGCAAATTGAATAGCGCCTTTAATCGCTTCAGTCATATAGCCTTGTTTTGTATAAGCGCTATGCAGCCAGAAGTGAAGTGAAAACTTTGGAATATCCCAGTTTTCAGGTTTGAGCGTTATAGCTCCGATGAATGTACCCGATACTTTATCGTATAAGTGAAAATCAAGTGTTTCACGAAGTAAAAACTGTCCGTGAGCGTTACGAACGATTTCTTCAGCACTTTCTTCTGTTTCAGCGTTAATTGGCATCCACGGTACTAAGTCTTCTAGAGAAGCTTGGATTGCTTCATACACTTCTGCACCATCACCTGGAAATGGCTTACGAACTTGTAAGCGTTCAGTTTGAAATAATGTTGGAAAATCTAATAATAATGGTTTCAAGAGAAATCCCTCCTATTCTCTACTTTTAGTTTAGCAAAGTAGAGCGGAATTTCAATGTTAATTCGTCATACTTTTTTCTTTCTTTCATACATTTTTAGTAAGAGTGTGAACGGAGGGAAGAAAAATGTGGAGAAAAACTTGGCAAGACCGTGTAATGTCTCACATACAGGAAAACTCTTCATTATATATATTTAACGCTGTTTTATTATTGATGGGAGTCATATTTGGGGCCATACTTGTAAATAGTCTACAATTAAATCAAAAACAAGATTTATCATTTTATTTACAACGTTTTTTTGGACAAGTTTCTAAAGGAGAATTTGCTATTGCAAGCGAAATGTTTCGAGAAAGTTACTTTTCGCAATTAAAATACATTGGATTTATTTGGATTTTGGGGATTTCAATCATTGGTTTGCCACTTATTTTTATTTTATTATTTGTAAAAGGAGTAGTTGTCGGATTTACAGTAGGTTTTTTAGTCAGTCAGCATGGATGGAATGGATTATTATTAGCATTCGTTTCTGTATTGCCACAAAACCTCATTATTATTCCAGTATTTCTCGTTATGACAACAATTGCGGCAAGCTTTTCCTTACGCATGATTAGGCATCAATTTATTCGGAAAATAACCGAGCCGCTATTACCGTTATTAATTCGTTACACATGCTTCTTTCTTGTCATTGGAGCGGTGTTAGCTCTTGCTTCTAGTGTAGAAGCTTATGCATCACCAGTTTTAATGAAAGAAGTCGTTGAGGCTATTAATAAACAATAAATACTTTATGAGAATAATTATCAATTTGTTTTTATTGTTTTTCTTTTGACAGAAGCCCTTCTTCTGATATAATGGTGTAAGAGTGGCGAGGAGGGAGTAGTACCGAATGGAAGAAAGAATTGAACGAATTAAGAAGCAATTACATGCAGCGAGCTACAAATTAACACCGCAACGTGAAGCAACAGTTCGTGTGCTGCTAGAAAATGAAGAAGATCATTTAAGCGCAGAAGATGTTTACCTCCTTGTAAAAGAAAAGTCGCCAGAGATCGGATTAGCAACCGTCTATCGAACTTTAGAACTATTATCTGAGTTAAAAGTTGTCGATAAGATTAACTTCGGAGACGGTGTTTCACGCTATGACTTACGCCAAGAAGGTGCGCAGCGTTTCCACCATCATTTGATTTGTACACAATGTGGTGCTGTACAAGAAATACAAGAAGATTTACTTGGTGAAGTGGAAAGGAAAGTAGAACATGACTGGAGCTTTAAGGTGAAGGATCATCGTTTAACATTCCATGGGATTTGTAAAAATTGTCAAGAAAATGAAACGGATGAAAAATAACCTTTTCCTATTTAACTAGGAAGAGGTTTTTTATTTAAATAAGGTATAAATTGGTGAAAGCTTGGCATATGTTGTAATAACTTATATTTTGGAGGAATTTACAATGCGCCGAGCTTTAAAATTAACTTTTGATGGGATAAAAGTATTTTTATTATTTACAAGTTGTACGATTTTGTTTTATTTCGCTATACTATGGATAAATGAAGAATATGAAAGCTATCATCGTTATGAAAAGCCAAAAGAAGAGACTGTAGAAAAAGTATCAGGGAATGAAGAGCCGGCAAAGGATGCTTTCGTAAATAGAATGATGTTTTTCTATGAAAATGGGGAGTAGTGTAGATTGGAAGATCAATTAAAAGATTTTATTCATTATATGGTTGTCGAAAAAGGGCTAGCGAAAAATACAGTAGTATCTTATGAACGTGATTTGAAAAGTTATGTAAAGTATTTGCAAAATGTAGAACAAGCGAAAAGTTTTCATGAAGTGACACGCTTACACATTGTTAACTTTCTGCAGCACTTAAAAGAAAACGGGAAATCTTCGAAAACATTAGCACGTCATATTGCATCGATTCGTTCGTTCCACCAATTTTTACTTCGTGAACGAGCGGTAGAGCACGATCCATCCGTACATATTGAGACGCCTCAAGGAGAACGGAAATTACCGAAAGTATTATCAGTTGATGAAGTAGAAGCGTTACTTCAGACACCAAAAATGACGAGTGCTTTTGGGGTTCGTGATAAAGCGATGCTAGAGTTACTGTATGCAACAGGACTTCGTGTTTCAGAATTAATTGCCTTAAATTTAGAAGATGTACATTTAACGATGGGGTTCGTTCGTTGCATAGGGAAAGGGAATAAAGAAAGAATTATTCCACTAGGAAGTTTAGCGACGGAAGCGATTCAAAAGTATATTGAAAAGGGAAGAAGAGAATTGATGGGTAAAAAAGTAGTAGATGCACTCTTTTTAAACCATCATGGGAATCGATTATCAAGACAAGGTTTTTGGAAAATTTTAAAACGATTAGCGAAAGAAGCAAATATTGAAAAAGAGCTTACACCTCATACGTTGCGCCATTCTTTTGCTACGCATTTATTAGAAAATGGAGCAGACTTGCGTGCTGTGCAAGAAATGCTTGGACATGCAGATATTTCAACGACACAAATTTATACGCATGTTTCAAAAACTAGATTAAAAGATGTATATAAACAGTTTCATCCAAGAGCATAGTTACTATGCTCTTTTTTTCATAGATTCAAAAGGCTAAAGTATTTCACAGAAACTTCACAAACATTTCGTACATTGTTTTCAGCAGAAGACTAGAATATTACAATGTATTTCCTCTATACTAAATAAAGTATGAAGGAGGAAATGATGATGAAAAAACTTATTATGACTTTATTTATCGCGATGCTAGCATTGGCTGGCTGTAATACAAACAAGGAAGAACCGAAAAAAGAACAGAAACTGGAAGCTGTAAAAGTAGCAGTTCAAACAAATCCGAAAGAAATTAAACTTGGTGAAAAAACAGAAGTACAAGCACTTGTTACACAAGGAAAAGAAAAAGTAACGGATGCTGATGATGTAAAGTTTGAAATTTGGAAAGCTGGCGACGAAAAGCACGAGATGTTAGATGGTAAGCATAAAGGAAAAGGTGTTTATGCTGTCGAGAAAACGTTCGAGACGGATGGAGTATACCATATTATCGCTCACACAAATGCACGTGAAATGCATGTTATGCCAGAAGTAAAAGTGGCTGTAGGGAATGCGAAAGTAGAAGATGCGAAAAAAGAAAATAGTGATCACGGTGCAGGACATGGCGATCATAAAAGTGATACAATGATCCATCTTATGGCTGGTGACATAAAAGCAAATGCTGAATCAACAATGAAAGTTCATTTAAAACAAAAAGAAGAAGCATTAACTGGTGCTGAAGTCCAACTTGAGATTTGGAAAGATGGTGTTGAAAAACACGAATTTATTCCAGCGAAAGAAGGAAATAAAGGGGAGTATGAAACGAAACATACTTTCAAAGAAAACGGTTCTTACAAAGTGAAAGTTCACGTTAAAAAAGGTGAACTGCATGAACATAAAGAAGAAACGGTAGAAGTAAAATAAAAAGTAGCTCTTTAGAGCTGCTTTTTATTTTTATCTCGATATTTGAGGAGAGATTAAAAGTTCACTTTATATGAAGAAATAAATCACAAAATCATTAGCACTTCTTTGCATAATGGATTACAATAGAAGTGTGAAGAAAATGAGAAATTCTACGAAAATGTATTAAAAAGAAAGCGTAAACATGTTATGATATCAGTATCAGATGTCTGACATCTGACTTAGAAAAAACTAGAAATGTTTTTGAGTCGTTTCAAAGTAAACGACATAGGTTAGAAAATCATTTAAAGAAGTACTGTTTGATAATGAGAACGAAAGATAATTCTTATGGAGAACAGTTTCACTTTATAGCGTTTTGAACATACTACAAGAAGTAGAACTGAACTTATAGGAGGTCGCAGTTATGAATAAATATAAACGTATATTCCTAGTCGTAATGGACTCTGTTGGAATCGGTGAAGCACCAGATGCTGAACAATTTGGTGATTTAGGATCTGACACAATTGGTCACATTGCTGAACATATGAATGGGTTACAAATGCCTAACATGGTGAAATTAGGTCTTGGTAACATTCGTGAAATGAAAGGCATCTCTAAAGTAGAAAAACCACTTGGATATTATACAAAAATGCAAGAGAAATCTACTGGTAAAGATACAATGACAGGACACTGGGAAATCATGGGTCTTTACATTGATACACCATTCCAAGTGTTCCCTGAAGGGTTCCCGAAAGAATTACTTGATGAATTAGAAGAAAAAACAGGTCGTAAAATTATCGGTAATAAACCAGCTTCTGGAACTGAGATTCTTGATGAGCTTGGTCAAGAACAAATGGAAACAGGTTCTTTAATCGTTTACACTTCTGCTGATAGCGTTCTGCAAATCGCAGCACACGAAGAAGTAGTGCCGCTTGATGAATTATATAAAATTTGTAAAATTGCACGTGAATTAACGTTAGATGAGAAGTACATGGTAGGTCGTGTTATCGCTCGTCCATTCGTTGGAGAACCAGGGAAATTCACACGTACACCAAACCGTCATGATTATGCATTAAAACCATTCGGCCGTACAGTAATGAATGAATTAAAAGATAGTGACTACGATGTAATTGCTATCGGTAAAATCTCTGACATCTATGATGGTGAAGGGGTAACTGAATCGCTTCGTACGAAGTCGAACATGGATGGAATGGATAAGCTTGTAGATACATTAAATATGGACTTTACAGGTCTTAGCTTCTTAAACTTAGTTGACTTTGATGCACTATTTGGTCACCGTCGTGACCCACAAGGATACGGAGAAGCATTGCAAGAATATGATGCACGTCTTCCAGAAGTATTCGAAAAACTAAAAGAAGATGATTTATTATTAATTACAGCAGACCACGGTAACGATCCAGTTCACCACGGTACTGACCATACACGTGAATATGTACCGTTATTAGCATATAGCCCAAGCATGAAAGAAGGCGGACAAGAGTTACCACTTCGTCAAACATTTGCTGATATTGGTGCAACTGTAGCAGAGAACTTCGGTGTGAAAATGCCAGAATACGGAACAAGCTTCTTAAACGAGCTAAAGAAATAGGGGGATAAACAAATGAATCGTGAACTTATTACAAAATCAGCTTCATACTTACAAGAGAAATTTCAAGAGAAACCACAAGTAGGACTAATCCTTGGATCTGGACTAGGTGTATTAGCGGATGAAATCGAGAACGCAGTAACAGTACCTTACAGTGAAATCCCTGAATTCCCTGTATCAACTGTAGAAGGTCATGCAGGCCAACTAGTATTTGGTACACTTCAAGGTGTAACAGTAGTAGCAATGCAAGGACGTTTCCATTTCTATGAAGGATACGACATGCAAAAAGTAACATTCCCAGTTCGTGTTATGAAGGAACTAGGTGTAGAAACAGTTGTTGTAACAAATGCAGCTGGTGGTGTAAATACATCATTCGAACCAGGCGATCTTATGTTAATTTCAGATCACATTAACTTCATGGGTACAAATCCATTAATCGGACCAAATGATTCTGAAATGGGTGTACGTTTCCCTGATATGTCTACATCATATACAGTAGAGCTTCGCGAAATGGCGAAACAAGTTGCAGCGGACTTAAATATTAAAGTACAAGAAGGTGTATACGTTGGAATGACAGGTCCTGTATACGAAACACCTGCTGAAATTCGTATGCTTCGTACACTTGGCGGAGATGCAGTTGGTATGTCAACAGTACCGGAAGTAATTGTAGCGCGTCATGCTGGTATGAAAGTACTTGGTATTTCTTGTATTTCAAATATGGCAGCTGGTATTTTAGATCAACCGCTTCACCACGATGAAGTAATCGAAACGACAGAACGTGTTAAAGCTAATTTCTTAGCATTAGTAAAAGCAATCGTAAAACAAATGAAGGGGTGACCTCACAATGAGAATGGTGGACCTAATTGCAAAAAAACGTGACGGACATGCATTAACGACAGAAGAAATTAACTTTATTGTTGAAGGATATACGAATGGTGATATTCCTGATTATCAAGTAAGTTCACTTGCAATGGCAATTTTCTTCCAAGATATGAACGATCAAGAACGTGCTGATTTAACGATGGCAATGGTAAATAGCGGTGATACAATCGACTTATCAGCTATTGAAGGAGTAAAAGTAGATAAGCACTCAACAGGTGGCGTTGGTGATACAACAACACTTGTATTAGGTCCATTAGTAGCCGCTTTAGGTGTACCGGTTGCAAAAATGTCTGGACGTGGTCTAGGACATACTGGTGGTACAATCGATAAATTAGAAGCAGTTCCAGGATTCCATGTTGAAATCGAAAATGCTGAATTTATGCGTCTTGTGAATGAAAACAAAATCGCAGTTATTGGTCAAAGTGGAAACTTAACACCTGCGGATAAAAAATTGTATGCACTTCGTGATGTAACAGCAACAGTAAACTCAATTCCGCTTATTGCAAGCTCAATTATGAGTAAAAAAATTGCTGCTGGTGCAGATGCAATTGTTCTTGATGTAAAAACTGGAGCAGGTGCATTTATGAAAACAGATGAAGATGCAAAACGTTTAGCGGAAGCAATGGTGCGCATTGGTAATAACGTTGGCCGTAATACGATGGCTGTTATTTCTGATATGAGTCAACCACTGGGTGAGGCGATTGGTAACGCACTTGAGGTACAAGAAGCAATTGATACATTACAAGGTAAAGGACCAAAAGATTTAGAAGAGTTATGTTTAACGCTTGGAAGTCAAATGGTATACCTTGCTGGACAAGCTTCATCTTTAGAAGATGCACGTGAGAAATTAATTGAAGTAATGAACAACGGTAAAGCGCTAGAATCATTTAAAACGTTCTTATCAGCGCAAGGCGGCGATGCATCTGTTGTTGATGATCCTTCTAAATTACCACAAGCACAGTTTAAAATTGAAGTAGAAGCGAAGGAAGACGGTTATGTATCAGAAATCGTTGCAGATGAAATCGGAACAGCAGCAATGCTTTTAGGAGCAGGACGTGCGACGAAGGAATCTGAAATTGATTTAGCAGTTGGCTTAATGCTTCGCAAAAAAGTAGGGGACAGCGTGAAAAAAGGTGAATCCCTTGTTACCATCTACGCAAACCGTGAAAATGTGGAAGATGTAAAAGCAAAAATTTATGAGAACATGAAGATCTCTAAAGAGCATGTAGATGCACCAACATTAGTGCACGGCATCGTTACTGAATAATAAAGAAGGGCCAGGGAGTATTTCTCCTTGGCTTTTTTTACTATTTTTTGTTTATAATAATAATGGGTGAAATTATGATTAGAATTTGTGCAATAACAAAAGCAGATGAAGTATTATATGATGTTTCGTTAGAGGAAACAAAGAAAGACCATATTGTATGGTATTGGCTAGATTTATATAAGCCAACGAAAGAAGAGTATACATACATTTTGCAAGACCATTTTAAGTTCCATCCCCTTGCAATTGAAGACTGTATAGAATATGTACAGAGGCCAAAAGTTGATTTTTATGATGGATATAACTTTTTAGTTCTTCATGCATTTGGTGAGGATGGATTAGAACCGCATGAGATCGATTTATTTATTAGTGATCGTTATATTGTTTCTTTCCACTTTTCTCATAACAATGCAATCGAAAGAGTATGGAAAACACTTGGAGAAAAGAAGCGTATTAAAAACAGTCCTTTGCATGTAGCTCATACTATTATTGACCAAATTGTAGATGACTATTTTGCGCCTGTATATTACATTGAGGATCATTTAAATGCAATTGATGATAATTTAACGGGTGAGACAGCAGGAAGTGTACTAGAAGAAGTATTTGATATACGTGCAGATTTATCGAAGCTAAGGCGCACAATCATTCCGATGCGTGATTTATTGTATCGTATTTTAAATTCGACTCGTTTTTACGGTATAAGTGATCATGAGATTTACTTTAAAGATATACATGATCATTTGCTGAAACTGACAGAAATGATTGAAGCAAGCCGGGAGTTAACGGCAGATATTCGAGATAGCTATTTTTCATTAAACTCACATCATATGAATAACATTATGAAAACATTAACTGTATTCTCGACTATTTTCATGCCATTAACATTTATTGCGGGAGTATATGGAATGAACTTTACGCATATGCCAGAGCTTGGTGGACAATATAGTTATTTTATTTGTCTACTTCTAATGGCGCTAATTGGCGGTGGCATGATGGCTTGGTTTTATAAAAAAGGATGGTTTAAGTAAAAAACACCGAGGAAAATTCCTCGGTGTTTTTACTTAACCAATAGCATGTAATACGAACATGGCTAAGAATAAGCATGTAACGATATACATAGACGGTGCGACTTCTTTACGCTTTCCAAGAGCAATTTTTAAGATAGGATAAGCGATAAATCCGAACGCAATTCCATCAGCGATACTATATGTGAGCGGGATCATGACGATAATTAAGAACGCTGGAAATCCTTCTGAAAAATCGTTCAGAGGAATTTGTTGAATGCTTGTAATCATCAGGCCGCCAATAATAATTAAGATTGGTGCAATGGCACTATCAGGAATTAGTTTGACAAACGGAAGTGCAAATAGTGATGCAAAGAATAACAGCCCTGTAACGATAGACGTCAGACCTGTCTTTCCGCCTGCAGTAATACCTGCAGCACTCTCTACTGTTGATACGGTAGGGCTTGTGCCAAATAGACCACATGTCATTGCTGAAATTGCATTGGCTTGGTAAGCACGTGGGAATTTACGGTCATCTTCTAATAAACCGTGCAGAAGTCCCATGTTCTCAAAAATAAGCACCATGCTTAAGGAGAATGTTGCAATCCAAAACGGTAAGGAAGAAAGTTTGCCAAATGACATAGCTCCAAACACATCGCCGTAATTAGCGAATGAGAATGAACTATTTCCGATTTGACTTGTATCAACAAGACCAAATAGCCATGCAATACCAGTTCCTATTGCAATCGTCCATAAAAAGTTTCCACGTACGTTACGAATAAACAATACAAGTGCAACGATAAGAGTAAGCACGGTCGCAAGAACGACAGGGTTACTTAATTTACCCATTGCAACAGCAGTATTTGGATTCGAAACGACTAAACCACCTTTTTGCAATCCGATAAATGCTAAAAATAATCCGATACCGACAGTAATAGCTTCCTTTAATGACTTTGGAATCGATACTGAAAGCACGCGAGCGATTGGTGTAAACGCAGCAATTGCAAAAATAATACCAGAGATGAAGACAGCTGCTAATGCTTCCTGCCAAGATAATCCGAGCGTATGCACAGCAGTGTACGTGAAGAATGCATTTACACCCATACCAGGGACAAGAATAGCAGGTGCATTTGCCCAAAATGCCATGAGCAGACATCCGACAAATGAACTGAAAACAGTTGCTAAAATTCCAGCTTCAAGAGGAATGCCAGCATCGGATAAAATTGACGCATTTACAATCATAATATATACAATCGTGAAAAATGACGTAACTCCAGCTAAAACTTCTTGTTTTGGTGATGTTTCGTGTAAACCTAATTTAAATGTTCTTTCAAGTATTCCTTTCATGTTAAACCTTCTTTTTCATATCCCTCTCCCACCCGTGATATCTCTTTCGTAAGAGCTCACCGTCCTTTATTATATCAGAACATCATGTTTTTACAACAAGGAAAATGATAACGTTTACTTATAAATAAGATTATTTATAAATACGTAAAAATCGCTCGTATTGTTGAAATGATTTCTAATTCTCCCGATTGAATGGGAGGAGCTGCTTGTGCATGTAAAGTAGCAAAGGACGCAACTTCTCGTGGTAATTGAGCAGATTCTTCAACGAATGAGAGTGGAACAGGATTAATATTTAAATTGTATGTACCCGCAATAGCACGAGCTTTTTCTACCGCTTGTTGTAGAGCTTGAATGAGAGCTTGCTCATAATATTTATTTGGGTGAGATATTCGAAAACGTAAACCTTTTGCTAAGTTTGCTCCATTTGAAACGGCTATATCATATACTTCCCCTGCTTTTTGTACATTTAAAACGGTAATTTCATACAAATGTTCCACACGATATCCTTGTAACAACGCTTTATCATTTACATATTCGTACTGTGGCGTAATCGTATATGAAATGGTTTCTATATTTTTTTCGGCAATCCCTAGCTGTTTCAGTGCATCTAATAATTGTTTTGATTGCACTGCATTCTCCTCTTGTGCCTGTTTTACATTTTTATGATCTGTGCGAATACCGATTGTTAATATAACAACATTTGGTTTTGCTTTTACAACACCTTCACCTTGCACTGTAATGGTAGCTTCTTTACCAGTATTTGTTGTACGTACGTTGTGTAAATAAGGATTCATTCCACCTTGCATGTTCCATCACCATCCTTATTTATATGTATATGTGTGAACAAAAAAGAAATTTGTATGAAAAAGTTACATAAATGGGAATGTTAGAGAAATAAAGCATATACAACGAGGGTATTTATAGATTATAATATGTGTAAATATGATAAAAAAGGGACGAGGCTAGTGAACGAAAAAAGAGAAACACTGATTTTAGAGTTATCCGGATCATTTCGAAAGATGATACGTGTATTACAAAATGATATTAATACACGTTTTGCAGAACATATGCCATATAATGAATTTTCTGTATTACGCGCTTTATTTTTAAACAGTCCACAGATGGCTTCGCAAATTGCGAGTGAAGTAAACGTAACCTCCAGTCATATTACAGCTGTTACTGATCGTCTCGTACGAAAAGGGTTTGTAGAAAGAAAGCGTTCCAATTCAGACCGTCGTATCGTGTACCTAGAAATTACAGAACACGGAAGAGAAGTAACTGAAAAACTTGAAGCTGTGCGTAAAGAATATTATAAAGAGAGATTTAAAGGTTGGAGCGACCAAGAAATCGAAATGGTATTAGAGCTATTTGGCCGCGTATTATAATAAATGAGGATAGGAAGCGAAAGCTTTCCTATCCTTTTTCTTTTGAATAAAAACATTTTGATACTCCAATACTTTAATTAAAAAGAATCGGAGTGAAAATTTATGAAACGTATTTGTACGCTTTTCATTATGATTGGAAGTTTTTTCTGCTTTAATCAATTCGCGGATGCCGCTACGCCCCTTCAAGTCGTTCAAAAAGAATTACAACATATTTCAAATAAGCAACCTGTTTTATATTCAAAACTATGGATTCGCTCAATGCAGAATGCTATTTTATTTCATCATAGTGATAACATTCGGCATGAAGATACGATTAGTAATGTAACAAAGTCTTCTCTTGTAAAAGTAAAACAACTGCCACTTCAAAAAGCGTCACAGTATATCCCGAGATTATCACAATATATTTCTAAGTTTGAGGCTGAGAATGTGCAAGTGTATTATGTTGCAGCTCGTTATGAAGTGAAAAAAGAAAATTCGTATCAGTTAAATGGTATGAATTATTTTATGCAAGTGTTTATTCAACAAGGAGGAGAATGGAGAATTGCTGAAAGCATAGTTGCTCCAACAGATCAAATCGTCGCAAATGGGGACGGTTTTGGAACGAAGCAAGAAAAAGAGTATGGGAAAAGAAGAGAGAATGTGAAATAACCTCCTCATCTAGAGGAGGTTATTTTCAGAGTGTTGGGAAACCCTTTAGGGTTCCCAACACTCTGGAATATTTATGATTTTAATGAAAGAAAACCATATAAAATCATAAACATGAAAAAAATAGCCCGCCACTAACCCCTTTTTGGTTAGATGGAGGGCTATTTTTTTCATGTTTTGACAAGCAGCGGTGAGGTAAGCTTGTATTTGAACAGACTTCAGCCCTCGAAACCGGGCATAGCGGTAGCCATGTAGCTCTTTGGCATCCGCAAAGCTTCGCTCTATAGTTGAACAACGTAC